>JAUXIO010000037.1 GCA_030620975.1 Dehalococcoidia bacterium | reverse complement strand
TTTCTTATATCATGACGATAATTCATAGCCTTGTTCAGGTGACAGTTACTTTTACCCACCCATTTCGTACTGCGCGCCGTCCTGATTGGCGCGGAGAGCGGATGTTTTCGTTATCCGGCGCAGGCTTTGCGTAATCAAAGCCTTGCAGCGTGTGGCGCTCCAGCGGTTTTTTGAGAAGGTGCTCAAGTGCCCGCACCATTGCGGTGTCTTCGCCAGTCACAAATGTGAATGCCTCACCGTTCTTACCAATTCGCCCGGTGCGGCCGATGCGATGCGTATAGGCATCCGTGCTATCGGGCATGTCGTAGTTAACAACGTGTGAAATATCTAAAACATCAATGCCCCGGGCGGCAATATCAGTCGCCACCAGAATCTTAACCGAGCCGGCACGGAAGCCATCAAGCGCAGCCTGGCGCAGGTACTGGGGCATATCACCTTGCAGCGAGGTTGCTCTGAAGCCCCCTCTTGCCAGTTGCTGTGCAACGCGCTCCGTTCGGTGCTTGGTACGTGTGAATACGAGTACTGACTCCGTTTTTGTACTGCGCAAGAGCTCCTTCAGCAGAGCTGTCTTGAGGTGCTGTTTTACCGGGTACATTGCGTGTGATACCGTGGCTGCTGGTGCCGTGCAACCAATTTGCACCGTGACCGGATCATGCAGGATTTCTTGTACCAGCCGTCGGATATCATCAGGCATGGTGGCCGCGAAAAGAAGTGTCTGCCGGCTGTGTATTATACACTCCAAAACGCCCCTGACGCTGGGCAGGAAGCCCATATCGAACATCCGGTCCGCTTCATCGATTACCAGAACTTCCAGATGGGATAGATTGATCGTCCCCTTCCATAGGTGATCGAGCAGCCGACCCGGACAACCAGCAATTATTTCAATCCCACTGCGGAGTCTCCGGGTTTGCTGATCCATATTGACACCACCATAAATGGCAATACTGCGGAGTCCAGTCTGTCTCCCCAATTCACTTGTCGTCTCACATGTTTGCTCCGCCAGCTCACGGGTGGGCGAGATTATGAGAGCTCGGACGTCATCCCGTGGGCCTGGCAACAGACGCTGCAGAATTGGCAACACAAAAGCAGCGGTCTTGCCGGTTCCAGTCTGGGCCAGACCGATGAGATCCCGCCCCTGCATAATTGGTGGGATGGATTGAATTTGGATTGGTGTGGGTCTAACATAACCGAGCGCACGTACACCAGCCATTATGCTCGGATGAAAATTAAAGGTTTCAAAACTCATTAAGGCTCCTTAGTAAAATTTAGAGTTGCATGCTCCTAAAACATGGCAGGCAACTCAACTGATTTAGTATCTTCTTTCTCTGACTCTTCCACTGAAGTGGCTTGGTCTTCTGCTATATAGGAATCCCTTATCTTTGTGATCCGAAAGAGGGAGGGCCCCAACAACATTAATTGTCATATGCTTCAGCGTTTTTTCATTGAGGTTGGCAATTGCGGCTTCACCCTCAGCCTTCGAAGCCATTTCAATAAAGCCATAGCCACGCAGCTGACCACTACCAATATACTTGTCGTTCATGATGATTACAGATATCACTTCTCCAAAAGCCATGAATTCTCGCCTCAGTTCCTCCTCCGTCACTTCCAGAGACAGGTTGCCCACATAGATATTCATATTGACACCTCTCCTTGGCAATGGGGTTATCCGTGATCTACGCTTTGCCAATAGCCCTCGGGAGTTATGAATATATTTTACTGTCGTAGTTAGAGATGGGTTAAGGGGCAGTCTAATATCTTCGTTGTCTTCCTCCACCAAATCCGCCACTTCTACTATCACGGAAGCCGCCACTTCTGCTGTCGGTACGAGGACGAGCTTCATTGACCATAATAGTCCGCTCTTTGAGTGTTTTCCCGCTAAGGCCAGTGATGGCAGCCTCAGCCTCAGACTTTGATGCCATTTCAACAAAGCCAAACCCCTTGGGTCGCCCACTATACTTGTCTGTTATTATGTTTGCAGAAGTTACCTCTCCAAAAGCCCCGAATTCTTGCCGTAAGTCTTCTTCAGTTACCTCGTACGATAAGTTACCCACATATATTTTCATGTTGGATTCCCCTCCTTAGATTGTGTAATCCTTGTTGAAGTGACATACACAGGCCAAGCGTACCTGATCTGTGTATGTCTTCAAGAGCAAACTAGCGGGATCTGCTCAACCTGACCTTATTGTAGCAATCGCTGCAATACACCGGCCGATCTTCGCGGGGCTGGAATGGCACCTGGGTAGCTTTTCCACACTCGGCGCATACCGCAGGAAACATTTCGCGTTGAGGCCTATAGCCATAGCTACCATTCCTATAGCTGTTGCCACTGTTGCCGTACTGCCGTGCCTTCCTTTCCTGGCGGCATGAGGGACAGCGCTTGGGATTATTAGTGTAGCCTCTGGACGCAAATTGTTCTTGTTCCCCAGCGCTGAAGGTGAAGGTAGTCCCACAATCGGAACATTGGATCGACTTGTCCTGGAAACTCATTGGATGACCTCCTCTCTTCGGAATTTTAGTTTGGAATCCGGGTCATCCAATACTTAATATAAAATCTAAGGGGATTCTAAGAAGCTTGTAATAACCTAAACCGAAACTATTATCTATATCATACACCAAAGCGACCAACTCTGCAAATAAACAACTGGCACTGCCAAGGCGGCTATTCAAATATGTATAAACCGGAGTACTATTACTAAGACAGGAATTTGAAATGAATTAAGGAATTAGGTCATCTTGCTGCCCGTATCTATTCAGCTCACTCCGGGGATAGTTTTTCAGCCTTGCGCTTTCTCGCCTCTTGAGCCTCGGCTGTCGCCTTCTCCCGAGCTAAATAGGCTTCCCTTCTTGCCTGTTCTCTAGCTAATTGATCTATTTCCTCTTTGGCGCGCTTCTCTGATCGCTTGGTTTCCCTTTCTTTCTGGGCCTCTTCAATTGCCTGTTCTCTAGCCAAATAGGCTTTCTTTCTCGTCTGCTCCTTGGCTAGCCGCTCAGCTTCCTCTGCAGCGCGCTTTTCCGCTCGCTTGGCCTCTTTGAGTGACTGTTCTTCTTGGTTTCCCATCGTTCTACCTCTAAACATTGGATAATCATGAAACCGGCCGTAAATCACCATGTTGCAGCAACTCGCCACCTCGATTTCGATGGTGGCCTGGGATATAGGCAAACTCCGCACCAGACTAATCATGCAAATTATACCAGAAAACACAGACCAAAATATGTATTAAGATGGTCATAGATCTTCGGTGGCAAGAGAAATCCAGGCCAGCCTACTGGCTTATGGTGATGCCAGTACTTACTTGCACACTCCATCATAAGGTAAAGTCGGTCTGTAATTGCCAATAGATTAACCTGGTAACGATGATGGCAGAAGCCTCCCGTACAAGGAGGCTTTCCTTTTTGCTTCTCTCACCCCCCCCCTCAGGGGGGTGATAATTTAGCTAGTTCTTGAAATTTCACCTTATGACTTTTTTGTTGGATAGAGTGAGATTGCACAAAAGTCCATTTTGTATAATCTGCTAAGGCTAAGGAGAATCCATTAAACTCCAAGTTTTGTACTGCTTGGGCCTGTAAAAGTTCTTGACGACTAGCTGGTGGGGCATTAGACTATTAGAAGTTTTGAAATATGGAGGTACCAAAATGACAAGTGGTATGTCCGAAGAGCAAATTTATGAACTGGCAAAGAAACGTGTTGAGGAAAAGAGAGGATTTTTTATCCACTTTACCGTATACATAGTCGTCAATATCATCCTGGTGCTTATATGGGCATTTGCTGCTGGCAGAGGATTCCCATGGTTTATCTTTCCGCTAGGTGGCTGGGGCATTGGTGTCCTGTTTCATTTCCTTGGGGTTTTCGTCTTCTCGGGACAAAGTGCACGGGATAGGCGAGCCATAGAAAAGGAAATGGAAAAAATAAGGAAAGAGCAAACATAGCCTAAACTTTAGTCCTCACCTAGTTGCTAGATATTACGCATATTACACAATTGCCTGAAAAGTGCAGTCAGCAATATAGTTGTGGACAACATCCAACTGGGCTTTAGATAAGCGGAAACGCTTTTGGGAAAGCCATTGTTTTCATTCTGCGCAGCCTATACAGTTCCTTTCTCAGTTTTTGCCGACAAACCGTTTGGCACCCGGTGACACAGGGTGGCACTCCCAGATATAAACTGGGATCCGACGCTAAACCGGAAAGAGCGTTATGCTATCTGGTGGCACTGAATAGCACACACGGCTTCAATCTTCGGAACCGGGGGTCGTGGGTCCGAATCCCTCTAGGCGCGCCACCCAATTTATTCCACATCAATCAGCGCTTGGGGTAACAAGTAGATAATAAGACTGGCCTTACTCTCAGCTAATGACCGTGGAGTTTGCCACACGAACGGGCTTATGCTAGACTTTGCGCACTGAGGTATTGGAGGGCAGTAATATATGTTTGAACTGGGCCCAACTACTAGTTTCTATGTAGTTGTGCTGCTCTGGGTAGCCAGAACTATCATTCTGGCCTTTATCTGCGCCTTGCTGGCATGGCTTGGCATCAGGGTGCTGGATGCACTCACCCCGCATATTCATGAACGAGAAAGCATAGGGAAAAATCCAGTTTCAGTGGGACTGTTTATTGCTGGATTTTTGATCCTGGTCGGTTTAGCCATACACGGAACCATAACCGGGCCTGTAATAATTGGCGCTGGGCTTCTAGAAAGCTTGCTCGATGCCCGAAGACTAGGGTTAATAGCCATCAGCTTTGTGGTGAGCCTCCTTTTAGGGATAGCTCTATTTCATATTATAGATAAACTGACGCCAAAAATACCTTTTGCAAGCATTAGAGAAAGTCCTATTGCCGTCGGAACCTATGTGTTCGGCTATTTGGTCTTCTTCGGTTTGATAATGCACGCCGCCCTAACTATGCCATTATAAAGGGCACCATGCTGAGGCCGTTACAAATCATCCTTATTTGTCTAGCGGTAATCCTGCTCACGATGATACCCGCTTCCACCTTGGCTAACTCATCAGAGAATTTCTATGAAGAGCATGGACAGGTCTTTGATGACTGGGGCGTGTGTCGAACTCGGGGTGCTGGCCAGGACGGTTTCTTTCAATTCTTTTCCAAAACAGAGTTTCGCCCCGTCATCACGTTTGAAAGCTTGGGAGAAAATGCTGATAAAGCATATCAGCTTGGTCGGGCATTTGCCAAAGATTACCCAGACCCCTCCCAGCGGGCGGAGAAGATTTTCACCTTTGCCCGTGACAGAATCAGATATACGTCAGACACAGACCAGTTTGGCTTTGAGGAGTTTGCCCAGAACGCCGATGAGGTGGCAGCCACTATTGAACAGCAGGGCTTCGCCTATGGTGACTGTGAGGATTATGCCATTTTGCTTGCAGTTATGTATAAGGGAGCGGACTATCGCTCGGCCATAGTATTGGCGCCAGACCATGCCGCAACACTAGTATATCTGCCCGAATATAAGAGAGCCAATCGGAGTTTATCCCTTGACAGCGAGTCTGGCTGGGTTTGGGCTGAGGCGACTGGAGGAAATAACCCCTTGGGGTGGATGCCAGAGCGATATATGGGAGTTCAGCTAGCAGCCTATGAAGTTACTGGCGAAGCCTTAACCACATTGCAAACGCCCACCGAGACTCCCGCCACTGTGACACAGAAGGGCGGCAGTACTGGAATTCAAATATCACCGTTTTTCAGCGTAATTGCCTTAATGTGGCTACTTTCACTATTTCGAAGGCGGCGCTGAACAAAACACCTGGATAACCATTTTTGAGTTGTCCCGCTGCCAATATTTTATTTGCAAGCTTTCTAACACCCGACCCCCGCATGGACGGCGCATAAATACAAACTCAACTTGACGTTAGAGCAGGCGACGCATTATGCTATCCATTAAGGGAGAAGATGGGCAACAAGGAAATAATCATCCACGAAAAGCCCGAGCTTAATAATCCGCAGTTAGTGGCCGCTTTCGGCGGCTGGCCCGATGCCGCGCACGCCGGCACTGCCACCATCTCCTACCTCATAAGAAAATTGAAGCCGCAAAAATTTGCCGAAATAGCCGCAAAGGAATTTTACGACTTATCCACAGACCGCCCCACAGCCATAATTGACCAAGGACTGATACAATCAGTGAGGTTGCCCGCCAATAACTTCTTTTATTGGAAGGGCGAAACGGCTAACCAAGATACAGTTTTGCTCTGGGGCACCGAGCCAAACTTGAAATGGCAGGAGTATGTAGATTCAATTCTGGAATTCACAAAACAATTAAAGATAAACAAGATATACCTGGTGGGTGGGCTCTACGACGAAATCCCCCATACTAGAGAGCCAAAGATAACCGGTGTAGTGAGCCTACCTCATCTCAGGGAAGTTCTGCAGGAGCACGACATTGAGCCCCTCACCTACAAGGGACCCAGCAGCCTGTATAGTCTATTGTTAGCCACTTGCCGCCAGAGGGGAATAGAAGCCGTTAACCTCTGGGGACATGCTCCATTTTATGTGCGCACAGAAAGTAATCCTGCAGTTTGCCTGGCGCTCCTGAGAAAGTTAACCGAGCTCTCAGGGATTGAAGTCAACCTTGAAGAGATGGAAAGAGCCGCCGAATATCTACAGGGAGTCCTGAATAAGCTGCTTGTTGAAAATGAAGAGCTTAGCCGCTATATCCAAAAGTTAGAAGAACAGTATGAGGCCGAAGGTGGCAGGCCGGCGGGACCAGTAGAAGGCGCCGATAGAATCATAAGAGAAGTCGAAGATTTTCTCAAAACTCAGCGCGGCAAAGAAGATACTCCCGAGTAAGAAATAAGCCCTCAGCCCACCCCCGAAACCTCAATAACCTTGCTTCGACTGGTAAAGCCGCTTAGAATCTTCACCGAACTTGGCGAAACCTTAAAGTGCTTCGCCAATAGCTTAATCACTGCCCGATTAGCTCTGCCTTGCTTCGGGGGCTCTTTGACTCTCACCACAAAGCTATCCCCTTCCTCCATAACTTCCTCAACTTTCGAGTTCGGAGTTACTTTAACCTGAATCTTCATTTAGTTAATTCTCCCCACACCCCCTGTCCACGCATCTCAAGCAGTTTCACCGGCACAACCCTGTTAGTCAAAGGCATATCACTTTTGGTAAATACTCTGATATAGTTACCAGTGAGTCCCGAATACACACCGCTCCCCAAATTCGTCTCCTTTTCCCATAAGACCTCCATGGCCTGTCCCAGAAACCGTTCTCGGAACCTATTTGCACTTCTCCGAGCCAGCTCCAGCATCTTGCGGCCACGCTCCTTCCTTAGCCCCTCCTCCACCTGTCCCAGCATCCTAGCTGCCAAGGTCCCCGGCCGCAGAGAGAAGGGGAAAACATGCATATTGGCAAAGCCAGCTTCCCCACAAAAGCGATAGCCATCCTCAAACTCCGAGTCACTTTCCCCGGGGAAGCCAAC
>JAUXIO010000003.1 GCA_030620975.1 Dehalococcoidia bacterium | reverse complement strand
CAAGCTTCAAGTTCAGGTTGCTCAACTTCTCTAATAGTTAATCTAACCATCTTCCCAACAGTTTTCTCCAATTTCGATCTCAACTCTTCAGCACGCTGCCCGCCCCTACCAATAACAATACCGGGACGAGACGAGTAAACGGTTAGAAGTACTTCAGCACCCCGGCGATCAATCTCTACGCTGGCAATGCCGCCTTCAGAACATTCTTTCTCAACAGTTCGACGCAACTTTAAGTCCTGCTGCAAAAATTCAGCATAGTGTTTCTCAGCATACCACTTGGCTTGCCAATCGCGAATAATACCAATCCTAAAGCCATAAGGATGAACCTTCTGACCCAATTATTCTCCCTCCTCAGCGACAAAAACTGTAATATGGCTAGACCGCTTCAAGATCGGATTTACTCGCCCTCGTGCTTGAGGGCGAAACCTTTTTAAGGTGTGCCCTTGACCAGCAAAAATATCAATAATTTTGAGGCCGGAAGGGGACATCTCAAAATTATTTTCAGCATTGGCAGCTGCTGATTTAACCACCTTGGCTACAGTCCGAGCTGCCGGCGTCGGCAAAAATCTTAAAATAGTTAACGCCTCATCCACCTTCCTTCCTCGAACTGCATCCAGCACCAAACGAACCTTCCGAGGTGAAATACCCACATCTTTAGCCACAGCTCTAACTCTCATTATCGTCCTAAATCACTTCCTCCTTCCCGCCTGCACAACTGTTTGTGCCTTGGCAGTATGTCTCCTAAAAGTCCGAGTGGGGGCAAATTCTCCCAGCTTATGCCCTACCATATCTTCGGTAATAAAGATGGGTACATGCCTCCTGCCGTCATGGACCGCTATAGTATAGCCCACCATCTGGGGAAGGATAGTAGAGGCGCGTGACCAAGTTTTTATTACCGTCTTGTCTCCAGAACGATTAAGCGCCTCTATTCTTGCAAACAATTTGGCATCATAATAAGGACCTTTTTTGGACGATCTTGACATCACTTCTCCCTAATTAACTCTGCTATTTTCTCCTCTTTACGATCAATCTATCGGAATCTTTACGGCGACGTGTTTTATAGCCTAAAGCCGGTTTGCCCCACGGCGTCTTGGGTGCTTTCATTCCAATCGGAGACCTGCCTTCACCACCCCCATGGGGATGGTCCCGTGGAGACATGGCAGAACCTCGGACCGAAGGTCGCCACCCAAGATGCCTTTTGCGTCCAGCCTTACCAAGCTTTATACCTCCATGATCAATATTACCTACTTGCCCAATTGTAGCTAAGCAACCACCATGAATGCGGCGTAATTCACCTGATGGCAAACGAACCAAAACATACTTCTCTTCCTTACCCACAAGTTGAGCTGCTTCACCAGCACTGCGTGCTAATTGCCCACCCCTGCCTAATTTAAGCTCAATATTGTGAATTAAAGCACCTACAGGGATTGAGTTTAACGGTAAGGCATTGCCAGGCTTCACTTCAGCGTCATTGCCCGCTTTTATAATATCACCTAAACCAAGCCCCGAAGGGGCAAGAATATAGCGCTTCTCACCATCAACATAATGAATAAGAGCGATATGAGCTGAACGATTAGGGTCGTACTCAATAGCAGCCACTTTCCCCGGAATACCAATTTTATTCCGCTTAAAGTCGATAATACGAAGCCTGCGCTTAGCTCCACCTCCGCGATGCCGAACTGTTATTACCCCCCGGCTATTCCGCCCGGCTTGCTTCTTAAGCGGCATGAGCAGAGACTTCTCAGGTATGGTCTTGGTTATCTCCTCAAAAGTAGCACCAGTCATACCTCGCCTCCCCGGAGATGTTGGTCGGTAAACTTTTATTGCCAAGAAATTACCTTTTCCCTTTTCTATAATAACTTATTATGGATGCCGCCTCTGCCAACGGGTCTTCTTCAAAAGCTTCCGCTGCTTATGTTTTGCCATCTTCTTCCGACGCTTTTTAATAACCGAACCCAAATTTAACCTCGCTAATTAAACACCTTCAAAAAATTCAATCTTGTGCCCCGGCTCCAGGGTAACCATTGCTTTCTTCCACGATGCAGTCATCACCTGTCTCCTGCCCAGCCTTTTCATCTTCCCAGGAACAGTCATTACGTTTACTCCAGCCACTTTCACTTTAAAAGCAGTCTCTACTGCTTCCTTAATTTGGGGCTTGGTGGCTTTCCCCGCTACCTCAAAAGCATATTTGCCCTGCTCCCGAAGCAAAGCACTTTTCTCAGTAACTAACGGGCGCCGCAATACCTCATAAACATGCATCTTCTAGCATCCCCGCTAAATCTCCCTCAAGGAACTACTACCACTTCCTGAGCTTGCCTTTGTCCCCAAATCCGCTCTACCTCTCTCACCGCGGCTACAGTCATTATTAATATTCTATAAGAAAGTAAATCCCCAATATTAAGCAAAGCCGCCGGCAGTATCTTAACTCCGGGTAGATTGCGAGCTGATTTAACCACAATGGGCTCCACTCCAGCAGTAGCAATAAGCACTGAAGTATAAACCTCTAAAGCTGATAAGATTTCAGCCATCCTTCTCGTTTTCATTTCTTGAAGTTCAAGTTTGTCTACAACTTTCAATTCCCCTTCCCTTGCCTTAGCCGAGAAAACACATCTTGAAGCCAATCGCCGCATCTTCTTGGGCATAGCCTGTCTGTAACTCCGCGGATGAGGGCCAAAGACTACACCACCCCCTCTAAGAAGAGGCGACCGGCTACCCCCCCGACGCGCCCTCCCAGTATGCTTCTGAGCGAAAGCTTTTCTACCGCTTCCAGAAACTTCTGCCCTCGTCTTAGTATCGGCAGTGCCCTGTCGCCTATTGGCTAGCTGCCTCACCAATGCTTGGTGAACTACTCCTTCATTAAAGAGGATACCAAAAACATCCTCTCTCAGTTCAATCTTGTCAATTACTTCGCCCTTCAAGCTATAAACGGGAATTTGCATATTCGTTATATCCACTTAGCCTTTTTTATAAGCAATAATCCTTTTCTGGCTCCAGGCACCGCCCCTTTAACCAGAAGTAAATTACGAGCCGGATCAACCTCAATAACCTCCAGATTACGCACAGTTACCCTCTTATTTCCCATATGCCCCGCCATCCGCGTTCCTTTAAGTACGCGTCCTGGGAAAGTACCGGCACCAATGGAACCAGGAGCCCGATGGCGGTCAGACTGACCATGAGTTTTCGGTCCGCCGGCAAAATGATGACGTTTCACCACGCCGGCGAACCCTCTGCCCTTAGAGAAGCCAATAATATCTACCAGGTCATTCGGCCTAAACAAGCTAACATCAACTTTTTGCCCCACCTGAATAGAAGTAACGTCCCCCACTCTGAACTCACGGAGATACTTAAGCTGATCCATGCCTTTAAGATGGGCTTTCTGGGGAGAATTGAGTCTCTTAGCTTGCCCAAAACCCAATTGAATGGCATTATAGCCCTCTCTCGCCTCAGTCTTTAGTTGGGCAACATAGCAAGGTCCGGCCTCAACAGCAGTTACCGCTACCACCTCGCCCGTGGCTCTAAAAAACTGAGTCATGCCTATTTTTTTACCAATTATGCCTGAAACCATATTTCTGCTATAACTTAATATTTATTTCTACGCCCGAAGGTAAATTAAGTTGAGTCAAAGCATCTATAGTTTTAGAAGTTGGTTTTAAAATATCAATGAGTCGCTTGTGGGTGCGAATTTCAAACTGCTCCCTAGAGTCTTTATCAATGAAGGGAGAGCGGATGACACAAAATTTCTGAATTCGCGTAGGCAAAGGCACTGGACCGGCGATCAAGGCCCCGGTTCGTTCCGCCGTCTCCACAATTTGCTTCGCTGACTGGTCAACCAACCTGTGATCAAACCCTTTAATTTTAATGCGAATCTTTTGCTCAGGCATATTTACTTCTACTTACTCCCAGCCGCAATTTGCTTGGCCAAATCGGGACCTACTTCTTCATAACAATAAAATTCCATAGAATGCGTTGCCCTGCCCTGACTTAGCGATCTTAGGTTAGTGGCATAGCCGAAGCTCTCGGACAAGGGAACGAAAGCGCTCACAATACAAGTGTCAGCACGCGTCTCAATGCCACCAATGCGTCCCCTTCGTGAATTTAAATCACCAATAATATCACCTAAAAATGGTGCTGGTGTCACTGCCTCCAACTTCATGATGGGCTCAAGAAGAATGGGCTTGGCTTTGCTAAGCCCATTCTTTAAAGCTATTGACCCCGCCATCTTAAAAGCCACTTCTGACGAGTCAACCTCATGAAAGCTGCCACCATATAAGGTTGCTTTGATATCCACTACTGGATAGCCGGCCACTACCCCACTTTCCAAAGCTTCCTTGATTCCCACTTCTACAGCCGGAATATACTCTTTCGGTATAGCTCCACCCTGAACCCGATCGAAAAACTTAAAGCCACTACCACGCTCGCCAGGTTCAAGCCTAAGCCACACATGACCGTATTGCCCCCGACCTCCAAACTGACGAATAAACCTTCCCTCAACCTCTACGGGGACGGCGATTGTCTCTCTATAAGCTACTTGAGGCTTACCGGCCTTCACCTTCACCCCAAACTCACGGAGTGTACGCTCCCTTAAAATCTCAAGATGCAACTCGCCCATTCCTGAAATAATAGTTTGTCCCGTCTCCTGATCATGGCGGATGCTGATGGTCGGATCTTCCTCGATCAGTTTAGCTAGCACATCAATCAATTTATCCTGGTCGGCTTCGTCCCTGGGTTCAACAGCTACTGAAAGTACCGGCTCAGGAAAGCGAATTGATTCAAGAAGCACGGGGTCACTTAAATCGCACAAAGTGTCCCCGGTAAGGGTTCTCTTGAAGCCCAAGGTAGCCACGATGCTTCCAGTATCTGCTTGTTTAACCTCCTCACGGCGATTAGCATGCATAAGAAATAACCTTCCCACGCGTTCCTTTACTCCGCGAGTGGCGTTGAAGACTTGCCCCCCCGTCTTCACCCTACCTGAATAGACCCGAAGATAAACTAATTTACCCATAAATGGGTCGGAAACTGCCTTGAAGGCTAAGGCGGAAAAAGGTGCCTCATCGCTTGGTTGACGAAAGACCTCCACCCCAGTTTCAGGGGCAATAGCGCGAACCGGGGGTCTGTCTAAAGGGGATGGTAAATAACCAACAATGGCCTCAATTAAAGGCTGGATTCCCCTATTTCTCAGGGCACTACCACAAAGAATAGGTACCATCCGATTAGCTAGAGTTAGTTTTCTTATAGCTGCCTTGAGCTGAGAAGAAGTAATGTCCCCTCCTTCAAGGTAAGCCAACATAAGCTGATCATCGTTCTCAGCTAGCTTTTCAATGAGTGCCTGGCGATGTTTAGCTACCGACGAACTCTGGCTCTCCGGGATGGCTGCCTCCATTGGCGGTGTATTGGGCTCCCCAGAAAAAAATAAAGCCTTGTTTTCCACAAGGTCAATAGTTCCTTGGAAAAGATCTTCTGTAAACAAAGGTAGCTGTATCATTAAGGTTTTCGCCTGCAACCGTTCCTCAATCATAGTTACAGTGCGCTGAAAATCGGCTCCAGCCCTGTCCATTTTATTAACAAAACAAATCCTGGGAACCCCATATCTGTCTGCTTGCCGCCACACCGTCTCCGATTGAGACTCAACACCAGCCACGGCATCCAAGACTACTACTCCCCCATCCAATACCCGGAGACAACGTTCAACTTCGGCAGTGAAATCCACGTGCCCCGGTGTATCAATAATATTGATGCGATGTTCGCGCCAGTAACAAGTAGTAGCTGCCGCAGTAATCGTGATGCCACGCTCTCGCTCCTGCTGCATCCAATCCATCACTGTCGTTCCCTCATCGACATCGCCAACCTTGTAGGTACGCCCAACGTAATACAGGATTCTTTCAGTGGCGGTAGTCTTCCCCGCATCTATGTGAGCGATAATCCCTATATTCCGTACTCGCTCTAAAGGAAAATCTCTCAACACAAAGCTATTTCTCATTCCAAAACCTATCTTTAACTGAGTCGCCTGAGAACTCATTACCATCGATAATGAGCAAAAGCTTTATTAGCTTCAGCCATTCTGCGAGTATCCTCACACTTTTTGACAGTTGCCCCTCGACCTTGAGCAGCATCAATAATCTCAGCGGCCAGCTTATCCACCGCAGATTTGCCGGGTCTAGCTCGAGCCGATCGAACAAGCCAGCGTATAGCTAGAGAAAGCCCCCGCCTGGGCTGAACCTCCACTGGCACCTGATAAGTAGCGCCACCAACACGGCGTGGTTTAACCTCAAGCGACGGTGTAACATTTTTAATTACCTGCTCCATAACTTCCACAGGGCCTTGATTAAGCTGTTGGCTAACGAGCTGCAAGGCACCATACACGATTTGCTCAGCCGTAGCTTTCCTACCTTGCATCATCACCCTACTAACAAACCGAGCTACAGTGACACTTCCATACTTGGCGTCAGGACGTACTTCTCTTCTTATTACTTTACCGCGCCTTGGCATTCAATCTCCCTCAACACGCGAGGACTTCTTGGCTTGCTTTGTCCCGTATTTACTGCGCCCCTGCTGGCGCTCAGCTACTCCCTCAGCATCCAAAACGCCGCGAACAATATGATAACGAACTCCGGGTAAATCTTTCACTCTCCCTCCGCGAATTAAAACTACCGAATGCTCCTGCAAATTATGCCCTTCTCCGGGAATATAAGCAGTTACCTCGATGCCATTGGTCAACCGCACCCGAGCAACTTTACGTAGAGCGGAATTGGGTTTCTTCGGAGTCATAGTTTTTACCTGAATACAAACCCCGCGCTTTTGTGACGAGCCCCTATTCCACTCAGTCTTATTTTGCAAGGCATTATAGCTAAAATGCAATGCCGGCGCCTTCACCCGCCTAGTAAGCTTCCGCCGCCCTTTACGAACAAGCTGATTAATTGTGGGCATTCTTAATTCCTCCCCAATAATTAAAAACCCGCCAGTTGTATGCCGATCTACTTCCCATAGAGTTCCTCCCGACTTCAACCAGCCGGTTTCCTCGGAGTTCTCAGCCTATTTTAGTGGCCAATCAATGCCAAATTTATAATTTAGCACGATTATATGGATGATGTCAACAATCTAGCATCAATCGATTACAGTTGAAGAAGGTCGAGCTAGAAACTATAATAGTCAATCTAGGCACAAGATAACTTCTTGAGTAATATGCTTTATCAAGTTTCCAAACCCGGGCGTTATAGCGGGGGTGAGTGGAATAGCACTGCTAAGAATTGGGAAACGACCCCAATCCGAATCGTGCTAGCCTACCCCGATACTTACGAAATCGGTATGTCGAATCTAGCTCTGCCCATCCTTTATGAAATAATTAACAGCCAACCTGATGCCCTCGCTGAAAGGGTCTACGCTCCATGGGTAGATATGGAAGCAGCCATGCGCCTCCACAACACTCCCTTATTTAGCCTAGAGTCTAGGCGCCCTCTAAAGGATTTCGATGTTATCGGCTTTTCCTTAGGTCACGAACTAACCTACACCAACGTACTCAATATGCTCGATCTAGCTCAGATTTCACCTTTGAGCTCGCAAAGGGATAATTCCTATCCGTTAATAATAGCCGGGGGTAGTTGTGCACTCAATCCCGAGCCAATGGCCGAATTTATAGATCTATTTGTTATTGGTGAAGGCGAAGAAGTAATACTTGAACTGTTAGAGAGCTTCCGAGCCTACAGAGGTAGCAAGCGAGAACTATTACGAAAGGCAGCTTGCCTCCGCGGCATCTATGTCCCCAGCCTATATCAAGTTAACTACAAAAAGGATGGCACTGTAACTAGTTTCATGCCTGTAGCACCCGAGGCTAAGCCAACTGTGGAGCGGCGAGTGGTAACCAAACTGCCGCCCCCGGTCACCAGGCCAGTTGTTCCCTATATTCAGGTTATCCACGACCGCGCCGCCATAGAAATTCAACGCGGCTGTAGTCGAGGTTGCCGTTTTTGCCAAGCGGGGATAATTTACCGACCGGTACGTGAGCGTCCTCAAGAAGAGATAATCAACGCCGTGGGCGAGATAATAAAGTACTGCGGTTATAAAGAGATATCTCTTGTTTCTCTGAGCAGTGGAGACTATAGCAACGCCGATCAACTAATTACTGAACTATCACGGCAATACCACAGAGACAACTTAACTCTGTCTCTGCCCAGTTTGCGCCTTGATATATCATCAAAGCTAATGGACTCACTACCATTACGGCGCAAAATCAACCTCACCTTTGCTCCCGAAGCTGGGACAGAAAGACTACGCCGCATTATTAACAAAGCCATCCCCGAAGAGGTGATGTTAAATACAATTGCTGCTGCCTTTAATAAAGGTTGGAACCTTAAGCTATATTTCATGATTGGGCTACCTACTGAGACTATCGAGGATATACAGGGCATCATTGACTTAGTACACAAAATAAGCCATTTAAGGGGCAAACCTGGAGGCAGGCAACCTCAGCTTAGAGTCAGCGTATCAACTCTCATTCCCAAGCCCCATACTCCCTACCAATGGCTAGGTCAAGAGGAAAAAGAACAACTCCTTCCCAAGCTTGAACTACTTAAACAAGGATTGCGCCGAGCTAGAATTGGATTATCTTGGCGCGACCCCAATGCCAGCCAACTTGAAGCCTGCCTATCCAGAGGTGACCGACGGCTGAGTAAGGTCATCTACTATGCTTGGCAATTAGGTTGTAAATTTGACGCTTGGCATGAGCATTTCAACTATCATGACTGGCTTGTTGCCTTTCAAGAGAATGGGGTTGATCCCGCTTTTTATGCCCATCGACAACGCTCCCTAGATGAGCTATTGCCTTGGGAACATATTAATACCGGCATAAGTTCCAGCTTCCTTAAAAAAGAATACGAGCGTATTTGGCAAGATAAAGAAACCCCGGACTGCCGACACGGACCATGTAACGCCTGTGGACTTCAACATTGGCAACCAAGCTGCCAACAAAAATTTAAGGCAACTGCTACCAAACCCCCAACTAATAACTAAAGCTATTTATTTTCCTGCCTTTTGAGGCTCTTCAACGCCCTCTTGAAGGAGAAAGGCAACGGCAGCCACCCTATCACCAGGGTCAAGTTTTTTCAAGTGAACTCCTTGGGTAGCTCTGCCGTGTAGAGGAATTTCTTCATCAATGGGAATGCGGACAATAATGCCTTCGCTTGAAATAATCATAAGCTGCTGAGAGGGAGGAATCAATTTAGCAGCAACAACATTACCTGTTTTTTCAGCTATTTTATGAGCACGCACCCCCTTACCACCCCGTGCCTGAAGGGGATAGTTGCGTTCCCGAGTGCGCTTGCCAAAGCCCATCTCGGTAACCGTGAGAAGCTGAGCATTGGGGAAAATAACCCCCATTTCCACTACTCGGTCATCGGCACTAAGCCGAATGCCCCGCACGCCACCACTAGTTCGAGAAGCAACCCGCAGGGGCTTAACGAGAAATTTAACGGCTTGTCCCCTTTGGCTTACTAACATAACTTCGTCTGTATCCATCACCTTACAAGCTGTCACCAGCTCCTCTTTGCTACCGAGCTTCACAGCAATAAGCCCGCAGCGCCGAACTGAGCTAAATTTACTAAGGCTGGTCTTCTTTACCCTTCCTCTAGAAGTAACCATCAATAAAAATACTTCTGGACTCACTAAGCTTTCTAGCCCCACCAAAGCGGTTACCCGCTCCCCTGAGTCCATGGCCAATAAATTAGCTAAAGCCACCCCTTTACTCGTTCGGGATAAATCTTGGGGAATATCATAGCATTTGAGCTTAAAAACCTTGCCCCTATTAGTGAAGAGAAGCAGGATATCATGAGTATCAGCTACTAAAAGGCGTTCTACCACATCGGCTTCACGCGTCGCCATCCCTATAATGCCCTTGCCGCCGCGATGTTGCAGTCGATAAGTCTTGGTCGGTATTCTCTTTATGTAGCCCTGTTTACTCAGGGTAACTACTACGTTCTCATGAGTAATAAGGTCCTCTTCACGGAATTCCACAGCTTCTGCTTCGCTAATCAAAGTGCGCCGTGGGTTACCATATTTAGACTTTAGCTGCTGAACATCTTCCTTGACAAGGAAAAGTATCTTCCTCGGATTAGCTAAAAGATCTTCCAAATAGGCAATAGTTCTCACCACTTCAGCATATTCATCAACTACTTTCTTCCGCTCCAGGCGAGCCAAACGGCGAAGCTGCATATCTAGAATGGATTGCACCTGCACCTGAGATAGACCAAAATCTCCCATTAATTTGTCTCGGGCTGATTCAACAGTCTCCGAATGTCGGATGGTATTAATCACCTCAGTTAGATGATCAAGGGCAATTCTAAAACCTTCCAGAATATGAGCTCTACTCTTCGCCTTCTGGAGTTCAAATTGAGAGCGCCGGCTAATTACTCCACAACGAAAATCGATATAGCAATTTAGAGCTTCCCTTAAGTTAATTAGTTTGGGCTGCCCATCGACTAACGCCACCATGTTGATAAAGAAAGCAGATTGCATCGGGGTATACTTATAAAGGTTATTACATATCCGCTTAGGTTGAGCCCCCCTCCTCAATTCAATAACGATGCGTACGCCCTGGCGATCCGATTCATCACGCACCTCGCTTATCCCCTCTATGTTCCTTTCCTTAGCTAACTCAGCTATCTTCTCCACTAGAGCCGCCTTATTGGTTTGATAAGGAAGCTCAGTAACAATTATTTGGTACCGCCCTCCCTCTGCACCCTCCTCGCTAATCTTAGCCCGGGTTACAATTTTACCCCTCCCCGTAATATAGGCATCCCTAATGGCTTCCCCACCCAAACATATGCCGCCGGTGGGAGAATCCGGACCTTTAACAAACTGCGTGAGCTCCTCTGCAGTAGCTTCAGGATTTTCAATGAGATGAACTATAGCATTGCAAACCTCCCCAAGATTATGGGGGGGGATATTGGTAGCCATACCAACAGCAATGCCCACTGAACCATTAACTAACAAGTTGGGCAGCCTGGCTGGCAGGACTGAAGGCTCTTTAAGGCTATCATCAAAATTGGAAGTGAAATCTACGGTATCCTTATCAATATCAACCAGCATCTCCTCAGCAATCCCAGCTAGCCGTACCTCAGTGTAACGCATAGCTGCTGGCGGGTCATTATCCAGGCTGCCGAAATTACCTTGCCCATCAACAAGAACATGTCTCATGGAAAAATCTTGTGCCATCCGCACCATAGCACTATATATTGAAGCATCTCCGTGAGGGTGGTACTTGCCAAGTACCTCACCAACAATGCGGGCACTCTTTTTATGAGCGCTGGCATGACGAAGCCCCAAACCATCCATAGCATAGAGAATGCGCCGCTGTACCGGTTTCAGCCCATCACGCACATCGGGTAATGCCCGAGAAACGATAACGCTCATAGCATAATCAAGGTATGAGCTTCTCATTTCGTCTTCAATGGCAACCGGCTTAACTAACCCAATTTCCATTACTTCTCGGTTAATTCCTCCTCTGGCAAAATAGCCTCTTCGACAATGGAAAAGCCTTCAGGTAAAAGTTCAGCTTCCTCTTCCCTTTCAGGATACTCAACCTCCTCCCAGCTTTCCTCTTCAACAACTCCCCGCCTAAGAAGATTATCTCTAACATAGGGGCGAGAGCCCTTTGTGGTTTTAACGGGGAAGGATAGTTGCCCGGTCTGACTTGGGTGCTGGAACATTTCCTTAATTACGACCTTTACTTTGTCCTCTTCAGCGCTAACTATACCCGCAATATACTCATTGCCACCTTCCATCAGTTTAACAAGACGAAGCCCGTGCTTCGGTTCAACCTTCCCTAAATATTCTCCCCGGCCGTTTTCTACAATTAGATACTGTCCGCTAACCTTCAAATGTACTTGATTGCCAGCGCTCACCTTAGCTAACACTTCCTTTGGAGCTAAATCAAAAAGATTAACTATCCCAGCTTTCCCCATCTCGCCAACAAAAAGTTCGGGAATGACTTTATGCCGCTCGCCTTTGGGAGCTGCGTCGGGTTCTGTTAAAGAGGATAATCGAGCCAGATTTTTTTGAGCAATGGCGTTATTGGGGGAGAGTTCTAAAGCTTGGCTGTAAGCTTCCCTGGCTTGGGCAAACTTACCCAACTCTAACAGGGCCTTACCGAGGCGATTATAGGCATCAACGTCGGCAGGGAAGCTTTCAATTATACTCCTGTTAACTGCTTCTGCTTCTTCCCAGCGACCTTGCTTTGCCAGAATAATCGCCTCGCGGCTTAGCCGCCGCCTTAACCGAGCTTCTCCTTCTTGATAAGACATTTTTCCAAAAGTTACATTAATTTAAAATGATAATCAATGAGCCCCAATTTTATAGTAGGCATCTTGGCAATGCAAGCAAGCGCTACAACTCATTTACACTTAAGTATAAACCAATTTGACGAGGCCAACCAACTGTGTTAGCGTATTAATTAGTATTACAAGCTAAGAGCGGAAGAGAGATACTTATGCGGAACAAGATAGAGGCCGTCTTAAATTCTATCCGCCCCAACCTCCAGGCTGATGGCGGCGATGTAGAGCTAATTGATGTTAGTGAAGGTGTAGTTAAGCTAAGACTTCGCGGCGCCTGTGCTGGTTGTCCCATGGCTGCCCTCACTTTAAAGAACGGTATCGAGCGCATATTAAAGGCAGAGATACCAGAAATTAAGCAAATAATCGCCGTTTAACCGCCTCATCAAACTTGAGCTTTTTCAAGCTCAAAAGCTCTGTGTAGCGCCCTAACCGCATCCTCAACTCTGCTTTCAGCAATAATACACGTTATCCTTATTTCTGAAGTGGTGATCAGCTGAATATTAATTTTTTGCTCGTAGAGGGCGCGGAACATCCTAGCCGCATAGCCTGGCGTATTTTGCATCCCCGTGCCCACAATGCTAACCTTTGCCAGCGTGGAATCACCGAGGCATTCCCTGGCTCCAATAGACTTCGCCATAGGTTCAATAAGAGATAATGCTTTGGCTAAGTCGCTTCGGGCAACGGTAAAGGTCAGGTCGGTAATGTTGTTAACGCTGGCATTCTGAACGATGGAATCTACGCTTATATTTGCTCTGGCCAGCGGCTCGAATATAGCTGCAGCGATGCCCGGTTGATCAGGGACGCCAACTACAGTAATTTTAGCCACGTCGAGGTCATGGGCTATGCCTCGTACCTTGCTTCTCACTTCCATAGAAATCCCTCCATGAATAATAGTGCCCGGCGTATCGGTAAAGCTGGAAGCCACCAGAATAGGTATATTATATAACTCGCCTAATTCCACCGCCCGGGGATGTATTACCTTCGCCCCATAAGTGGCTAGCTCCAGCATTTCTTCATAGCCAATTTCTCTCATTTTACATGCCTCGCTAACCAAATGAGGGTCAGCAGTGTAAACCCCGTCAACATCGGTATAAATTTGGCATACTTGAGCTCCCAAACTAGCAGCTAAGGCAACTGCCGTGGTGTCAGAGCCACCTCGACCTAAAGTGGTGATATCCATGCCCTCGGTTACTCCCTGAAATCCAGCCACGATAACGATATTGCCTTTATCAAGCTCATCAACGATGCGTTTTGGAGCAACGTGAAGAATCCGAGCCCGACTGTAGCTGGCATCAGTGAAGATGCCAGCCTGAACGCCACTGAGGCTAATAGCTTTATAACCCAAGCTCCCCAGAGCCATGGCCAAAAGGGTACTGGAAATTACCTCGCCAGTGGAAAGCAAAACATCAAGCTCCCGCTCTCCCGGCTGCTCACTAATCTGGCAGGCTAGCTTTATTAACTCGTCGGTGGTATCACCCATTGCCGAGACAACCACCACTACCTGATTTCCCTTCTCCTTAGTTTCAGCTACCTGCCGAGCTACATTTTTGATTCTCTCGGCATCAGCCACCGAACTACCACCATATTTTTGAACTATTAGTGCCATACCCTTCCCTCTGCCTATGCCTACTTTAGTTAATAATATATTATCTTGGCTACACTTTTATTAGTCTGCCCATAATATTATACCCCTCTTCAATGAAAATTCCTGTCCTTTTAGCTTCCGCCTCGGTGAATCTTTTCGCCCTGCTGGCTGCAAACCCGGGTCCCCAGAGCATAAATGGAACTGGGTCCCGAGAATGGGTCTGAATCTTGATCGGCGTTGAGTGGTCGGGCATAATCAGTGCCCGAAGGGCATCCTTGCCCCAAAAGCGGATTTGGCTCACAATCTCTCTATCCACTCTCTGAATGGCCTCTACTTTATCATCAATGGAGCCGGCGTGGCCAGCCTCGTCTGGTGACTCAACGTGAATAACTACTAAATCGCATTCCTCAAGTGCTTTTAGGGCTCCGGCTACCTGGGCGGCATAATCATTGTCCAATCCATCGGTCACACCTGGAATATCCAGCATCTTAATTCCCGTCATTTGAGCCAAACCTTTGAGAAGGTCAACCCCGGATGTCATGGCGGCATCAAGTCCGTAAACCCGCTTGAAGGCGGGCATGTCAGGTATCCTCCCGCTACCCCAGAATAGCCAAATCATCGTGGCCGGGATATCGCCACGAGACCTCCTACTTATGTTCACCGGGTGTTCCCGAAGCACAGCCTCTGAGCGCTCCATCAAGTCCCGCAGCAGCTCACTTCCCGGACCACTGGGGAGAAACTCGGCGATGGGCTTGTCTGGAATGTTATGCGGAGGGGTGCAAATAGCCAAAAGTGTATCTTCCCGCCCCCTTATCTTGCATATGTGTCTATAGCTAACGCCGGGATAAAAGTGCACTTTATCGCCGCCGAGGCTTCCCTCTAAGGCGGCAATAAGAACTTGAGCTTCGCCGCTGCTAATGTAACCAGAGCTGTAGCTCCACATCTTTCCATCACGTATGGCAACCAGATTACAACGAAAGACCACCTCACCAGCACCAATGGTAACACCCATACTCTTGGCCTCAATGGCACTCCTCCCCCGGTAGTAAAGTTTGGGGTCATAACCGAGTACCGACATGCAGGCACAGGCGCTGCTGGGTTCCATCCCCGCTGGTACAGTGACGGTGAGTCCCAAAGCGCCTTCTTGCGCCATGACATCAAGGTTTGGAGTGTAGGCAAGCTCCAAGCAAGTCTTACCGCCGCGCTCGCTCAATGGCCAGCCAGAGGCACCATCAATTATCACAACACAATATTTCAAGTTCTATCCTTTAGTCTTATAATTGTTGCCCCTTGGGTTAAATCAGCCTATAATATCAAATTATCGGGGCGTAGCGCAGACTGGTAGCGCGCAGCGTTCGGGACGCTGAGGTCGGAGGTTCAAATCCTCTCGCCCCGATGTCCTCATTTCCAGTAACCACACAAACTAAAAACCGCAAGACCAAGCCTTGAGACCATAAGCTAATTTACTGCCTTTACTGATGATAGTATTCTCGCCAACCACGCAATCATCGAGGCTAACCGCTTCTTCAATGCGGCTGTGCGAGCCTATAACACAGTTTTTGAGAACAGCACTCCCGCCCATCTCGATGTCCTCCCACAATACAGCCCTTTCCACAACTGCACCCTGTTTGAGCCTGCATCCCATTCCCAGGACAGCGGGTCCCTTTAGCTGCACATCTCTTTCAATAACACAGTTCTCACCAATCATCAGCGGCCCCTCAATTTGAGCCGTGGAATGAACAAAACTTTCACCTTTAAAGTTAACGCCATTATTCACATCGGGCTGATAAAAGATTGAATGTTCTTTGCCGAGAAGCAGGTCACAATTCAGCTTCAGATATTTTTGCGGCGCACCTATGTCAATCCAATAAGCATCAGACGGATAGTTAAAAATAGGCTCACCTAGCTCCAAAAGCTGCGGGAAAAGACCATGCTCAAAAGTAAAGCGGGTAAGGGGAGGAATATGTTTAAGCACAGAGGGCTCAACAATGTAAATGCCAGCATTTATCATATTAGTAGTAACCTGGCGCCAGCTCGGCTTCTCCACAAAGCGCTTTACCCTGCCGCCAGCATCGGTTTCGACGACACCATAAATAGTCGGGTTTTCTACTGGGACTAGCGCTATGCTCACACTGGCCCTTCTTTCCCGGTGCTGATGCATCATGGCAGTCAGATCAATGCCTGTGAAAATATCACCATTAAACACAAAGAAGGGCTCATCCAGAAATGCTTCGGCATTTTTTACCGCTCCAGCAGTGCCCAAAGGTGAATGCTCAATCAAATAGATTAGTTTTAGTCCGAGCTCACTGCCGCCACCAAAACAACTTTGGATTTGCTCAGCCTGATGCCCCAGGGCGAGGATAACCTGATCAACCCCATGCCCCTTAAGATAGTAGAGCACATGCTTCAAAAAGGGCTCATTCAGAACCGGCACTACAGCCTTAGGCACATTATAGGTCAGGGGACGTAATCTGGTTCCCTCACCACCCACCAAGATAATAGCTCTCATTGCTATTTTACCTTTTGCTTAGCTTCTTCCCACAAGGCATTCTGTTGAGCAAAAGAGAGGTTATCAAAATTAATGCCTTGCTGGCGGCATATCCCTTCCATATACACAAAGCGCCGATAAAAGCGCTGGTTGGCAGAGCGAAGGGCCGCCTCCAAGTCTATACCCAGTTTGCGGGCAATATTGGCCAGAGTAAAAAGTAAATCTCCAAACTCCCTTGCCTTCTCTTCCTCGTCATCCGCCTGCTTAAACTCCGCTACTTCCTCGACCAGCTTGTCTATAACTCCATCAACTTCTTCCCAATCAAAGCCAGCTGTTGCTACCCGCCGCTGAACAGCCTGGCTGTAAGCCAAAGCTGGCATCTCCCCAGGAACGCCAGCCAAGAGAGATTCCCCTTCTCGCCGCTCCTCTCTCTTCAAGGACTCCCAGTTGAGCACTACCTCCTGGGCATTTCTTAATTTAAGCTCGCCAAAGACATGGGGATGGCGGTGAATTAATTTAGTATTGATGCCCCTGAGCACATCTGCAACATTGAATTTACCAGCTTCACTAGCTATTTGGGCGTGAAGCACGATCTGCATTAACAGGTCGCCAAGCTCCTCGCAAAGCTTTTCTGAGTTCTCCTGGTCCAAAGCTTGCAAAACCTCGTAGCACTCCTCAAGCAAGCCGGCTCTAAGCGAGGCATGAGTTTGCCGCCTGTCCCAAGGACAGCCTCGGGGGCTACGCAACCTAGCGATGATGTTCTTCAGCGTGCCAAAGCTACCCGGATTTTTAAAGAAGGGCAAATTATCAAAACCTCACAGCAATATATTCAAATTATACAGCGCGCAGGGGAATAACAACTACTATTAAAGTAAACTAATGAAGTTACCGCCGTCCCATACCGGAGACGAGCAATATGAAGTAGAAAAGTTGCGCCACTACTTGGAGGAAAGAGGCTACATAAGTTAGGGCAGCAGCTGATAGAACGGCGCTGGCAGCATTATACTCTTGAACAGAAACCAAGCCGGTATTACGCAGCATCTGCCGCGCCCGATTACTGGCATCAAATTCCACGGGGAGGGTAACTAAAGAAAACAGCACCACGAGCGCGAAGAGAAAAATGCCCGCCCAGGCAACGGTTAAGCCAAACTCCATCCCCAACCAAGCAAGGATAACGCCCAGAATCACAGAGATAAAACCTAGCTGACTACCCAGGTTAGCCGCCGGTACCAAGGAGCTTCGCAGCCTCATAAAGGAATAACCAACCTTGTCTTGCACCGCATGTCCAACTTCATGGGCAACAATGCCCAGAGCAGCTACCGAGGGCTTAGAATAAACATCAGGGGAAAGTCGCAGCACCTTATGTCTGGGATCATAATGGTCACCCAAACGCCCTCTTATCCCCTCAACTTTAACGTGGCTCAAACCATTACTGCGAAGTAAGGTTTCCGCCGCCTGTGCTCCAGTTATTCTCCGCATGTTAGCCACCTTAGAGTACTTCTTGAAAGCAGAATTTACTCTAGACTGGGCATACATCATGAATATGAACGGCGGTATCATGAACAAGAACCACATTGGGTCAAATATAAACATCCTCTACTCCCCCTAAGCCTACCCCTCGTGTTGCGAATATCTTTTTATTTTAGAGCGGGACCAGCTAGATACTATGTTGCACAATTTTAAGCAAAACGAGATGCAAATTCAAGTCAGCAAACCGCCGATAAAGCCCGTATGCCCTCGCACAAACTCATCTACCGACATTTCTCGTTTACCTTCCAACTGAAGCCGCTGAAGGCCAAGAACCCCACCTCCAGTATTAGCTCCAACAGTCAGCGGACTCGGTGAGGGCAAGGTTATTACTCTACCCTCCTCGCCATCGCCTGAGCCAGTTAAAGGCATGGCTTTTGTGATCTTAAGTCGCTTACCCTGCCACCAAGTATAACACCCTGGCCAAGGGTTAAAAGCTCGTATTCGGCACCAGAGTTCCGATGCCGAGAGATGCCAGTCTATTTCCCCATCTTGCTTATTTATAATTTTAGAGTAGGTGGCCTGGCTCTCCTCTTGGTGTTGTGGCTTAATCTTACCTTGAAGCCACGGCGGCAAGGTCTCCATTAATAAATCAGCACCAACCCGAGCCAGCTTAACAGTAAGCGACCCGGTAGTATCCTCAACGGAGATAGGCACTTCCCGTTGAGCTAGAATCGGACCGGTATCCAAGCCGGTATCCATTAGCATGATAGTGACACCGGTTACTTCATCGCCGTGGAGAATAGCAGCAGCTACGGGTGAGGGGCCCCGATGTCGAGGCAGCAAAGAGGGGTGAACATTAAGGCAACCAAACTTTGGCAGGGTTAATATCTCAGGGGTTAAAATATGTCCAAAGGCGGCGACTACAATCAACTTAGGGTCAAAACCTGCCAATTGCTCCAGTATTTTCGGCTGTCTCATATTCTCTGGCTGGATTACCGGCAACCCGCGAGCTAGAGCTAGCCTTTTCCCCGCACAGAAGGCAATTTGTTGCCCTCTGCCAACCCGCCTGTCAGGCTGAGTATATACGGCAACTATCTGATACTGAGCCCGAAGTAAAAACTCCATGATGGGTACAGCAAATTCTGGGGTGCCCATAAAAATAACCGGTGTCGCCATGTCAGAGGTATTTTTGAATAATTTTTTTGTTATGTCAAAAACCCCCTTGAAAAAGCGCGGGCTTAGAGTTAGCTTAATCAGTTGTACCCTCTCGTTTTCCCCAGTTTTTCCTCAGGTAACATGCACCTGTTCAATTATTCTTTACGCCTAGTGCTAGCGATAATTAATCTTGTGGAGGAAGCCCGAATTGAGGTCAGCTAATGAAATATGGGAAGCAGCACTGGGAGAGCTCCAAATCAAAATTAGTAAGCCAAATTATAACACTTGGCTTAAGGAAACCACAGGGATAAGTTACCAAAATGGCACCTTCGTAATCAGCGCCCCCAATATTTTTGTTGCTGAGTGGCTAAACGCTCGCCTTCGCTCCCTGGTGGCAAAAACACTAGCTGGCATTATTGGTGGCGATGTTGATATCCAATTTGTTGTGCACGGCCCTGAACAGAATGAGTCAGGCGGCTTGGTTTGCAATTGGCAAACTGATGGTGGCATAAGTTCCAAAATTAAGAAAACGAGGCTCAATCCAAGGTACACCTTTGATAACTTCGTTGTAGGGCGTAGCAACCGCCTAATTCATGCCGCAGCTAAAGGCGTAGCTGAAACACCAGGACATATCTACAATCCCCTCTTCATTTACGGCGGCACCGGCGTGGGGAAAACGCATTTATTACACGCCATCGGACACGCCGCTATAGCCAATGGATTTCAAGTCATCTGCATTAGTGCTGAGCAATTTACTAATGAGTTCATACTCGCCATCAGGGAAAGCAAAACCGAGGAGTTCCGAAACAGGTTTAGGGACGCTCAGTTGTTATTGCTCGATGACATTCACTTCATTGACGGTAAAGAGCAGACTCAGGAATGCGTGTTTCACACTTTTAATGCTTTATACAATGCCAGCCGCCAAATTGTGATGACTAGTGACCGCCCCCCCCAGGTCATATTGTCACTTGGTGATAGACTGCGCTCACGTTTTCAGTCGGGGCTCATTGTCAATATTGAACCTCCCGACCTGGAGACGCGCCTTGCCATCTTGCAGGCCAAAGCCAAGCAGCACAAGCTAAAGATCCCCGACGAGGTATTACGATTGTTAGCCAGGGAACTCAAGCGCAACGTCCGCGAACTTGAGGGTGGTTTAACGCAGTTAGTTGCTTATGCCAAATTAACCGGGGCTAGCCTAGACCATGAAATGGCTGCCAAAGTTCTGGCAGAGGTACTTGTTCCAGATGACTACAAAAAAACAACCAGCCCCGATTTTATTATGCAGACAGTAGCTAACTACTTTGGCATTCCCACAGGGGAAATAAGCGGGAGAAAAAGGGATAGAAGAACCACTCATGCTCGCCAGATCGCCATATACCTTATGCGCGAGGAAAGTCAATATACTTTAAGCCAGATTGGCAAACAACTGGGCAGTAGAGACCATTCAACTGTACTGCACAGCTACGAAAAGATAGCTAAGCAAATCAATACCGATGCCCACCTTCAAGAGCAAGTGTCAAAGATTCAACAACAACTTCATACCGCAGAACCCTCACACAATAAAATGAAATCTGGGAAAAGATCCCAAAAACTGTGAACAATCTCTCCACTTCCTCAATCAGCGACCATACGAGGTATTACCACCCTTTCCACGTTTACTTTAATTGAGTTGCTTTATTAAATCCACCACATTAGTATTACTTTTAGTTATAATATACATATTAGATTAATTAAATAGAATATATAAGTAATGCATAATAACGAGTGGAAATGAATGTAGGCATCCTCGGCGGCACCTTCGACCCCATTCACCTAGGGCATCTTATCATAGCTCAAGAAGCTAGGTTGAAGCTGAGACTTAATGAGATCTTATTTATACCTGCGGGGCAACCTTGGCTTAAGGTAAACAAGCCTATTACTCCAGCAAATCACCGTGTAGAGATGGTGCGCTTAGCTATTACTGACAATCCACATTTTAAGCTTTCTAATGTTGAAATAGAGCGTGCTGGTTTCTCTTACTCAGTGGACACGGTATCTATTCTACGGCAGCAGCTAGGCAATGGAACCAAGCTCTTCTTTATTCTCGGCTACGATAGCCTTGCTGAGCTTCCTTCGTGGAAAGAACCGCATAGATTGATTGAAATGTGCCAATTAGTAGCTATTCCCAGATTGGGCTGCGTCCAGCCCAATCTGGAATCTTTAGAAGCAACTATCCCCGGCATAACTAAAAGCACCATTTTACTTGATACGCCACTAATTGACATACGTTCTTCAGAGATTCGAAGGCACGTTATTGAGGGGCTGTCCATTCGCTACTTGGTGCCCGACAATGTGGAAAGATATATAATGGAGGAGGGGTTATACTGCAATTAGAGGCTAGCTTAAATATCTAAGTTTCTGACGCTTCTGGCGTGGGCTTGAATAAAGGCTTTACGCGGCGCGACTTCACTCCCCATTAATATGTGGAAGACGCGGTCAGCTGCCATAGCATCTTCTACTGTCACCTTGAGTAAGGTTCTGGTAGCGGGGTTCATAGTTGTTTCCCAGAGCTGCGTCGGGCTCATCTCTCCCAGCCCTTTATAACGTTGAATTTCTAGCTTGCTGCCCTTTAATTCTCTAAGCTTCACCTCCTTTTCCGTTTCAGAGTAAAGCCAGTATTGCCGTTTGCCAGTCTGAATGCGATAAAGAGGTGGTTGGGCGATAAAGAGGTAGCCTTGGCTGATTAAGCTCAGCAGGTGGCGGTAAAAGAAAGTGAGCAGAAGGGTGCGGATGTGAGAGCCATCAACATCGGCGTCGGTCATGATAATTATTCGGTGATAGCGCAGTTTGGAAGGGTCAAGCTGATCATCAATGCCCGCTCTTAGCGCGGTGGCAATAGCCCGGATTTCCTCATGCTGAAAGATTCTATCTTTAGTTGCCTTCTCTACATTGAGGATCTTGCCGCGCAGCGGGAGTATCGCCTGGAAGTTGCGGTCTCGCCCTTGCTTTGCTGAGCCCCCAGCGGAATCGCCTTCAACTAGATAAAGCTCGCAGAGGGACGGATCTTTCTCCGAGCAATTAGCTAACTTGCCAGGTAGCGTTGCTGCTTCAAAAGCGCTTTTTTTAAGAATGAGGTCGCGAGCTTTATGTGCTGCCTCTCTGGCCTTGGCAACGATAAGGCACTTTCCTATAATCGTCTTTGCCGCCACGGGATGCTGCTCGAGGTGGTAGGATAAGCCGTCCCCTACTGCGGCTTCAACTTGGCCTTTCACCTCGGGATTGCCCAACTTTGCTTTGGTCTGTCCCTCAAACTGAGGCTCGGGAAGCTTTACGCTAATAATAGCGGTTAATCCATCTCGGACATCTTCTCCCACGAAGTTGGGTTCATTATCCTTAAGTAGTTTATTTTTCCGTGCATAGTCATTGAGCACCCGGGTTAAGGCTGAACGGAATCCGGTGAGATGGCTACCGCCATCTGTGGTGTTGACACAGTTTGCAAAACTAAGGGTGGTTTCGGCAAAGCCATCGTTATATTGCATGGCCAACTCAATTACGGTGCTGTCAGTGGTCTTTGTGAGGTAGATTGGCTGGGGATGAAGGACTGTTCTATTTTTATTGAGGCGATGGACAAAACTGGCTACGCCGCCTTCAAAGTAAAAAGCTGTCTCGCGGTTGTCTCTTTCATCCCTGAAGCTTATTTCCAGCTTCTTGTTTAGATAAGCCAGCTCTCTGAGGCGTTGACAAATTATGTCAAAGTTGTAATCAAGCGTGCCGAAAATTTCTTTATCGGCAAGGAATGTGGTTGAGGTTCCCGTACCCTCAGCCTCACCGATAATTTCTACGTGTTTAGTGGGAACGCCTTTGTGGTATTCTTGACAATAAAGTTTGCCCTGGCGCCCAACTTCAACTCTAAGCCGGGAAGAGAGCGCGTTTACCACTGAGGCGCCAACGCCGTGCAAGCCGCTAGATACTCTATAGATGAGGCCGCCGAATTTTGCCCCGGCGTGGAGGCGAGTCATAACTATTTCCAGGGCTGAAGTATTTGTTACCGGGTGAATATCTACGGGAATACCCCGTCCGTTGTCGCTGACGGTGACAGAGCTGTCCTTGTGAATTATTACCTCAGTTCGGTCACAGTAGCCACCCATCGCCTCGTCTACGCTGTTATATACTAACTCATAGACCAGATGATGTAACCCAAGTTGGTCAGTGCTACCAATGTACATGCCCGGGCGAAGGCGTACTGGTTCTAACCCCTCTAAAACGTGAATGTCTTGTGCGTTATATTCACTATTGAGTTTATTAAGTGTGGTGTCTTGCGTCATAACTGCTGATTATTTTCATTAGTTAACTGGGGTACTGCTGAGAGTGAAGTTCAAAAGGGGTAGATTAAGTAAAAGGCAAACGGAGTAATTTACAGGAAGAAGCTAACATTAAATAATTATATCATATTCTGCGCGGAAAGGAAAGAATTTAATCTCTTCTGAATAGTTCTTCAAGCTTTGTTGAGGGGATGGTCTTCTGTTCTTTAGTTGTCATATTCCTCAATGCTACGGTCTGGCTTTTCACTTCATCTTCACCAATAATCACGCTGTAGCTGGTGCCGAAGGTGTTAGCTTGTCTTAATTGTGCCTTTAAGCTTCTGCCGCCCATAGCTGTTATTGCGGCAATTCCAGCCTGGCGAAGCTTGAAGGCAAGCTTTATCGCTTCAGCCTTGGCTTCATCTCCCAAATAAGCAATAAAAATACTGGGTCTGGGTAGAGCTGGAATGGACACATTTTGCCTTTTCAGGTTAAGAATAATTCGTTCCATACCGGCGGCAAAACCAACCGCTGCGGTAGATTTCCCTCCCAGCTCCTCAATGAGCTCATCGTAGCGTCCGCCACCACCCAGAGCATTTTGTATTCCCTCCCCCGGGGATTGAATCTCAAAGACGGTTCTAGTGTAATAATCTAAGCCCCTGACCAGCCTGTGACTTACCTTGAAGGGAATTCCCAGAAGCTCCAAATATCTCTGAATGCTTTCGAAATGTGCCTTACATTCCTGACAGAGGTAGTTAATGCTTTTTGGTGCCGTCTCAATGGCTTCCTGGCAGGATTTCTTTTTGCAGTCAAGTAAGCGCAGGGGATTTCTGATTAATCTGGCTTTGCAGTCGGGGCAGAGCTGAGTCAGACAAGCAGAGTAATGGCGCTTTAAATTCTCCAGATAGTGAGGTCGGCAGACCTTACATCCGATGCTGTTAAGCTGGAGGCAAAGCCCTTTAAGGCCTAAAGAAAGGCAGAAATGCCATGTCATACTAATGATTTCAGCATCAAGGGCAGGGTCGGCGTCACCAATTGCCTCAAAGCCAAATTGATAGTGTTGTCGGTAGCGTCCAGCTTGAGGGCGCTCATATCTAAAGACGGTAGCAAAATAGTAGAGCCTTACCGGCTGAGGCAAGTTATATAACCCGTGCTCTAGATATGCCCGGCAAATTGGCGCCGTTCCCTCGGGTCTTAAACTCATCTTTTTACCACTCTTATCTTCAAGAGTGTACATTTCCTTATCAACAATGTCTGTTCCCTCCCCCATGCTGCGAGCAAAAAGGTTAAAATCTTCGAATGCCGGGGTATCAAGACGCTGGTATCCGTAAAGTTGGCACAAGGCAATTGCCTTGTGCTTTACATATTCCCAGTAGACTTGCTCTGCGGGTAAGATATCTAATGTACCCCGGGGCAATTTATATAGAGGCATCTCCACCAGCTAGGATACAGTATGCGGGGAGATTTTGTAAAGTTGTTTGCATCAGCCTTCCCAGTTGGGTTATCATAGGTTCACTGGTGGATGTTACTTCACTTTTGCAAAAAGCTAAAGAGTATTTGCCCGCAGATAAGCTAGCCTTGGTAGAGGCGGCTTATGAGTTTGCTTTGAGGGCGCACGAGGGACAGGTACGGAAATCGGGCGAACCTTATTTGGAGCACCCATTACAAACAGCCATGATGTTAGTTGACCTTCAGCTTGACGCCAGCACTTTAGCCGCTGCTTTGCTCCACGATGTCCCTGAAGATTGCGACATATCCTTAGATGAGATTGAAGCTGGTTTGGGGTCTGAAGTAGCTAAGTTGGTTGCTGGAGTTACTAAGCTGGGTAAGGTCTCATGGCAGAGTGAAGGCGAGGCAAAGGCCACTAAAGAGCGCTTGGCTAGTTGGGAACCTCAGGCTGAGAACCTTCGAAGAATGCTCATAGCTATGGCGGAGGATATAAGGGTGGTCTTTATTAAGCTGGCGGATAGACTACATAATATGCGTACTTTGGGCGCTTTATCGCCGAGAAAGCGGCGAGCCATCGCCAAGGAGACTCTAGAAATATATGCTCCTCTGGCGCACCGTTTAGGCATGTGGAAGGCGAAGTGGCAGTTAGAAGATTTGGCCTTCCGCTATTTGGAGCCGCGGCAGTATCATCGGGTCGCTCACTTGGTAGCTACTCGTCGGACGCAGCGGGAGAGTTTCATAACCGAAGCTATTAATATCATAAAGCAAGAGCTAGATAAAGCTGGTATAAGGGCAGAGGTTTCAGGTAGGCCAAAACACATTTACAGCATCTATGGGAAGATGGAGAAGTATACTGTCCAAGGTAAGGATTTTAATGATATTCACGACCTGTTTGCTCTTCGCGTTTTAGTGAATACAGTTTCAGATTGCTACAATGCCTTGGGCACTATCCATGGCTTATGGCATCCTTTCCCTGAAGAGTTTAACGATTTTATTGCCAACTCTAAGGACAATGGCTATCGATCTTTGCATACTACTGTAATGTGCCGCGGGGTAGCACCTCTGGAGGTACAAATTCGAACTTACGATATGCACCGAGTTGCTGAGTACGGGGTGGCCGCTCACTGGCGTTATAAGGAGGGGCGAGCGGATGACAAATATTTTGCGGACAAGATTGCTTGGCTACGCCAGCTTATTCAATGGCAGGCGCAATTAAGTAGCGAGCAGTTTCTCGAGTCAGTTAAAACTGATATCTTTATTGACCAAGTCTTTGTTTATACACCTAAAGGTGAAATTAAGGGTTTGCCTAAAGGTGCTACTCCGCTGGATTTCGCCTTCCGAATTCATACCGAGCTGGGCTATCGCTGCATTGGGGCCAAAGTGAATGGTCGGTTGGTGCCGTTAAGTTATGAGCTTAAAAATGGTGACATAGTAGAGATTAAAGCTAGTAAGGGAGCTAGAGCCCCCAGCCTTGATTGGCTCAATCCTGACCTTGGTTGTATTAAGACTTCTCACGCTAGGGAGAAGATTCGGCAGTGGTTTAGAAAGCAAGAGCGAGCTGTAAATATAGAGCGCGGCAAGCAGCTTCTTGAAAAGGAACTTAAGCGGCTGGGCATTGGTTTGGCTAATCCTGAGGAGGCAATGCGTCCATTTAACTATGAGAGCCTGGATGACTTTTTCGCCAGCCTTGGCTGTGGTGGCATCACCCCACGTCAGGTGGTACTAAAACTAGCTGCCGATTCAGAGCAACTTCAAGCACCGGCAGAAATTACACCATCAAGAAAGACTGCTGTTTTGGGAGTTGAGGTGCTTGGGGTGGGTAATTTACTTACTCAACTAGCTAGCTGCTGTCACCCGTTGCCCGATGATGAGATTATTGGTTATATTACTCGAAGCCATGGCATCACCGTACATCGTAAGGACTGTCCCAATATCGTTGGTAAAGCGGAAAAGGAACGGTTAATTGAGGTGAGCTGGGGACATTTCAAACAAGTGTACCCAGTTGATATCCAAGTTGATGCCTGGGACAGGGTGGGCTTAATCAGAGATATTAGCGCCGTTATTGCTGGGGAAAAAATAAACATAGATAGTATCAGTACTACAGAGCATGATGACTACACTATGTCTGTATTTGTTACTTTGGAGATCAAGGGAGTGGCTCAGTTAACTCAGCTATTATCCAAGCTCTATGCTGTTCAAGGTGTTATAAGCGCGTCAAGGCGGGGTGAAGATAAAGCTTGTTTTGGCTCTAAATCATAAGTAAGCAGGAGGTAGAATTGCCAGTTACTAAATCAGTCAAAAAGGTAGCACGTTCGGCGCAAAGAAAGCAACTCCGTAATAAATCAGTCCGTAGCGCTGTTAAAACTTATAGAACCAAATGTAAACAGCTTATTGCCGCGGGTGAGTTGGAGTCAGCACAATTGGCTGTGGCAAAGGCCATAGGTGCTATAGACAAAGCGGCTGGGAAAGGAGTAATTCACAGTAATAAAGCAGCTCGGCTTAAGTCTCGTTTAATGAAGAAACTCAATGTGGCCTTGCCTTCGGGGGGCATTGAAACGGGTAAGCCTGAGGTTCAAGATTAATACGGCGTAATCATTCTGGGCGTTGGTGAGAAGCTAGCCAAAGCATAGAGGAGATTTGCAGAGAAAGCGATGATTCTGTCCCAATTCCAAACTGTGGGGCGAGACCTGTTTGCTCAGGGGCTTGTCTCCTCTCATAGCGGCAATCTCAGCATTAAACTTGGAGAGCGGCTGTTTATTACCCATCGTAATAGTATGTTGGGCTGTTTGCGGGAGCAGGATCTAGTAGAAACTGGGATTAACAAGAATGACCGGGCGACGCCTTTAGCCTCAACGGAGTTAAGAGTCCATCGCTCGATCTATAGGCAAACCCCGGCGTTAGCTGTGGTTCACGCTCACCCACCCCATGCTGTTGCCTTGTCCTTCATGGAAGAGGAGATTGTTCCCCGCGATGTCGAAGGTCGTCTTCTATTGTCCAAGGTGCCAATTTTAGCTGGGGGTGGGGGGATAAAGCCCGGAGAACTTGCCGAGGAAATAGCTGAAGCACTGAAAGGATATAAGGTTGTTTTGGTGCGAGGCCACGGAAGTTTTGCCGCTGGGCAATTGCTGGAAGAAGCCTTTGAATATACCACTGCCCTGGAAGCCAGCTGTCGCCTTCTTTATTTGGTTAAAGCGTTGAATGTGGGAAATATTTCTTGATCATGGCCTGATGTCCCAGTTAAGACCTCTTTTAGCTCTTAAGGTTATATGGATGTTCTACCATGATTCCCTTATCTCGGTTTCAGTTGGCTTAGGCATGGAGAGGTGCTTGATAAACATGGGGATGCCAAGCATGGGAGCATAGAATACCAATAAACCTGATGCTTCGGTGAAAGGCAATGCAAAAAGCAGAAGGGGAAGCGAGCTGAGAGTGATGGCAGTGGCAAGGGTACTTCGTCGGGTGAAATAGAATAGCACGCCTACTAAGGAAAGAGCTATAAGTAACTCTCGGAGCATTAAAGCGGAGAGCACTCCCCCGGTAGTAGCGGCCCCCTTGCCACCTTTAAAGTGCAGGAATATTGACCAGTCGTGTCCTATTATGGCTATTAATCCCGCCAAGAGGACGATGGGCTCAGGGACTGTCATACTCTTGGCGATAAGAATGGCCACCGCACCTTTACTAAAGTCGGTAAAGCCAACTAGAATGCCCCAAAGGATGCCTATATTGTGGAAAGTGGCTGAAGCCCCTATTCTGCCATCGCCCACCTTCCGAATGTCTATTCCTTTAGCCAGCCACCCAATGATATAAGCTGAAGGTATGGAGCCGAGCAGATAGGCAATGGCGATAACCGTAGCTGAGTTAATAACCTCACTCATTGTTGGCTCTGACTATGCTGTGTTGCTACCTGTTTAACATAAACTGGAGTGCACCAATGGATGTGCTTCGGGTTCTTACCCTGTATTATTTCAAAATAGATTTTTTGTAACTCCGCGGTTATTTTGCCAGTTTTCCCGTTACCTACAGGGCGATGGTCGATTTCAATGACCTGGCTAATGTGGGCGGCGGTACCGGTTAAGAAACATTCTTCAGCAATATAGAGTTCACTGCGGTCAATGGACCTTTGCTCAGTGTCTATGCCCAGCTCCTTCTTGGCTATTTTCATAACTGTATCTCTAGTAATGCCCATAAGGATATTGTCAGATGTTGGCGGCGTGACCAGCTTTCCTCCCAGAACCAGGAAGATATTCTCACCGCTACCTTCGGAAACGTGCCCATCGTGGGTCAGCAGTATTGCCTCATCAAAGCCGTTTTCCCAGGCCTCAGTTTTAGCCAAAGCGCTGTTTACATAGGTGCCGGTAATCTTTCCCCGGGCTGGAATCATTGTGTCATCAATGCGCCGCCATGAGGAAGTGCCACAGCGGGTGCCCTTTTCGGTATCAAGGTAAGGGGGCAGAGTAGTGGCAATAGCGAGAAAATCGTCCTCTAGGTCGTGTAGGCGAACTCCTATCGCCTCGGAACTCTTATAGGCTAAGGGGCGAATGTAAACATCTTCGCGGTAACCGCTCTTTTCTATTAGTTGAATCGTTATCTGGGAAAGCTCAGCGACCGAGTAAGGAAGCTTGATTTTTAACAAGCGGCAGCCATTGAGCAAGCGCTCATAATGGTCGTTAATCCTAAAGAGATAGAGCTGCTGTTGCTCACCGTTCCAGTTGCCGCGGATGCCATCGAAGCAGGCGGTGCCGTAATGAAAAGCGTGGGTCAGAATGCTAATTTTGGCTTCAGAAAGAGGCATGAATTGCTTCTTGAAAAAAGCATAAGCGGGCATCAGTTGTTCTCCTCCCCCAACTTTATTTTGCGAAAATTAAGCTGAATTATAGCTTTCAGCTTAGACAAAAACAAGTCTATTTGAGCGGTCGGGGCTCTGGCTTAGTCTGAAGCAAAAGTTCTTTGAGAGGCAGCGTCCAACCGCTCTGTATGGAGGCAAAGCCATACCTTCGACGAATGCGGTCAATGGCTTTATTTAAGTATTCCAACCTTTGCCTCGCCAGATCAAACATGTGGAGCTGCTTCCCTTCTGTGCTTAGATTTGATACTTCAATGCCAATGAGGCGTACCAAGTTCTGTTTTTGAGCCAGAGCTTTATCGAGCAATTGGAGTACCATAGCAAAGATAATTTGGTCGGCATCGGCAGCTTCTCTTAGGCTGAGCCGGCGAGTAGTTGTTTCAAAATCGGCGTATCTTAATTTTAGGGTTAAGCACTTGGTTTGTCTGCCTTGATGGCGTAGCTCACTGCCAACTCGCTCACATAAGTAATGGAGAACGGCTTTAAGAAAGTGAGCGTCCACGGTATCCTGGGCGAAGGTAATTTCTCGACTGATGGATTTAGCCTCACCTGGCGCCTGTACTTTACGATTATCTATGCCATTGGCGTAATTGTGAATTGTTATTCCGGCGGCGCCAAAGTACCTCTTGGCTACCTTTAAGGGGAGAGTTGCCAAGTTGCCAATGGTAGTTATACCCATCTCTTTCAATGCTTGCTCCGTTTTTCTACCTACTCCGGGCAGCTTGGCTATGGGGAGAGGAGCTAAAAAAATGGCCTCTTGCCCTGTGGTTACCTGGAGCAAGCCGTCTGGCTTGCACAGGTCGGAGGCAATTTTGGCCACCACCTTGCAACTGGCGATACCCACTGAAGCAGTAAGGTTAATTTCATTTTTGATGCGTTCCTTAATTTTCAGTGCCAACTGCTGTGGGGTGCCACAAATCGGCTCACAGCCAGTAGCATCAAGGTACGCCTCGTCTATTCCCACGGGCTCTAGGGAGGGAGAGAAGTCAGCTAAGATGTCCATGAATTTGACCGAGGCATCACGATATCGGGATGGATTACCCTGTAGGAAAATGGCTTGTGGGCAGAGACGACGGGCAGCAGTTAAAGGCATACCGGCTTGGACGCCAAAGGTGCGAGCTTCGTAGGAGGCCGAAGCCACTACGCCGCGGCGGTTGGGATGTCCACCCACCACCATTGGTTTACCTTTAAGCTCCGGGTTAAGCGCTTGTTCCACGGAGACAAAGAAGGCGTCTAAATCGACGTGCAAAATATAGCGAACCATTACTTGATTCTGGGGGTCACAGCTTTAACTCGGCGCTCAAAAACGCTTCTTTCCAATAGGACTTGCCTTTGACACCTGAGGCATTTTATGCTAATATCGGCACCCAATCTCACTACTTGCCACTCGTAGCTACCACAAGGGTGCTTCTTACGCAAGCGAACCACATCGCCTAACTTTATGTCCATATTATTTTACCTCTGAGCGAGAAGCTAGGCAGGAGTTAATCTGGTCTCGCAGTTGCTTAGCTTGGTGTCGAGCCGCTTCGGCAAAATCCTCTTTTTGAGAGGCGTAAAGGACTTGTCTTGAAACGTTGATGATTGCCTTTTCCCCTTGAGCATCTACACCGTAGCTAACCGCCAAAGTTAAGTCTCCACCCTGGGCACCAATTCCGGGAATTAGCAGGGGCATTTCGGGACAAAGCTGGCGGATTTGCCTTAACTCTTCAGGGTAAGTAGCCCCAACTACTAGACCAATATTGCCGTAAATGTTCCATTCCTTGGCTTTTTGGGCTACTACTTCATATAAGGCTAAGTTGGTAGCACAAGAAAGGCTCTGAAAATCTGCGGCTCCGGGGTTTGATGTTCGACAAAGAACAAACACTCCTCTATCTCTGTAATTGATGAAGGGCTCTATTGAGTCTAAACCAAGGTAGGGATTAATCGTCACCGCATCGAAGCCAAGAGTGGAGAAAATGGCTTCGGCATAGACTTTAGCCGTGTTACCTATGTCACCATATTTTGCGTCGCAGATTATTGGTATGCCTTCTGGTATATATTTGATGGTGCTCTCTAGGAGACTGATACCTTTACTGCTCAACACTTGGTAGAAGGCAAGATTGGGCTTATAAGCACATACCAAATCAACGGTAGCATCAATGATCGCCTTGTTAAAGTCCAGAGCCTTTACTTTGGGCAGGAGGTCTAGGTCGGGATCTAGTCCAATGCAGAGCAAGCTATTATTCTGTCGAGTGGTTCCAAGCAGTTTATCAATGAATCTCACTGCCATTTTCTATTCCCTTCTCTAATAGCTGATGATATCAGACGAAGCACCAAAGTTAAAGCTGCTTGAATTTGCCGGCCAGCATAAGTAGTATAATGTGAAGGCTTGAGGATGAGGAAGTGAACTACCGACAGGCTGAAGATTATATTTTAAACTTCACCGATTATGAGAAGATACCGGGAAGTCATTATACTTCAGCCAATTACGACTTAAGGCGTGTGGAAGCCCTTTTACGGAGGTTGGGGAACCCTTACTTGGTGGCAAAAACAATTCACGTTGCCGGCACCAATGGGAAGGGAAGCACCGCTGCCATGGTCGCTGAGGTATTAAGCACCTCAGGTTACAAAACTGGCTTGTTCACATCTCCACATCTTCATACCTTGAGGGAGCGCATTAAGGTTAACGGAGACTTAATTTCTGAAGAAGAGTTCGCCAATCTGGTAAGTGAGCTTCAGCCTGAGATTGAGGCAATAAATTACAAGGCTTCTTATGGGCGGCTGACTACTTTTGAAGTATTGACCGCTCTGGCCTTTGCTTATTTCAGAAAGAAGCGGGCGGATTTTCAGGTGCTGGAAGTGGGTTTGGGGGGAAGGCTTGATGCCACTAATGTAGCTAGGCCCGAGGTCTGCATCATTACCTCTATCAGCTTGGACCATACGCAGGTTCTAGGTGATACCTTAGCTGGGATAGCTGCTGAAAAGGTGGGTATCATTAAACCTGGTTGCATCGTAGTCAGCGCTCCGCAATTTCCAGAGGTCAGCAAAGTAATTAGCGAAGCTTGTCACAGACAAGGGGCAAAGCTGCTTCAAGTGGCTGAGGAAGTTACTTGGCATAAGGTGAGTGCTGACCTTTATCAGCAATCCTTTATAGTCGGCGGAAAGTTGGGCAATTATAAACTTACCATCCCCCTCCTTGGTGACCATCAGTTGGAAAATGCGGTGACCGCGGTCACCACTCTGGAAATTCTAGCTTCCTCGGGGGTTAAGGTGGCAACAGGGGATATTAGTCGAGGTCTTGCCCGAGTGAGCTGGCCCGGTCGACTTCAGGTTTTGAGTCGTCAACCGATGGTGGTGGTGGATGGGGCGCATAATGCTCATGCGGTAGCGAGGCTGAAGCAAGCTATTAAGGAATATTTTGATTATACTCGATGCCTTCTTATCTTCGGAGCATCTTGTGATAAGGACATAGCGGGCATGGTAAAGGAGGTGGCACCTTTTTCCTCTCAGGTTATCGTTACACGTTCTTCTCATCCCAGAGCAGCTTCTCCCTCGGTGATAGCTGCAGAGTTTACCAAGTGCGGTGTTGAGGTGAAAGTTGTTGAAAATGTTTTTGATGCGTTATCTCAGACTGTGGCGATGGCGGAGAAGGCTGACCTCATTTGCGTCACTGGCTCTCTGTTTGTAGTGGCAGAAGCTTTGGATTATGCTACCAAATATCTGGAGGTGAGCTGATCATAGGGCAAGGTTAGACGAGAGCTTCTTCGGGTGGTATTATAATAAAGTCGCTTAGAAGCTTATAAAGTGGCAAGCTTGTTGCCGTCATTTTGGCTTATACTCAATTTACGATGGGAGATTTATGCGTCAGCAGCTCATTGAGGCCTTAAAGGGGCATAACGCTGATTATGTTGAGGTTCGCCTGGAGCAGGGCCAGTCTACTTGCATTATCTATCGGGGGAAGAGACTGGATGAGATGGAGAGAAGCTTTAGTAAAGGCGGCAATATTCGGGCCCTAGTCAACGGTGGTTGGGGCTTTGTTAGCTTTAATGAGCTTAATGGACTATGGGATAAGGTGGAGCTGGCGGTAAAACAGGCAAGGCTCGTGGGCGGGGAAGTCAGCAAATTAGCCTCTGTAGAACCTGTGGTGGATACGGTAAACGTGGAGGCAGAGAAGGATGCGGCAACTGTATCACTAACTGTAAAGAAGCAACTTCTTGGTGAGTATAACGATATTATTTTAAGTACTCCGAAGGTCCAGACTTCGAACATTAATTACCGTGACAGTAATCGAAGGGTCATTTTTGTCAATTCCGAGGGCACCTACATAGAACAGGGCAAAGCAGGCATCAGCCTGCGGTTATTAGCTGTAGCTCGGGGGAACGGTGAGGTTCAGCAGGCCAGTTTGAGTCTGGGCAGCAGCGGCAACTTTGCGGACATAGAGGGTTTGCATGACCAGGTGGGGGAGATGGCACGGCGGGCAGTTGACCTCCTTTCTGCGGCGCAGGTGAAAGCGGGGGAATATACAGTTATTTTGGACCCGGTTTTGGCTGGGGTTTTTGCCCATGAGGCCTTTGGACATCTATCTGAGTCAGATTTCGTTTATGAGAATCGGCAACTACTCGAAGTCATGGTTTTAGGCAAAAGATTTGGTGGTAAACATCTCAATATCGTTGATGGCGCTGCTGTACCCGGGTTGCGGGGCAGCTATAAATATGATGATGAAGGCGTGCCTGCAACCAAAACTTATCTCATTCGGGAGGGTATTCTGGAGGGAAGGCTTCACTCTCGAGAGACGGCGGCTAAAATGGGAGAAAAACCTACAGGTAATGCCCGAGCTCTAAACTATCTTTTCCCGCCTATAGTGCGGATGACTAATACCTATATTGAACCTGGTTCGGTCTCCTTTGAGGAAATGCTCAGTGGGATAAGAGAGGGGGTTTACGTTAAGGATTGGTATGGAGGCATGACCTGCCTGGAAATGTTTACCTTTTCTGCGGGCGAGGCTTACATGATTCGCAAGGGAAGATTGGCTGAGTTATTACGCCCAACGGTGCTTAGCGGTAACGTTTTTGTTACTCTTGACAATATAGACGCCATTGGCGATGACTTGCACATGAATCAGGGAGGTGGTTGTGGTAAGGGGGAACAGGTGCCATTACCCGTGTCTAACGGCAGCCCACATATTAGGATTCGCCGCTGTCTCGTGGGAGGCAGGTAGTGGAGCAACTTTTAGTTAAAGCTAGAGAGTTAGCTGATGAAGCTGAAGTTTTCCGGGTCTCTTCAGAAAGAACGCTTGTTCATTTTGAAGCTAATCATCTGAAACAAATTCAGAATAAACAGCATGTCAGCATCGCTTTGCGAATTATTAAGCAGGGCAGGATTGGCTTTTCGGTAGCTACTGGCTGTGTCAATGCCCAAACTTTGCTTGACATGGCATTAGATACATCTCAGTTTGGCGCCCCGGCCAATTTCAGTTTTCCAGCTTCAGCGGCTTATCCTCAAGTTGAGGTATTTGATCCCGAGACAGACAAGTTGGCTGTGGAAAAGATGGTAGAGCTTGGTGGGCGCCTTGTGGCCAGGGTGAGAGAGCATACTCCTGACATTCTTTGTGAAGCAGACGTAACCAAAGAAGTTGTCTTCTTTAATATCCTCAACTCCAAAGGCGGGGAAGCGAGTTATTGCAAAAGCCTCTCATCTCTAAACTTGGAAGGCTTGGTTGTTCATGATACTGATATGCTTTTTGTCGGCGATGGTGAAAGTTCCTGTCATCCTTTAGTTGATTTTAATGTTGTAGCCGATAGAGTGATTAAGCAGCTAGAACTAGCTGGGAGTAAGGCTACCGCATCAACCGGGTCATCACCGGTAATCTTTACTCCGCGTGGGGTAGCTAGCGCTTTAGTGGCCCCCTTGGTCACCGCCTTTAATGGCAAAATGGTGCTTGAAGGTGCATCACCTCTGAGAGGCAAGTTAGGGGAGAGGGTTTTTGATAAAAAATTTTCGTTATGGGATAATGCCATTTTGCCCTATCATGTCGCCAGTCGCCCTTGTGATGATGAGGGAGTGCCAAGCCAATCTACGCTGCTGGTTGGTGAGGGGGTGGTATCGAATTTCTTATATGACTTGCAAACGGCGGCCTTAGCTAATATGCGGAGTACCGGTAGTGGCATTCGGGCTCGCGGCGGTTTACCCGGCCCCGGCACAAGCTCTCTAATAGTGGGCGAGGGAGATGTATCCCTCCAAGACATGGTAGCGGATATGAAGGAAGGCTTAATTGTTGAGGAACTCATGGGTGCCGAGCAAGGCAATTTGCTTGCTGGCGACTTTAGTGGTAATGCTTTGTTGGGCTACAGGGTAAAAGGCGGGGAGATAGTGGGGCGGGTAAAGGATACTATGGTGTCGGGGAACGTTTATGAAGCCCTAGAGCGGATTGTGGCTGTGGGGCGAGAATCGCGGTGGGTTGGTGGGGTTTTACGGCTTCCCTATCTTTATTGCTCTAACTTGTCATTGGGGACAAAGGGGGGATAACAAACGTGAAAGGTGCAGTTAGAATTTACAAGAAGCCACACCCCAAGGCTTGTTCTATGATTGCTGCCTGGCCCGGCATTGGAAATGTTTCTTTAATCGTTGCTAATTATATCAAAGACAAACTAGGTGCTGAAGAAATAGGTGAGATTGACTCTCCCAGTTTTTTTGAACCAACTGGCGTGATGGTTGAAGATGACGTAATTGAAGCTCCAAACTTTCCCGCGGGCAAGTTCTATTACTGGCAGAATGCCGGCTCCGGGCGAGACATAGCTTTGTTTATTTGTGAGCAGCAACCCGATTTGAAAGTCTACGAGTTGGCCAATTGCATTTTGGATGTTGGGGAGAAGCTCAAAGTGGGGAGAATATACACTTGTGCTGCTGCCTTAAGTCGGATTCATCACACCGAGGAGCCAAAAGTTTGGGCAGTAGCCACGGATCATAAGTTGATTGAGAGTCTAAGGAAGTATAAAGTTGTTTTCCGCGGGAAGTTTCATATTGTTGGGTTAAATGGATTGTTTTTAGGGGTAGCTAAAGAGCGGGGCATCGAGGGTATTTGTTTACTGGGCGAGGTGCCGACATATGCCATGCGGGTAGCCAATCCCAAAGCCTCTCTGGCTATCCTTAGAGTTCTAACTGAGGTGCTTGGAATCGAGATCGATCTTACTGAACTTACCAGCTTGGCTAAACAGGCAGATGAGGAAATGAAGAAGTTAGCCGCCGAGGCTATGAGCGAATTTATTGGGCATTTCACCGAGCCCATTTGGGAGCGGGGGGAGGAGGAGATCAACTAGATGGAACGGGATTTCGCTTCCTTTACGGAACGGCTCGCTGGAATCTCTGATTTGGGGGAACCGTTAGTCAATTCTAAATTAGTATGTTTATCCAACTTAGCAGACGAGGAGCTGGAGCTTTTTGAAAAAGCTTGGATTAAAACGGAGCTAAAGCGTCGGTGTCAGCTTACTTCTCGGCTCGTTGAGCTCGCTGAAGATAACCTTGAACTTAACTTTGATGGTATCTTTACCATTTGTCTTCGAGACGCCAGCGAAGTTGTTAGAGCTCAGGCCGTTAATGGGTTAGCTTTGGCGGAGAATTACTCCTTGGTTTCTCCTCTGTTTCGACTATTGAGGGAGGATGATGCTGGAAATGTTCGAGTTGCTGCGGCCATTGCCTTGGGCAAGTTTGCCTTATTGGCTGAGCTGGGGAAATTGCCTTCTAATCAGGCCGCTAGAGTTTTTTCAGCTTTATTGACAGTTCTTGAAGACGAGGCCGAGTTAGCTGAAGTGAAACGTCGTGCCTTAGAAGCAATTGCCTCCTTCAACTCACCTCGGGTAACAGAACTCCTTGAGCAAGCTTATCAGAGCGGTGACATTAGACTTAAAATTAGCGCTTTGTATGCCATGGGGCGCAATTGTGATCGGTTATGGTTGCCTATTCTTATAAAGGAACTGGATAGCGAAGACGCTGAAATGCTTTTTGAGGCAGCCGCAGCCTGTGGTGAACTGGGAGCCAGGGAGGCAGTACCTCATCTTATTAATCTTGTTCATGATGAAGATATTGAAGTTCAACAGGCGGCCATAAAAGCGCTTGGGGAAATAGGCGGAGCAGAAGCTAAGCAAACTCTTTACTCTCTATTGGAAGATTTTCGTGACCCGGTTCGCCAGGCTGCCGAGGCGGCATTAAGTGAACTGGAGTTTTGGGAAGACCCTTATTTATTTGAGCTTTAGCTGATGTGCCAATTGTTAAACGTGCAGAAAGTGAGGCTGCGCCAAAAGAAATTGGCTGATGCTGCTAACGATTATGCTTGGCGAGTAGACCCCGAGTTAAGCAGTTTAGATGCGGCCCCGGCCTTGGTTTGTTCCTTCGAGGAATATTTGAAGATATATGCTGAAGAATTAAACCATCCCCTGCGAGGACAATGCCGTTTTGCTATTGAGACTCTGGATGGAGAGCACATTGGCAACTGTGGTTATTTTGATATAGATGAAGGTGAAGGAGAGGCAGAGCTGGGTATTATGATTGGCGAGCGGGCTTACTGGGATAAAGGTTATGGTGCTGATGCAGTGATTACTTTGCTGAATCATAATTTTGCCACCACAAAGTTAAAGAGAATTTACCTTAAGACCCTAGATTGGAATATAAGGGCGCAGAAATGCTTTGAAAAATGCGGATTTACTCCTTGCCGAGAGGTTATCGTTAAGGGATATAGATTCTTAATTATGGAAATCCGCTCTCCTGACCCATCTATTTCACCCAGGATTTGATTTTAGTGATTATCATTGGTGAAAATATACACATTATTTCTAAAGCGGTTAGCGAGGCCATGTATAAGAGAGAGCCTCAACATATACAAGAGTTAGCTTTAGCTCAGGTTGATGTTGACTATATAGATTTAAACCTCGGTCCAGCGCGCAAGAACCCGGCGGAGGTGATGCAGTGGCTAGTTAATACGGTTCAGGAGGCTAGCGATCTACCTCTGTCTTTGGATACCATGAATCATATAGCTATGGAGGCAGGCCTCAAACTTTGTAAAAAGAGGCCTTTGCTTAATTCAGCTTCAGGAAGGACTGATAGTAAAGAGTTAATGCTGCCTTTGGCCAAAAAATATTCTATAGATGTCGTTATTTCAGTGCTTACCGACATTGGCTGCCCTCCCGATGTGGATTCAAGGATAGAGAGCATTATAGATACGGTTACTTATGCCAATGAACTGGGTATTCCCAACGAGGACATTTGGGTTGATCCCATCCTTCTGCCAGTCAGCGTTGACCAAAGGCAGGTTATGGAGGTTTTGGAATTCGTTAAAATATTGCCTGAGTTGCTGCCCGGCGTTAAATCAGTAATAGGACTTTCAAATGTATCTAATGGGACGCCACAGCCGCTCAGAGGGATTCTCAATCGCACTTATATGGTAATGCTGGCCAAGTCTGGTCAGTATTCTGTAATTGCTGATGCCTTGGATGAGGAGCTTATAAGGTTGAATAGGGGAGAATTGCCCAATATCGTCGACCTCATTTATGGGGTAATGGATGAGGAGAATCTAGAACTTTCCGGTCTTTCACAAAAGGAACGAGATTATGTGAAGACCGCCAGAGTGCTCATGGGAGGGGAGATTTACTCCCACGCTTGGCTGGAGGTCTAAGAATGATATATCATCCTCCAATTGAAGTCTATGCTGGGAGAGTTAGAGAGGTGGTGTTGGGGAGGGGAAACAAAGCCTTAAAAATCGGTGGGGAGAATATTCTTCCCCTTCACCTTTTTGAGGGGTCGGTGGCCAATCCACCGCGGTTCGCCTTGGAAGTCTATGATGTGGAACCAGCAGACTGGCCTGATTGGCTGCTTGAGCCCTTCGGCGAAGTGGTCTCTGACCCCGTAAACTGGGCAAGAAAATGCGTGAATGATTTTGGTGCCGAGGCTATTTGCCTTCAACTGGAGAGCACTGACCCGGCGGGGGAAGCTGTGTCTGCAGAGCAGGCAGCGGCGCTGGTTAAGAAAGTGAATGATGCTTTAGATGTGCCCCTAATAGTTTATGGCACTGGAGATGAGAAGGCGGATGTTCGGGTACTAAGTAAAGTTGCTGAGGTGTGTGATAGCGAGAATCTCCTTCTAGGCCCGCTGCTAAAGGAAAACTATGAGGAGATAGGTAAGGTGGCTTTGGAACACGGGCATTCTGTAATTGCTCAAAGCCCCGTAGATATCAATTTGATGAAGGAGCTAAATATAAAACTTTGTAAGTCCTTTCCCGCGAATAAGATTGTCATTGATCCTGTAAGTTCAGGGTTGGGATATGGTATGGAATATAGTTTTACTATCATAGAGAGGGCAAAGCAGCTCGCCGTAATTTTCAAAGACGGGATGATGCAGATGCCCATTATTGCTAACTTGGGCGGGGAATGCTGGAAGACGAAGGAAGCGAAGGCGGGTAGGGAGCAGGGGATACTTTGGGAAGCGATAACCGCTACCTCTTTGCTTTTAGCTGGAGCTAACATTTTGGTTCTAAGACATCCTGAAAGCTATAAGTTGGTGAAGGAGATAGTAAGTGGATAATAAAGCTGAAATTATAAGAGCTACTGACGCCTGGGAACCGGTGGGGCCAACACCGATGCCTGAAATCCCAGATTTGAGAAATTGGGACATGAGGCTTTTCAAAATCTATAGGCCATCTTATGCGCCGTCGGTATCAGCCGGGGTGGTAATGAACATCTGCGTCAGGGGTCTTCGCACCCATATTGATTATGCCAGGGGGGTTGTTGGCAATTATGTTGATAAGCATGGTGAGGACCACGAACTTGATGTGGAAGCTCCAAACATAAAAACCGTTGTGGGACTCAGGCCGGAGAGCTTGAATGACTTAAGCAAAGTGATTGACTACGCAGAGGGGCAATGCAGTCGGCTTGAGTCTGTCAATTTGGAAGCGAGCTCTTTAGAGTGTGAATCCGGGGCACTTCACGCCGGGATGTTGGACCACGTAGTTATGGAAGCAGCTGACATTGCCCAGACTACATTTGAGCCGAGCACTGAGCATGGCCCGGTGCAGGATGTGACCATAAGGTCGGTTGGGGCGCCTCTGGTAATGGGTGCCATACCGGGCATTGTTGCTTTTGTCGGTTGCTCTGATTTAGCCGAGGACATTAAACCCGTGCTTGAGATGGTACAGGACTTGGTGCGGAGAAAATATATTGTAGTAGTCACCGATAAATATTCATCGGCATTGAACCTTGGTGGAGTAATTAATATTGGTGACTATATGCTGAGTTGCCGCATCTCCGCAGCCTTGATAAAAATAGCCATGATATTTGCTTCATTACCAGTTCGGGCAAATTATGAAGTGATAGCTGATTATGTTTTTAGCCGAGTTGGCGCTTGTGGGGTGGCTTGGGGAACTCTGCCCCAAGAGGCTTTGCCCATAGCCGCTGGATTTAGCAGATACGGGATTCCAACGATGGTAGGCCCAGCTCAATATGCGAGACTCTATCTAAGCCAGAAGCGAGATAGCGATTGGATGGTAATGGATGGAAGGAAGGGAGAGCTTATAGATACCAAGGAGCCATCGCCACAGCATCTGGCTTGCGTCGCCAATTCGAAGGAAGAGGCGATGGTTAGCATTGCCAAGTTGTGTATCAGGAAGAATGATACTCCGCAGGGAAGGCAGATAAAGTTAAATCATTATATCTCTTTATATAAGCGATATGCTGAGGGTCTTCCCGATGACCTCCACTTATATGTCAGGAGAACTGCAGATATACCCATCTTCTTTAAGAAGGAAGTAATGAGTTACCTCCCTACTGTGGGTTGGGAAGAAAAACCGACTTTAAGCCTGCCCACTTTGATCGGCACCTATCCATCCAAGGCGTCATTGGAAGATGTAGTACACTAAATTGATAGAGATTATTGGGCTTTTAATCAAGTTTGGTAACTAATTTAGGGATAAGGAGCAAGAAATGACAGAAGCTTTTCCGGTGGATATTGGACCTCAATATGAAGGTGATGTGATAAGGAAAGCGGACTTGTACGTTGAGTTTGGTGGACCGAAAGCGAAAAGCAAGTTTGAGTTGGTAACCTTGAATAGCCCTGCTGAAGTTGAGCATGGAAGAATAGAGGTTATCGGCCCCGACATATTTGAATTGGAGGAGGGAGGTAGCTATCCTTTAGCCATTTTGATTGATGTCGCCGGTGAGAGGCTGGAGAAGGAAACAGAGCCGGTAATTGAGAGAAGAATACATATGTATACCAATTATATCCAAGGACTTTACCATATGAATCAGAGAGAAGATGCCTGGGTCAGATTAAGTAAAGATGCTTATAAAATGGGGCTAAAATCTTTAAGGGACTTCGGCAAAATTCTCATTTTTCTTTATACCTCGGAGTTATCAGTCATCGAGAGAGTTGCCATAACCTTCATTACCGATGAAAAGCGTGTGCAGGAACTTCTACCCCATGCTTTGGAAGTTTACCATGCCAGGGATGAGAGGCTGAAGGGCTTGAGGGAGGAGGATGTAGACCAGTTTTATGGCTGTGTGCTGTGTCAGAGTTTTGCGCCCACTCATGCCTGCATTATAACTCCAGAACGCCTTTCATTATGTGGGGCTATAAATTGGTTTGATGGTAGAGCTGCTTATCAACTTGACCCTGAGGGCCCCATTTTTGAGGTACCCAAGGGTGAGCTTTTGGACCCGGTAAAAGGGGAATACAGCGGGGCAAATCAGGTAATTGCTGAAAGGTCATTAGGTCAGTATAACCGAGTTTATCTTCATAGCGCCTTTGAGCATCCTCATACTTCTTGTGGTTGCTTCCAGTCTATTTGTTTTTACATTCCCGAAGTAGATGGATTTGGGGTAGTGCACAGAGACTTTGCTGGTAAGACGCCAATTGGAGCTTCTTTTTCTACTATGGCGGGGAATACCGGCGGCGGCAGGCAGGCAGAGGGCTCTTTGGGAATGGCATTAGAATACATGCGCTCTCCCAAGTTCCTGAGGGCGGACGGTGGTCTATACCGGGTGATGTGGATGCCCAAGGAGATAAAAGAAAGATATAGGGATGTTATTCCAGAAAATTTATATGACAAAATAGCCACGGAAGAAAATGCTACCAATACCGATGAGCTCGTTGAGTTTGTGGATAAGGTGGGACACCCTTGGCTGAGAGGCGAAGTGGAGTTGCCATAGCTGAGGACATAAACTTGGATTGTTATGTCAATCAAAGGGACTGATATTGTAAAGAAGTTACCCGAGGGGGGTAAGAAGAACTGCAGGGAATGCGGCTTGCCCACCTGTTTTGCTTTCGCCATGAAGCTAGCTTCGGGAGGCATATCTCTTGATAAGTGTCCCTATATTTCCCCCCAGGTTAAAGCTGAACTGGCTGATGCCTTGGCACCTCCGATTAACTTGGTGACCATAGGGCACGGTGAAAATGCCCTGCAAATTGGCAATGAAGAGGTGCTGTATAGGCACGAAAAGACTTTCATTCATCAGCCTGGCATTGCCCTGCTCGTGTCTGATGAGGAGACTGAGGCGAGCATTGAGCGAAAGATAAACAAAGTAAGAGAGCTGCGGTTTGATAGGGTGGGCTTGACCCTCAAGGCGGATCTTCTAGCTTTGTACTTTGAATCCGGGGATAAGTCTAAGTTTGAGGCTTTGGTGAGGAGGGCCTATGAAGCCACTGACCTCGGAGTTGTTTTAATCTCGGACGATTTAGATGCCCTTTTTGAGGCGAGAGACATATATGCCTCTAGAAAACCATTAATCTACCCCATAACCGAAGAAAATATTGACCGGGCTATTCCCCGAATTAAACAATCACCGACGCCGGTGGGGGTTAGGGCAGAGACTGTAGAGCAGCTTGTCCCGCTTACCCTCAAATTGAAAGAAGCTGGCATTGAGGAGATAGTTCTGGATCCCGGTTCCGGAAACCTTCGTGAGGCTATAGCGGCTCAGACGTTGCTGCGCAGAGCGGCCTTGAAGCAGAAATTTAGACCCCTTGGTTATCCCACTATCGCCCTCCCCTGTTTTATGACTAAAGGGGAACTGAAGGAATTTGTTGCAGCCTCGGTATTTATAATTAAGTATGCGGGAATTATCGTTATTTCCAATGCGGACCAATATTCTTTGCTGCCGCTGCTAGTTCAGCGGCTCAATATTTATACTGACCCTCGGATGCCTCTGGCAGTAGAGGAGAAGGTCTATGAGATAAATGAACCCAATGAGCAGTCTCCGGTTCTACTTACTACGAACTGGTCATTAACTTACTTCATCGTCTCCTCGGAGACGGAAGCAAGTAAGGTTCCGTCATGGCTTTGCGTGAAGAATTCGGAAGGGCTTGGTGTGGTCACCGCTTGGGCGGCTGGCAAGTTTTCCGCCGATACCATTGAACCATTTATTAAGAGATGTGGCATTGAGGCCAAGGTGAACCACAGGCGATTAGTTATTCCGGGGAAAGTAGCCAGAATCAGAGGTGAACTTGAGGAAGCCATGTCAGGCTGGGAGGTTATAGTAGGTCCCAGAGAAGCCAGTGATATACCAGCCTTTCTACCGGAGCTTGTAAAGAAGTGGAAGTAGCAGAAGGATTAACCAGGATTCTGAGGGCGCAGGGAGACGGTCGAGGTGATTTGATTGCCATCCTTCAGGAAGTTCAAGCTGAGTTTGGCTATCTTCCTAAGGAGGCAATGCTCGGCGTTGCTAAATTTTTGCAGATTCCAGAAAGTTTAGTTTACAGCGTGGCTACTTTCTACAACCAATTTCGGATTACCCCTCTGGGAAGGCGCCCTATCAAAGTATGTATGGGGACTGCTTGTCATTTAAGCGGTGGCGAGCTTGTTCTGGAGGCGGTGCAAAGGGAATTGGATGTTGATTTGGGAGGGCTCACTTCCGATGGCGAGTTCAGCCTGGATAGGGTAGCCTGCATTGGTTGCTGTGCTATAGCTCCGGCAATGGTAATTGGTGATGCCGTTTACCCCAAAATGACGCCCTGGAAGGTGGTGGAAGTTCTGACGACCATAAAGTCTGAAATTCAAGAAGCAAACAAGGGCGATTAACTTTAGTGACCTTTGAGCAAATTAAAAGTCGAGCGGTATCACAATGGAAGTCCCTTTACCATGGCGAAGTGCCCAATATTCTTATCGGCACCGCCACCTGTGGCAGAGCTGCCGGAGCGTTAGCTGTAGTTGAAGCCTTCAGAGAGGAACTTCGGCGGCAAAATGCCGAGGCTAATATCACCCAAGTTGGCTGCATGGGACTTTGCTATGCCGAGCCCCTGGTAGTAATAATTAAGCCGGATTCCTTCCGCGTTTGCTATGGTAAGGTTACCCCCGAAGTTGTTTCTCGCTTGGTTGAAGGTTATATTCTGGGTGATGACCCCTGTCTGGAATTGGCTTTGGGGGCTGTCGAAGGCGGTGATGGCGAAGCCGTTTATATTCCAGAGTTACTCAGGTTTGAGCGCGAAAGACGCCTGCTCTTGCGCCATTGCGGCTATGTTAACCCAGAGGATATAAACCATTATATTGCCAGCGGCGGCTATGCGGGTTTGGTTAAAGCCTTGAGAATGCCCCAAGGAGAGGTAATTGAGGAGGTAAAAAGGTCGGGGTTGCGTGGTCGGGGTGGTGCTGGCTTTCCCACCGGGGAGAAGTGGCAGGTCTGCCGCAATGCCTTGGTTGAGCCCAAATATGTGATTTGCAATGCCGATGAGGGAGACCCTGGTGCTTTTATGGACCGGGTAATTTTGGAGAGTGACCCGCATGAGGTTCTTGAGGGTATGCTCATCGGCGGTTATGCGCTGGGTGCCTCTCAGGGCTATATTTATATCCGCGCCGAGTATCCCTTAGCTATTGAGCGTTTGGGAATTGCCTTAAAGCAAGCGGAAGAGCTGGGCTTTTTGGGGGATAATATCTTGGGCAGCGGTTTCAATTTCCATATAAGGTTGGCACTGGGTGCTGGCGCCTTCGTCTCTGGTGAGGAGACGGCGTTAATGCAGGCTATTGAGGGCAAGCGGAGCGTTCCCAGACCGAGACCGCCTTATCCCGCGGAGGCTGGACTGTGGGATAAGCCCACCGTGATAAATAATGTGAAGACCCTTGCTTACATCCCGCTAATAATTAATTGCGGCGCAGATTGGTTTTCTGCTATGGGCACGGAGAGAAGTAAAGGCACGGCAGTGTTTGCTTTGGCTGGCAAGCTGGTTAATACCGGCTTGGCCGAAGTGCCCATGGGTACAACTTTGCGTGAGCTCATTTTTGATATCGGTGGCGGCGTACCTGAGGGTAAGGCTTTGAAAGCGGTGCAAATTGGTGGACCATCGGGCGGTTGTCTGCCTGAGAGTTTGCTGGATACCCCAGTCGATTTTGACTCGCTGATTGAGGTGGGGGTAATGATGGGTTCGGGGGGCATGATTGTTATGGATGAGGACAACTGTATGGTGGATACCGCCCGCTTTTTCCTCGACTTCATTCAGAAAGAGTCTTGTGGTAAGTGCACTTTGTGTCGTTTGGGCACAAAGCAGATGCTGGATATTTTGGAAGGCATTGCCGCCGGCAAGGGCAGAATTGAAGACATCGATTTGCTCTTTGAGTTGGCCGAGGACATTAAGATGGGCTCGCTGTGTAACTTGGGTAAAACTGCGCCCAATCCAGTTCTAACTACCATTCGCTATTTTCGCGATGAGTATGAGGCCCATATTCGCGAGAAGCGCTGTCCCGCTTTGGTGTGTAAGGAGCTTACTGCTTATTATATTCTTCCCGAGAAGTGTGACAGGGCCTGCGAGCATTGCATTTTGGCCTGCTCACCTAAAGCCATCACCAGTAATGAAAAGGGGATAAAAGTCATCGACCAGAGCAAATGCACTAAGTGTGGCACCTGCCTTGAGATGTGTCCCTCTGAGTACAGTGCCGTCATAAAGCTATCGCCGATAAGTTTACTGCCTCCATCGGAGGCAAGTAGCCCTAAGGAAGCTGGAGGCTAAGCGCCTAAATGACGACCGCGATTGCTATTGCTGGGAAAGGTGGTGTTGGGAAGACCATAATTGCCGCCTTGCTTATAGACTTGCTTTCGCAGAAGGGCATAGTTCTAGCCGTTGATGCCGACCCTAGTGCCAATCTTAATCTGGCTTTGGGTCTGCCACTTGAAGGCACCGTGGGTGGAGTGCGTGAGGAGATGGTCAAAGATATTCAAAAGCAGAGCCTTCCTACCGGGGTGCCTATGCAAGACATTCTGCAGGGAAGAATAAGAGCAACCCTGGTTGAATCGGATAAGGTCGACCTGTTAACAATGGGGCGCCCTGAGGGACCGGGCTGTTACTGTGCTGCCAATCACATGCTTCGTCTTTCTATAGGTCGCCTCACTCGGAATTATGACTATGTGGTCATTGATTGCGAAGCTGGCATGGAGCATATCAGTCGGCAGACGGCGGGAGACATAGATGTCTTGCTCACCATTTCTGACCCCACGGTGCGGGGTATTACTGCTGCTGCAGCCATGAAAGAACTTATTCAAGAGTTGAGAACTAAGGTTGGGGGGGTTTATTTAATGATTAACCGAGTTAAAGGCGGGCCTCCTCGGGAAATAAAGGAGGCTGCTGATGGTCTTGGGCTTCATCTCATCGCCACCATTCTCGAGGATCCAAACCTTGCTGACTTGGAAGTGAAGGGGATTCCTCTAATCCAGTTACCTCCAGATTCCCCTCTTCAACTGGGGGTAAGGGAAATAGCTGACAAGCTGAAGCTTTGAAGTAACTGACTCACCTTGCAGCAGCTTGTCCCAGAAGTTAGGGTCGTGTTAGAATGCCTATAGTTAGCTGGTCGTAATGAAGCCCCCCAATTACAAGAAATTGGAAGCAGGATATAAAGATGGCGCTCGCCTAGAAAAAGGTTGGGTACTAGCCAACCATATTTTGGTCTCCTTCCATGTTGCTTTCATCTCCTCAGTTTTATCTTTGCCCTTAGCCCATGTCTTTAAGACGGAGGTCTTAAAATTCATCTTCGTAAGTCCTGAGACCTTTATCTCCGCCTTATTTATGTATATAAGCTTCCATGCTGGGATTGCCATCCATGAAATGGGACACTTCCTAGAGGCAGGCAGGATCAATGCTTTGAATCGAAGCGCTCAAGAGGGATTCAACCAAAAATTTAATCAGAGCCTTGTGAAGAGGATTTTTTACTACGCTAAGATGTTTATCCTCATTCCTTATGGTAAGGCCTTGGGAATAAAGAGGGAAGGCCTAAATTACTATCCTGATGCTCCTTACAATCTGGCAGTAGCTGCCAATGGACCAAAGGCTAGCAGGGATGCTTGTTTGTTTGCCTTGCCCTTGGCCATAATGCTCCTCTACTTCGGTTTGCACTTTAACTATATACCAAGTCTGTACATAGGGAGATTATGTTTAGGAATAGGACTAGTCACTCTACTAGACTTTTTCATCGCCGACCCCGGGAAATATAGGAAATTTAGAGAGAGGGAGGAAAAGGCAAAATATAAAGCCGAAATGGTAGAAAAGGTATCTGATTGGTACCAGGCCTCCCAGGGCGTAAAGCAGCGGATGCTTGAGGAAAGAATTCAGAAAGCAGTCCATCCTTCTTTGGGGAGAGTGGAAGCCCCTTGGCAATTCAGGAACTGCGGCATGGGGGGAAGACATACTGAGAAGGAATATCCCGAATCGAACATAAGCATGCAGGAGGGAATGTTCGTAATTTTGGGAGCTCCAAATTACGAAGAGGCTCAGGAGATGACGGTTAAGCTCCAGAATCGTCTAAAGGAGATTATTGAGAAGGGAGAGGGTTGCCGCGTAATGGGAATAGGCTTGGAAGGAGGTCTTGCTCCTTACATTGAAAAGGGAGATTATCCTTTACCTGAACTAAGATTATGGACGATGATGAAGCAGTCTATAGAGGAATGTGGCTATAAACCGGGAGTAGATATAGCTATTGCCTTGGATCCCGCGATGAGTGAATTACAGAATGCTTATCGAGAAGAGTACAACATGCCCGACAGCGTGGGTACATATTTGTTCTGGAGAGATAAGGCCAGGGTTATCCTCAGCAGGGACGAGGTTTTGGAAATATATAGGAAAGCCATTCAAGAGTATGAGATACCCATAATCTCTATCGAGGACGGCTTTGCTGAGGACGACTACCAGGGCTGGCAGATGCTCTTAGAAGAATTGGGAGATAGAATTCTCGTGATTGGTGACGACTTGGTAACTACCAATGATAAGACGATTGAGATGTCTGCCTCCCGACACCTAATCAACACCGCTTTAATTAAAGCCAATCAAATAGGAACTTTATATGAGACGATCCTGGCCGTGCTGGTGGCTCTAGGCAAGAATTTGGAATTGGTGGTCTCTCACCGCTCCAAATCACCCAATGACGATATGGAAGCTCAAATCGCTTTGGCGGTCAATGCCTTGGGCTTGAAAGCGGGTGGAGGAGCAAACACGGAAAGGTTAGTTAAATATCAGAAAGTTCTCGATTTAATGAACAAATTGGAAAGAGGCATTGCCCTTACTTCGCTTAAGGAAGGAGCAAAGGCCATCATAAGGAATTTTACTTCTTGTGAAGAACCTACCAATGCTGGCATACCTACCGTGGGTGTAGAGGTGCAAGTATATTCGCCCGAAACGCAGTTGATTTTGGAAAAGAGGGGAGCTACTCCTTTAGGAACTTCTGCCGGAGCTGGGGAAGCCATACACCTGATAGATTCTCTAATTGAATACGCAGAATATAAAGAGGTTGCAGATAGACATTCGGATTTGTTCCAAAAGGTGGAGGAAGCCACTTATGAGTTCAAGAAAGGAGTAAGTGAATCCCAAGTAAGGGAAACTGGGGATGAGAAATTAATCCAACTTTTTATCAAATCCGAGAGATACGAAGGGAAAGGCTGCTTAAATGCCGCAGAGAACGTTGTGAAAATAATTGCGCCCAAGTTTGAGGGGAAAGATCTGGCTAGTTTATCGTTGAAAGATATAGATAAGACTCTTCTTGATCTAGAGAGGGAAGCTGCCGTTCAAAACGGAAAATTATCTCCCGAAGCAAAAGAGGAGGCTCAGGTCCTGGTAATGCAGAGAAAAGGAACTCTGGGAATGAATGCCATTTTGTCTGTATCTTTGGCTTTGGCCAGAGCACTTTCCCATATTAAAGGAAAAGAACTCTATGAACTGTTGAGGGAAGAAATGATCTCCATCGTAGGAGGGTTAGCTCAAGATTATAATGTTGCCATAGAGGGGAGGGAATTCTCTGATTATATGAGGGCATTAAGGCAGGTAAACGGTATTTTAGAAGAACAGGGGAAAGCCCTCTATGAATGTCTGCGAGAACAGACTGGAATTTATAAGGGTGATTCAAGCTTGCCCTAGAGCTACCCCAGCCTGCCAAATTCCCTTTCCAGTTGGTGGGAGCTTAGATGAATCATAGTCGGTCTGCCATGGGGGCAGGTGCCGGGCAGAGCCGTCTGCTCAAGTTGTTTCACCAGCTCTCTCATTTCCTCATTGCTTAATGCCTGTCCCGCCTTGATGGCGCTGTGGCAGGCTAGGGATTGAGCCACTTTTTCTTGCCACTTGAGCGGCGCCTCATCAGCGGCGAGGTCATCCAGCAGCGCCCTTATCATTTCCCTCAAGTTTGTTCCGCTCGTTACTGCGGGCGCAGCCCGTATTAGGCAACTCTTGCTACCGAATGGCTCAATGTTGAAGCCGAACTCGGTGAGGGCCTCGCTTCTAGCTTTTAAAACCTCCTCTTGTTTGGGACCGAGTTCTATGGTCACTGGTTCCAGTAGGCCTTGGATTTCTACTTTCCGTGTCGACTGCTGGGTTAACAGCTTTTCGTAGAGGACGCGCTCGTGAGCGGCGTGCTGATCAATGAGGTAAAGTCCCTCGGGACCCTCGGCGATGATATAGCTGTTGGTCAGCTGTCCCATCACCCGCAGGATGGGTAAGGAATCAGCTGCCGTCGGCTCACCGTTTCTCATCGTCCATAACCCTTCACTTTGAGCTGGCGAGGGGTAAGAAAGCATGGTTTTAACTTTGGGTAGGGGCGCTTTGGCCAACGCCGCTTTTACCGCTCTCTCCACGGCAGTGAAAATGGCTTGCTCCCCGCGGAATCTCACTTCAGTTTTGGTTGGATGCACATTGACATCAATTTCCTGATGTGGCAGCGATATATTAATGACTGCCATGGGATGCCTATCGCTCATGAGGCGGCCTTGGTAAGCTTGTTCCACGGCTCGGGCTAGCAGGCGACTTTGTACCCAGCGTCGATTGACAAAGAAGCTAATATAGGAGCGGCTGGAGCGACTTGAAGATGGCGGGCTTATCAAGCCACTAACTTTGGGGAAGCTGTCAAGGCCGGCTATCCTGAGCATATTTTGAGCTATTTCCCAGCCGTAGATTTCGGCGACCACATCTTGCAAATTGCCATTACCCTGGGTATGCAATGCCAGTCGTCCGTTTAAAGATAGACTGAATCTTACCTCGGGGAAGGCAAGGGCATATCGGCTTACCACGTGGGCGATGTGGCTATTTTCCGTAGTTGCCGATTTGAGGAACTTGAACCTAGCTGGGAAGTGGCGGAAAAGTCGGTGTATGGTAATGGTGGTGCCTTGGACTCTGGCTCTATTTCCCCTATCCACTACGGCGCCATCTCTGAGGTGTAGGTAGCTTCCCACGGCATCTGATGCCGCCTTGGTTAGCATTTCCACCTTGGCCATGGCGGCGATGCTGGGCAAAGCCTCGCCGCGAAAACCGAGGCTGGAGATATTCTCTAAGTCGGCCAGCTCATCAATTTTACTGGTGGCGTGGCGTTGGAAGGCGAGCTCAACTTCTGCTAAAGGGATACTACACCCGTTATCGGTTACCCTAATTGAGCTTACGCCGCCACCTTGAGCTTCAATCCTGACTTGACTGGCACCGGCATCCAGCGAGTTCTCTACCAGCTCCTTCACCACCGAAGCCGGCCCCTCCACCACCTCGCCGGCGGCGATCTTGCCAGCTATCTCCGGAGCTAAAACTTTAATGGGCATACCGGCTTAGTTTACACGGTTTAGTGTAAAATATCAATAATTTCCTAGAGAACTTGGAGCCTTTTCTATTTTCTCCAGGGGCGCCAGGCTTAAGAGCAGTTTCTTAATTCCCATCTCGTCGAAGGCCACGGTCACCACCTGGTCATCTTTGGTGGGGAGGCAATTTATTACTATGCCCGGGCCAAAGTTGGCGTGTCGAATGTGGTCGCCTGCCTTTAGGCTTAAGGTATCGTGGGGGTGGGGTGAAGGCTGGATATGTAAATTGACCTTCGGAGCTAGTTTGCCTTCCTCCCACAGACCTTTGTTGACCACCAGCTCGGATGGGATGTCTTTGAGGAAGCGCGAGGGTGGGTTCAGCGAGCCGCCAAATAAGTTGCGGCGGTAGGCACGAAGTAGATAGACGCGCCTTTGGGCTCGAGTTACTCCCACGTAGCACAGGCGGCGCTCCTCTTCCATCTCACCCAGCTTATCAAACGATTTTCTGTGGGGTAAGATGCCTTCCTCCATGCCCGCGATAAAGACTACGGAGAATTCCAAGCCTTTTGCCTGATGTAGAGTGATCAGCGTCACTGCATCAGCTTTTTCATCCAGCTCGTCTATATCTGACACCAGGCTGACTTTCTCCAAAAATGCGGTTAAAGCCTCTTGGGGGTCAAGCTCATCATATTCCTTGGCTGCGGCGCGCAGTTCCATGATATTTTCCCAGCGCTCTTCGCCGTCTTCCCGCTCTGAGATGTATTCCTTATATCCAGTAGTCTGTAATACCTCGTCCAGCAAACCGCTGAAGTTTAACCCTTGACTTTTGGCAATGAGCTCATCAATGAGGGCGGTAAAGTTGCCTAAAGCTTGCTCAATGCGTTTGCTGAAAGTGGGCGCTTCTTTTTGCTTCAGCATTTGTAGGGCGGCATATAAAGGCACATCTTGAGTTTTTGCCTGGGCTGATAGCTCGCCAGCTGTGCGCTGACCGATGCCTCGCGGTGGAACATTCATTATCCGATTTAAGCTAACATTATCGTAAGGGTTATGGATGAGCCTGAGATAGGCGATGATGTCTTTAATTTCTCGCCTCTGATAAAAGCGGACGCCGCCAACAAGCTTATAGGGGATCCCATAACGCATAAAGGCCTCTTCCAGCGCCCGTGATTGGGCGTTAACCCGATACATCACGGCACAGTCGCTGGCCGAGGCTAGCTTTTCGCTAATTAGCTTTTCTACTTCGTTGATTACGAATTGAGCCTCTTCACCTTCGCTGTAAGCCTCGATGATGGCTATGGGAACTCCAACCTCATTCTCTGTCCACAGGGTTTTTGGCTTGCGTTGTATATTGGATGAGATGATGCCCGAAGCCGCCTCCAGGATAGTTTTGGTAGAGCGGTAGTTTTGCTCAAGGAAGACCACTTTGGCCTCGGGGTAATCCTTCTCAAAGCTCAGGATATTGCGCAAGTCGGCAAATCTCCAGGAATAAATGGACTGGTCGGGGTCGCCAACCACGCAGATATTGTGATATTTTTCGCCCAGCTGCTTTATCAGCTTATACTGGGTGAGGTTGGTGTCTTGAAATTCGTCAACCAGAATATGCAGGTAGCGCGACTGATATCTATCCAGAACTTCGGGGAGATCGCTGAACAACTGGGCCGTTTTCATCAGCAAATCGTCAAAGTCCACCGCCTGACTTTGGCCAAGTAGCTGTTGATAGCGTTCATAAACTCGCTGGACTACTTCATCAAAGTAACTGTAAGTTCGTTCGGCGTAATCTCTGGGAGTAAGCAGTCGGCTTTTAGCAGCTTTGACGGCTGATTGCACCGACTTTGGGGCGTGCTGTTTGGGGTCGAGGCCTACTTCTTGGATGCTTTGCTTTATCACATTGAGCTGGTCTTCTTCGTCGTAAATGACAAATCTGGAGT
>JAUXIO010000040.1 GCA_030620975.1 Dehalococcoidia bacterium | reverse complement strand
GTTAATTGTTGGCGGGATAATGCCGTTTTGTATTGCCAGTATCGAGACCGCAGCTTCAACTGCCCCGGCAGCGCCTATGGTATGCCCCAACATAGACTTGTTAGCGCTGATGGGCACTTTATAGGCATATTCACCGAAGAGAGACTTAATAGCCCTGGTCTCGGTAACATCGTTGAGCTTAGTGCTTGTTCCATGAGCATTGATGTAATCTATATCCTCGGGTTTCAGTTGTGCCTGGCGCAGAGCCAAACGCATTGCTCTTTCAATGTTCTCACCCTTCTCATCGGGTTCGGTGAAGTGATAAGCATCGGCGGTGGCTCCATAGCCGACTACCTCAGCCAGTATTGGTGCTCTTCTCCTCCGGGCAAATTCCAGGCTCTCCAGAACCAGTACGGCAGCGCCTTCACCTATGACAAAGCCGTCCCGCTCAGCATCAAAGGGGCGTGATGCCTTTCTAGGGTTGCTGTTTCTGGTGGAGAGAGCTCGCATGTTGCTGAAGCCGGCGACGGCAATGGGGATGATAACGGCCTCACTGCCACCAGCCAGCATCACCTGGGCATCACCCTGCCTGATGATGGTAAGGGCATCACCGATAGCGTGAGCACCGCTGGCGCAGGCTGATGCCACACTGTAGTTAGGCCCTTTGGCGCCGAGGCGAATTGATACCTGCCCTGATGCCATATCGGGAATCATTACTGGGATAAGGAATGGGTTTACCCGGCTAGCCCCCTCATTGAATAAGACCTTTAACTGCTCAGACAGGGTAGCCAGTCCCCCCATGCCACTGCCAATAATCACCCCGACCTCGTACCCGTTTGAGCTGTCAATCCTCAGACGGGCGCTCTCTACTGCCTCAAGGCTGGCAGCAATGGCAAATTGAGTGAAGCGGTCGGTATGCCTTGCCCGTTTCCGGTCAATGTACTGGAGCGGGTCAAAACCCTTGACCTCGGCAGCAATCTTTACCTGAAACTCAGTGGTATCAAAAAGGGTAATGAAATCCACTCCTGACCTGCCAGCGACGAGCCCTTGCCAGGTTGATGGGACATCCAGTCCCAGAGGGCTTATGACGCCCACTCCGGTAACGACAACCCTTTTGTTCATTGCTAATCTCCTATCGCAACAATTACCTTCAGCTCATCAGAGGAATCCAAACCCATGGAAAACGGCGCCGCTAATTACCAGCCCAACCAAGAAGCCGGCTACCAGCTGCGTCGGGGTATGCTCACCGAGGTGGTATCTCGACAGCCCCAGCAGCAGTATAAAAGGTGCTATAACCAGCGAGGGAAGACCAGAGATTATGACTAAAGGGGCTGCCATGCTGGTGAAAAGGGCCATATGGAAGCTCGCTCGATAAATTCGGTTGACCAGGGCAATCAGAAGCGTCGTCGCCGCCACCCCAATCATGGCGGCCATGATGCCGAACGGGGAGCCGAGAAAATAGAGTATCATGGTACTTGGCATGCCGAAAAGACAGGCCAGCAGCAACATCTCATTAGGCTGCTCCCGGAAAAAGGAACGGTGGGTGACCTGAGTCCCGGTGGTACGAGCGACGATGGTAACCCTTGTCTGCATATATAGGAGCGGCAAAAGGTAAGCTGGCAGCAAAGCGGTAACTGTCCATTTAACCCAAACTTCAGGGGCGGAGCTTACCTGATAGGCAACCAGCGCCACCACCAAAGGAAAGACCACGTACGGATGGAGTACGTTGGATATTATTTTAGCTATTTTCTTGTCTCGCTTTTCTCATTTGCTATAGTTGCCTCTTAGACAAAGTACTCAAAACCTTCCCAATTTGACCAGCGCCTTTGGCTCATTGTTGTACACAATCCCGAAACGTTTCTTATCCTTAGGCTCGCGTGACACCTCATACCGCTTGCCCAGCACCTCGGCATAGAAATGAGGACCGACCACTGGCACACTTCAGGGTGCCAGTGGAACGCGCTTATGAGAAAAAGCCAAGCAAGCCACAACCTTAGCTTCAACCCCCATCTTGGTGCAACACTTGGCAAACACAACCGATTTAATCAGACAGTTGTCTGATATAACGGAATAAGGTCTTTTTCTGATTCTGCTGGCTAGCTCTTTGACTGAGTGCTCTTGCTTTGCCTCCAAATTGCCTCCTCACTTTATATGGTTTACTCTGAGGGTAACTGTCCAGCTTCTCCAAACCTGATATGGAGACGGCCGGTATCAAGCTTCGCCCCCTTTATTTCACGGCACAGAAGAACTTGGGGCAGAAGGATATTGCGCCTTTGATTACCTATCTTGACAATAAGTTCATCCCCACTTCTCATTAACGACACATCCCCCTTGGCTACGAAGGGGAGTTCCAAGGTAAGCATATAGCCGCCATTATCCTGGTCAATGCTCATCGGCTTTCCCTCGAAGAGGAGGCGTGTCGGGTCGTCTTCGTTGTAGAGGAGGCGGCCTATCTCCTCCAGCGCCTTCATTCCGACGACCTCGCTCTTCAGGAGCGGCACCTTGAGGATGGGGAGTGGCGAGAAGCACTCCTCAATAAGCTGGAGATACCCTGTCTGAGCCTCTTTCCACCCTTCCCAGTAGCTGCCATCAGCGCTCTGGGGGATAAGGCGGTTGCAGACGACAGCATCAGTAGGATAGCCATAGAGATTGAGATAGGTATACGTGCGTTGGGCTTCTCGGATTACCATCTTCTCTGGGTTTAGGACAAGACGGATGGTGGTGACCTGAGGATTGGTTAACAGCAAACGCAGCCCATCAAGCTGATGGAAGAGGTCATCTATGGTGGAGAGGATTTGCTCGTCAGGCAGGGGCATATCAGTAAAGCGATGTACTATGGGGTAAGTTATCGGCATAAGCCGGCGTCCCACGGGCAGGAGCTTATTTAGCCACCACTGTGCTACCTCGGGGAAGGTAAGGAGCCGCAAGGACTCTCCAGTGGGGGCACAATCGACCACGATAACATCATATTCCCCTTTCTGCTCATAGTAGTAGACCCAGAGGAGGTTAGCCAGCTCCTCCATTCCGGGAAGGACAGCGATTTCCTCGGCAACAATCTCATCTACTCCTCGCCAGGCCATGAGTGCTGCCAGCCACTTCTTGAGGGTGCCCCAGTGTTTTTCAATGTTATAAAGAATATTAGACTCTTGAGCCCAGAGGTTAGGCGAAATCAAAACCGGCTCAGGTCCTAAGGGGCAGTCCAGACTGTCACCCAAGCTATGAGCAGTATCGGTGCTCATGACAACGGTTTTATACCCATGCTTTGCCGCACACATGGCTGTTGCCGCAGCTATAGTCGTTTTACCCACGCCACCCTTTCCGGTGAAGAGAATAATTCGGCTCATACCATCTCCTTTTCAGTATCCCATTGCCTGTCGCCTTAGATTTCGTAAGAAACCAAATAATTAGCTAAAAAAAATTACCGCTCTGCTGGTGCTATCTTCAGGATACCCCAAACATCCTGAGTAAACCGCTGTAAGGCAATCAGGCTCTCCGGGCTCAGCTCCTGCAGTGATGCTTCATACTTCTTAGTGTATTCCTGGAAATCACCCAAGAGCTGCTGTACTTTTTGGTCAGCAAGACATAGTCCTAAGGCAAATCCACCCAGCATGCTCATACCCAGTTTGCTAACCGGTGCTCCCAAGAGCATGCTCACTGGACTTCGCCCCCCGAATTTATGCCTGGCTTCCCTAAGGCTTAGCAAAAGGGCTGTTATGACCTCGGCACAGCGCACCAGCGATGACTGAGCCTCGGGTATCCTAACAAGTAACTCATGCAAAAGACCTTGATAGTCAGACGCCTTTCCCTGGCGTAGACTTGCCAGAATGTGGGCTTTTGCACCCTCCCACTCCTCCTGCTCTTGGCTCTCCCCGGCTAGGCATGAGAAAAGGTCTATTGCCTCCGCAGTCGGGAAGAATAGGATGCTTGACCGGCCAGGACCGGAAGTCGCCTTGGGTATAGTATATTCAGAGCTTACCATGCCTTTTTGCTCAAGCAGCCTTAGCATGTCGTAGGCAGCGGAGTTACTCAAACCTAATCGTTCAGCAACTACACTGTAGTGAAGGGGATCCTGTGTCGCCCGGTAAAGGTCGAGAACCCTGCTTAGGAATGCCTTCTGTCTAAAAGTAAGCTTCACAACAAAATTATTCCTTTCTACTAGCTCTTATTCTTCGCCCTTTTCTTCCTCAACCTTTATCGCCTTGTCAATAAGGCTTCGCACAGCAAGAAGGACTTCTTTTTTTGCCTGCTTGAGGTGACCCCCCGTCAGGTCAGGGGTAATCTTAATCTGTGGTGCCCTAAATCGCATGACGTATTCCCCTTCCTTCTCACGCTCAAGCTCAAGCCCGTGCTCAAATTTAATCTTTGCCATTTTATGCCTCCTCTATTTCAATTTTTGTCCTTGCCTTTTCTGGCGCCCGTTCTGACTCCGGTTTAGCTAAATGTTGAAGTGCCAACGATACTTCCCTTCCTGCCCGGGTGAGGTGCTGCATGACTTCAGGGGAAAGAGTTCCTCCGTGCCTTAAGTGGACCTCAATCGCTTGCCCGGGCTCATATACTAGTTCCCAGTCAAGCCTAAAAATAACCTCTCCCATTTCTCACTCCACTCTATCTGTAAGACCATCGCTGGAAGTAACCTGTCTGTCTCTGGTTACCCTCTATTCTTCCAAAGAAACCAAAAAATATGATATACTGTTTTATCGCAGGTGTCAAGGGCGTACACAAAAACTGGATTTACAACATCAACTTGGGGCATAGTACACATTGATACGATGGCTTCAAAGGCTCCTGGTTAGCTTCGCTGGGTGATGCCTTGAAATTAGCAGTGGGATGGGGTGGTTGCAAAGTTTCTTAGAAAGTTAGTGGCGTCATCGGGATATCGTTAGTAAACAGAGCGACGAGGGTTAAGCATGCCCCCATCATGAGTTTGGGGAATATGAGATGGAATTGGTTTGTCATAACTTGATTAAAGGCAAGGTGGAGTGTGCATAGTACTGGTAAGTGGACTAAGCTCAGGATGATTCTAGGGAGTCGGCACTACTATATTGGTGCGCTGGGCATAATCTTGAGTATGGTCATGGCAGTGGCGATTATTTATTTCTGGGAGGATGTCCTGGTACTTGAGGGTTATGGCTATGCTGGAGCCTTTATTATCAGCATGCTGGGTGGAGCTACTATTCTGGCTCCAGTGCCAATGACGCCGATGGTATTTGCTTTAGGTGGCGTGTTGAATCCGGTGTTTGTTGGTGCCGCAGCGGGCCTGGGTGAGGCTTTGGGTGGTTTGGCTATCTATATGACGGGCTTTAGTGGTAGAGCAGCCCTCATTAGTTCAAGCCACGGAAAAATTCAGGCAGTCTATTTACAAATGCTGAAGTGGGTGGAACGGAGGGGCTCACTGACTCTGTTTTTCCTTTCGGCAGTACTCAACCCGTTCTTCTACCCGGCAGGGCTGGCGGCTGGGGCAGTGCACTTCGGTATACGGAGATATTTTCTTATTTGCTGGGGAGGTAAGACAATTAAGGGCATGACCGTCGCCTTTGCTGGCTACTGGGGACTGCAAGGTCTGCTCAGGATGCTAGGCATGCCAGTGTAGCAGGCGAACCGGCTTTTGCCAAAGTATCACGGACTCGTATCAGCAATGAAACAAATTAACTGGCTGTGGCTGGTAATATCGCTTATCGGGCTTATTGGTCTCAGCTTCGGTCTGGCTTATTTGCTCCAGGGCATTGGGACACGCTTTCATTTCCCGTTGGATGAACTTGCCTGGTTAGCTTATCTGAGCGTATTTGGAACTACACTGGTATGCAATTTTACCATCATAGCTCCTGTTCCCGTGGCAACGGCAATAATGATAGCCGCAGCGACCAAGTAGGACCCGGTAATGGTAGCTTTGGCTGCCAGTATAGGCGGAACCCTGGGAGAGCTTAGCGGCTATTATGCCGGTTACCTGGGTAAGAGAATAGCAATATCTAAACATATGGCAGGATATAATAGGGTTGCAGACTGGATGAATCGGTATGGGTTATGGGCCATATTCTTTCTTGCCTTTCAACCCGTCATACCCTTTGACATAGGTGGACTGGTCGCTGGAGGAGCAAGGATGCCACTCCAGAAATTCCTGCCAGCCTTGTGGGCAGGAAAATTCCTCAAATACATTATCCTCTGTTACTCCGGAATTGGGTTAATTCAGTTCTTGCCCTTCTGGTCTCAGTAAAATAGCATCAAATCTTCTCATCACCTGAGTGCACGTTACATCTGAATGTGCAATGCTTCTTGATAACTTACCCAATCAGTTAGAATGTCCTTGATGTTATCTCTCTCATAATGCCTTCTTGCCTCATATTCCACAGCCATCCTTGTTAGACCAATCCTAATAACTCAGCTAACATCTTGCCCCTTTTAGATATCTGCTTGGTCTGCCGTTAGATCTATGACCTTCCCTTGTGGATCCTTTATGGACCAGCGTCTCATTGGTACCCGTCTTCATAATAATAGAAAGGGCTGTCGTTTCAGGTACGCTATGAGAGGCATTATCAAAGAAAGAGATGATACCAGGGGAGAAGCTGGGCTGATTGACCACCATGGTAATACAGGGTAAAATATCAGGAATTTCCCAAGGGCAAACCGATCTTACTCAGACGGGGAAGGCATAATATAATAGAGGCTCTAAAGACTGAATGAAAGGAGATAGGAGATGGAAGGTAAAGTTGCTGCAAGCCCTGATGAAGCAGTTAAGGACATCCCCAGCAGAAGCATTATCGGGGTATCAAATTGGACAGGTATTACAGCAGCTCCTCTCTATCTGTTAGATGCTTTTTGGCGAAGGGTAGAGCAAGAGGATTTAGGAGACTTTTCTTTTGTTACAAACGGGCCCGGTCTCCAGATTCAGCAATTTGCTTTTAGGAATATACCTGAGCTGGATAAGAAGGTTACTCCGGAGGTCATTCAGCGATGGATTTATCGAAAAGGGAGAGTTAAAAAGATCTGGTATAC
>JAUXIO010000023.1 GCA_030620975.1 Dehalococcoidia bacterium | reverse complement strand
ATTGGCGGTAGGCAGAAGTATGGTGTGTTAGTTACCACTTTAGCCTTCTAAAGCGGCCTTTCTTCTAAGAGCCACAAGAGCACTAATGACGATAATTATTAAGAGGGCGATGATGCTGCCGATGAGTGCCCAGTTAGTTGGCCTGGCTCTTATGGTAAAGGTGGCACTTTGTCTATCAAGCTCAACTATGTAGTCTCTCCGGCCACGTCTTCGGCCTCAATATTAAAGCTCACAATTTCAGAGGCATCTGGAGCCTGAGTGAGTTCCTTTGATGCTCTGGTGATGCCATTTATTTTCAGTTGTGCGGTGTAGCTGCCCTCGGTGCCGCCTGCTGAATGTTAAGGTGGCCGATGATGAGGGCGGGTGTGATGGCGCCGCGGTGGCTAAGGGTATAGTCTGGGCAACGGACAGTGGCGCTGATGCTATCAATATGAGTCTTTTTGTTACTGAGCCATCTCCAGAGTTAGCCGAGGCGGTGAATTATGCCTGGAGCAAGGGCGTGGTTTTGGCGGTGGCGGCTACTGACGATCGTGACTTATTGGCTTTGTGGTCGGGACATGGTGACTGGGTAAATGTGGCTGCCTCTGGGGTGAGTGTTTATTCTACATTGCCCGGTGACGAATATGGTAATAGAAGTGGTACCTCGGTAGCTGCGGCGCATGTGTTTGGAGTGGCTAACTTGCTGTTTGCCGTGACCGCTGATACTAACGGCAATGGCAGGGTCAATGATGAAGTGTGGGCAAAGATTGAGAAAAGTTGTGACCAAATTGGAATCGTGGGTGCAGGCAAAGGCCGCATTAATGCCTTTAAAGCTGTAAATTAGGTTTCATCTGGCGGCGACCCTTCAGGGTCGCCGCCAGATTCTTCAATTACCCTTTACAATCCACCTCGCCTCGCATTATAATCTGTGGCAATGTCCCTTTCACAAGTCAACAACTTGCTTGCCACTCTATCCAGGGTTTCCAGCATTTTAGCCCAGCAGAATTGTAGTAGTTATGTCGTTGGCGGTTTTGTCCGCGATTGGCTCTTGAAGAGGCGGACTGCCGATGTTGACATTGCCGTAGGCGGAAATGTTCTGGATATAGCTCAGAGGGTAGCTGGAGCCGTTGACGGTAAATACGTTCTGCTTGATGAGGTAAATAAAGTGGCCAGGGTGGTGATATTTGGGGATGGTAAGCAGTGGCATCTGGATTTTACCTCTTTCCGGGGTGGGATTGAGGATGACTTGGCTCGCCGGGATTTCAGCATAAATGCCATGGCAGTTGAGCTGAGCCAAATGGGGTTTGGGTCTTTGCCCAAACTTATTGACCCTTTCTTTGGAGAGGTGGATTTGAGGGCGGGAGTGGTGCGGGCAATAGGTGAGCATATATTTGAAGAAGATGCGGTGAGACTGCTGCGTGCGGTGCGTCTGGCGGCTGAGCTCGGGTTTAAGATAGAGGAAAAGACTGAATCCCTGATTCGCCGTCACTGCCAGTTAATTGCGGCAGTCCCTGGGGAGAGAGTGCGCGAGGAGTTGCTGAGGTTATCGACCTTACCCCAAGCCAGCAGCTTTTTACGTTACCTTGACGAGCTGGGCTTGCTGCTGGGGATAATCCCCGAACTGGCGGAGATGAAGGGAGCTGAGCAGCCCAAAGAGCATTTCTGGGACGTTTTTGACCATTCTGTGGAGACGGTGGCCACGGTGGAGCTCCTGCTCAGGCAGAGCATCTGGCGATACGGGGGAGAGGAAATATTGGCTACAGTTCCGTGGTCGGAGGAGATAAACCGGCATTTTGATGAGGAGGTTTCCTTCGGTAGCAGCCGAGGGACTTTACTTAAGCTGGGAGGCTTATTGCACGATATTGCCAAGCCCAAGATGAAAACTGTTGATGGCAGGGGCAGAATGCATTTCTATGGGCATACCAAAGAGGGGGCAGTTATGGTGCAGCCCATTCTGGAGAGGCTGCGTTTTAGCAGCCGGGAAATAAGACTGGTGGAAAGTCTCGTCTATTATCACCTGCGCCCGGCTCAGATGGCAGATAAGGAGTTGCCCACTCACCGGGCAATTTACCGTTACTTTCGGGATGCCGAGGGTAATGGCATTGATATTTTGTTTCTGGCTTTAGCTGATTATCTGGCAACTCAGGGTCCCCGCCTTGATATGGGGGAGTGGCGTCAGCACTGCCACCTGATAAACTATATATTGGAAGAACATTCTAGGCAGCAAATCCAGGTTTTGCCAGTGAAATTGGTTGATGGACATGACTTAATGAATATTTTCGGCTTGAGTACGGGGCCATTAATTGGTAAGTTGCTAACTATAGTGCGTGAAGCCCAGGCGAACGGCGAATTAAATACTCGGGAAGAAGCGCTGGCTTTTGTGGGTAAAGAATTGAGTAGACACAAGCCTGAGGTAGTTAATTGAGAAAAGGAAATATTTATCTGCTACTTTTTATCTTGGCGCTCTTTGGTTTTGCCCTGTGGGCGGTGGTGCCTTTAGATAGTGAGCGGCTGGGCAGACATGGGCTGACGCTTGGCCTTGATTTGAAGGGCGGCAGTCATCTGGTTTACGAAGCCGATTTGTCTAAGAAGGACCCCTCGCAAACTGATGACCAGGCTATGGAGGGGGTGAAGCAGAAGATTGAGCGGCGAGTTAATGCCTATGGGGTGACTGAACCGATAATTCAGCGTCAGGGTGGTAATCGCATTCTGGTTCAGCTCCCGGGGGTAAAGGACATTGATGAAGCCATCAAGCTCATCGGGCAGACAGCAGAGCTCGATTTCAGGGAGCAGAAGCTTGATGAAGGGGGCAAACCTGTATTTGATGATGAAGGCAACCCGGAGTGGGTAATCGCTATGGCGGAGGGCAGCGATGGGCAGCAGAGGGAACTCGCAGGTAAATACCTGAAGCCCAACGCCACCGTTGTTTTGGCGCCGCAGACCAACGAGCCCCAGGTAGCTTTTGAGTGGGATGAGGAGGGGGCACTTCTTTTTGAGCAGATTACCCAGCGCAATCTGGGTAAACCTCTGGGCATCTTCCTGGATAACCAGCTCATCTCGTGGCCCATAGTTAAGGCGGTAATTAGTAATACCGGGATTATTGAAGGTCTCACTTTGAATGAGGGTGAAACGCTGGCAATTCAGCTCAACTCTGGCTCTCTGGATGTGCCCCTGAAAGTCATCCAGGAGCAGGACGTGGATGCTAGTTTAGGTGCCGATTCCATAAGGAAGAGCATACTTGCCGGAGAGATTGGTCTGGCGTTGCTGGTGCTGTTTATGCTCATTTACTATCGCCTACCTGGTTTCGTAGCCTGCTGTGCCCTGGGAGTTTATGGTGTATTATTACTGGCCATCTTCAAGCTGATTCCGGTAACTTTAACTTTACCCGGCATCGCCGCCTTCATCTTATCTGTGGGTATGGCGGTAGATGCCAATGTACTCATTTTTGAGAGGTTGAAGGAGGAGTTGCGCTCGGGACGTACCTTGGGGGCTGCAGTTGAGGTTGGCTTTGACCGTGCCTGGACGGCCATTCGTGATAGCAATATCACCACCTTTATTGCCTGTATAATTCTTTACTGGTTTGGCGGAGTGCTTGGTGCCTTTATGGTTAGGGGTTTTGCCCTGACTCTATTTATTGGCGTTGCCCTGAGCATGTTTTCGGCAATTGTCATCACCAGAACATTTTTGCGCTTTGTAGTTCATTGGGTAACTAAACCATCGGCCTATGGGGTATAGATAATGATTGATATTATCGGCAAGAGATATTGGTTTTTCCTCATCTCGGCATTGGTAATTATCCCAGGGATAATTTCTCTGGCTATCTTCGGGCTGAAGCCGGGGGTTGATTTCAGCAGCGGTTCGACTATGACACTTCGCTTCAGCGGCGAAGTGGAGCAAAGTCAACTGCGTCAGGAGCTGGTGGAGTTGGGATATGACGAAGCTGTGATCCAGCGCACTGGAGAAGGCGATTCTCTTATTCGCCTGCGTGAAATAACTCCCGGGGAAAAAGAGAAATTGGTCGAAGACTTGGAGGCGGGTCTGGGCTTCGAGATTACAGTTCGCGATTATTATTCAGTCTCCCCGGTGGTGGCGACCAAAATTGGGCAGGATGCTCTTATCGCCATAAGTGCCGCCGCCGTGTTCATGTTGCTTTACATCGTCTGGGCATTTCACCGCATGCCCAAGCCATTTCGCTGGGGTATGTGTGCCGTTGCTGGCTTAGTTCACGATTTGCTGGTGGTCATCGGCATATTCTCCATTTTGGGCTGGATAAGTGGTGTGGAGATTAATGCCCTGTTTATTACCGGGATGCTGGCGGTTGTCGGTTACAGCGTCAATGATAGCATCGTTGTCTTCGACCGAATTCGGGAAAATATGAGTAGGGGCATAAGCAGAGACTTTGAAGTGGTGGTAAATTCGGGGGTTGTAGGGACACTGGTGCGCTCTCTAAATACCAGTTTGACCACGCTTTTTGTTATCTTGGCTGTTTTCCTCTTTGGCGGGGTAACTATTCATTATTTCATCTTGGTACTACTTCTTGGTGTTATTGCTGGTACCTATAGCTCTATGTGTTTTACCAGCTCGCTTCTGGTAGTATGGGAGAGGGGGGAGTGGGGTAGGTTTGTTTCGTGGCTACCATTTGTTAGGAAACCTGCTTAAAAAGAGTTCTCATGAAGACAAGGCTAAGCCTCTACTTTCATTTGTTAAAGATGAGACGACAGTAAGGCTTACCATCTGCGGTTGACTTCTGGCCAATAAGGCATTTCTCCGTTTTTTGTCCCAAAGTAGTTAATTAGTAATATAAAGCTTTCTTTATAAAGTGGCTAAGTGATGTATATCCTTTACCATTTTAATGAAGTTATCAAAGTTCGATGGTCTTCTCGGTCCTGGTGAGTTTCCCAGGGGGTCGGTAATTTGTCGATTGCCAAGCAGGACATCGAGGGTAGCTGTCATGGATGAGGGCAGGGCTTGGGGGTGATAACCGCCTTCAAGACTGAAGATAAGGCGTCCGAGGCAGAACTTATCTGCCAGCTTCTTGATAATTTCTACCATTCGGGCGATTCCAGTGACGCTTACCTGCATCTGAGCCAGGTCATCGGCCCAGTGTATATCATAGCCGGCGGAAACCAATATGAGCTGTGGCTGGAAGCGTTCAGCCACCGGGCTTAGGATTTCATTAAAAACTTGTAAATACTCATCATCGCCACAGCCAGCCAGGAGGGGAACATTGACTGTGGTTCCCTCTCCTTTCTCGGCTCCAATCTCATTGCTGCTACCTGACCCGGGATAGAATGGATACTGGTGGGTGGAGAAATAAAGAACGTGAGGGTCGGTATAGAAGGCTTCTTGAGTTCCGTTGCCGTGGTGAACATCGAAGTCAACGATGAGGATGCGATTCAGGTTGAAGTTGGCGAGGGCAAATTTGGTGGCAATGGCCACATTGTTGAACAAGCAAAAGCCCATGGCCTGCCAGCAAGTGGCATGGTGCCCCGGGGGCCTAACTAGGGCGAAGGCGCTGTCTACATCTCCTGCTATCACCGCTTCAACCGCTTTCAATACTCCGCCGGCGGCGTAAAGAGCCACCTGATAGGAGTCTGGTGACATTACGGTATCGGCGTCAAGCCAGCCGCCGCCGCCTTTAGCCTGACTTTCGACATGTGAGATATATCCTCGGGCGTGCACCAGCGATATTTCCTCTATTGAAGCTGGACGCGGCGGTAGCAAGATGAGCTTATCCTTAAGTCCTCTTTCCTCGATGAGTGACATCGTGTTGGCTAGTCTTTGGGCATTTTCCACGTGTGTCCCGGTATCGTGCTGCAGATAAATTGGGTCGTAAATTAGGCCCACTTTCATAATTAATCTCCCTCCCGTTTTGGATGATATCAGAGCTTGATTACCGCTCTATATAAACCTGACTTAGGTTGGGAATGCCCATAGGGCTGGGCTTATAATTCTTGACATAAGGTTTTGCCAGAACGTAATTTACGCTGAACCACAGTGGCAGGCAGGGTGCCTGGTCAATTATCCTTTGCTCCGCTTGCTGATACATACTAAATCGGATAGCAATATCCTCTTCTATGGCGGCGTCATCAAGTAAGGCATCTAGCTCCGGATTGCTATACTCACTGACATTGTATTCGCTGCCAGTATAAAATAGATTATCTAAGAAATTTTGCGGGTCGGCATAGTCGGCAACCCAGCCCAGCATGAAAAGCTCGTCTTTTTCCTCTTTTAAGTAGTAGAGGAAATTTTCAGGTTCCAGTTGCCTTACCGTTACTTCCACACCGAGGTTCTCTTGCCATTGATAAATAATAGCTCCCAGGTAATCTGGGATATTGCCGCCCCAGCCGGAGACGGTGACGGTAATGGGGGGTAAGTTTGATATATCGCCATATTTTGAGGCGGCGATCAACCTCTCTGCTTCCGCCACATCGTAACTAATCTCAGTAACATTCTCATTGTACCCGGGCATGCCCGGGGGGATGATGCTTTCAGCTTTGTTAGCCATTCCTTTAAATGTTAACTCGATGACTCGCTGTTTGTTTACCGCATGGCAGAAGGCACGGCGGATATTGGCATCGTCAAAGGGTGGTTTCTGGGTATTGAAGCCAATGTAATACAGGCTGAGTTCGGGAAGTACTATTAGTTCTCTGTGGAGGGGACTGGTTTCGTCTCCGACCCGGTCAATATAATCCTGGTAGACTGGAGCAACATCTATTTTGCCCATCTCGTACATATCTATGGGCACGCCGGATAAGAGGTGGAAAACGACCTGGTCAACTTTGGCTGGTCCTCGATAATAAAGCTCGTTTCGCTCCAGAACTAGAAGTTGGTCTGGCTTCCATTCCTTGAGCTGGAAGGGACCAGTCCCGTTTGGTTTACGCCACCATTCCTTGCCCGATTCCACATTAGTTCTGTCAACTACGAAAGCGGTGGGGCAGGTTAACTTGGCAAGGAAGTAAGCTTTTGGAGCATCAATGTTGACCTGAAGGGTATAATCGTCAATGACCTTAACTCCTTCGATTTCCTTGGTCTCACCGGCGAGTACATCTTTAACTCCTACAATATCACCCAGATAAGTGGCGGCAGTTTGGGAGCCAGTCTTGGGATTGCAAGCTCGCTCCCAGGAATATTTGAAGTCAGCAGCTTTAGCCTCTCTGCCATCGTGGAATTTCACGCCTTGGCGGAGGTAGAAGGTGTATTTTTTACCATCTTGGCTTTTTTGCCAGCTTTGGGCAATGTCAGGAAGCGGGGTTAGCTCGTCGTCAAGACAAACCAAGCCACTGAAGATTTGCATAATGTAAGTGTGGGAAGTCATCTCGCCAGAAATCGCCGGGTCAAGAGTTATTGGTCCAGCGTCCCAAAGGTTAAGAACATCCTGGTTAGAAGATGATTCCCCAGGCTGGCAGGCAGCTAAGGGCAAAGTGAGTAAAAGACAAATGAGAAAACCTAATAATAATTGCTGATGCCTTTTCATCCTTTTGTTTAACTCCAGGCTTTTAGAACAGCCCTTCGCCTTTCATGCTTAAGAAATCTTTATCGCAGACGATGATGTGGTCAAGGACATTGATGCCCATGATTTCACCAACTTCAGCGAGGCGTTTAGTTAGCTTGATGTCTTCTTTTGAGGGAGTAGGGTCGCCCGATGGGTGATTATGGGCGAAGATGACCGAGGCTGCCGTTGAGGAAATGGCCTCTTTAAATACCTCCCGGGGGTGGGCGATGCTGGAATCAAGGCTGCCTATGGAAACTGGTTTGCAATTTATCAAATGGTTTCGGGTATCTAAGGAAAGCACCAGGAAGTGCTCCTTCTTTTTGCCCTTCAGCCTGTTTTTTACTATTTTGATGGTGTCCTGGGGGGATTTGATGATGGGCTTTTCGCTTTCATCTAAGGAGCTTTCCAGCCTTCGGCTTAGTTCAAAGGCAGCTTTAATTTGAGCTGCCTTGGCTGGGCCGATGCCCTTTATTTCGGTTAGCTCCTCCACCGAAGCGTTGGCGATTCCCTTGAGGTTACCAAACTTGCTTAATAACCTTTGAGTGGTGACCATAACTGACTCGCCTTTAATCCCTCTGCCCAGAATTAAAGCTAAGATCTCCGCTGTGGAGAGGGCTTCGCTGCCCAGTTTTAGCAACCTTTCTCGTGGGCGCTCAGAGAGGGGTAGGTCGTGAATGGTAAATGAATTTTTCAAATTAGCAAACTCCAACCGGCGAAGCCAATATTTCAGTTAGCACTTTTTGCCAAAAGGCCTGGTTTTGGTTGGTAATGCTGGCGCGCCATCTGGCATCAAGTCCACCGGCATCAAAACCATAAACTTCGATTAAAGCCTCATCATAAGTGCAGCCCTGCTTAAAGAGCTTGAGGAGCTTAAATATTTTATCTTGACCATAGTTTTGGATGAGGTATTCAACGAGGCTTTGACTCTGGGCATACGAAATATAAGCCTCTTCCGGCTTAGCCGAGAAGGGGCTGGACAGGCTGCGCACTGAAATGAGTTTATCCTCCTCAATAGCTTTCCTCAACCATGCTTGCATGTAAGGGTCAGCCTCGCCCTCAGCGTGCATAGCCAAGCCCTCATCAAGCCAGGTGGGCAGATTGGCATAAGGACTGAAAGTTAGCTGATGGACGACCAGATGTGCCAGCTCGTGAGCCACCGTTCTTTTCCCCCATTCGAGTTGTTCTGGCGGGATACCGATGGCGATGATGCCGAATTCAGTATAGGCAACGCCTCCGGTCCACTCCTTGGGGAAGATCATGGCCTCTTGTAGTTCCTTGGTGCTGGCGTAGATATATATCTTGGCTGGTTTTTCAAGATGGGCACCGGTATCTATGGCCAGCTTTTCCAGCCCCTGCTGGCAAGCAGCCATCAGTTCTTGGGCAAAGGAGTTATTGCCTTCATACCAGAAGAGAGTTAACTGCTCGCTGGTTAAACTTTGCCAGGGATGGTTAAAGTCGGCGAAGCAAACTGTTTTTTCTGGGGTTATAAGTATATTTTTAGCTTTATCTTCAACTGTCCACCAGTATTTGATGGCGGCTCCGGGGGGCAGGCTGGCTTTTCTCATATCCCACACCCACTGGGTCTCTACCATTGGTGCCGGGGTGAACTTGGGCCAGGCTTCGCTGGTAACCGTGGCATAGTTCATTCTATCTACCTGATAGTGGAGACGAGTCTTGGTAATATCAGTTGAGCTGCTAACTTTGAGTTTGAAGATAAGTGCATCGGGAAAATTTACTTCAGTGGCGCTATCCAACAGCGAGATCTCGCCTTTAGCCTGGATGAAGGGAGGAGTAAAGATGAGGAAGGCAATCAGCACTAACGCCAATAAGAGAAATCGCTTAATCATTTATTTTTGCCTACCTGAGACTGGAGATAAGCGGTGATGAATTCATCAATTTCACCGTCTAAGACCGCTGCGGTATTGCTAGTTTCGCAGCCGGTGCGGTGGTCTTTAACCATCTTATAGGGATGAAGGACATAGCTTCGAATCTGATTTCCCCAGCCAGCTTCAACGCGCTCGCCTTTAAGTTTCGCCCTTTCGGCTTCTTTTTCAGCTTGTTCTAACTCAAGCAGGCGGGCATAAAGTACCTTCATAGCCGCCTCTTTATTTTGATGCTGGGAGCGTTGACTCTGGCAGGTAGCTATCAGCCCACTGGGCAGATGAGTTATTCTAACCGCGGTGCTCGTTTTTTGCATGTGCTGTCCGCCGGGGCCACTGGCTCTAAAAGTATCAATTTTTAAATCGGCCGGGTTTATTTTGGTGTCAAGGTCTTCCTTGGCTTCGGGGAGAACTTCGACTAGAGCAAAGGAGGTGTGCCGGGCGTGGTCGGCATCAAAGGGGGAAAGGCGAACCAGGCGGTGAACGCCGAATTCGGACTTGAGGTAACCATAGGCATAGCCGCCTCTAATCTCAATGATGGCATTTCGGATTCCAGCTTCTTCGCCTGCGGAGACATTCAATACTTCAGCCTGGTAATTACGGCGCTCTGCCCAGCGCAAATACATTCTCAGCAACATTTCCGCCCAGTCCTGAGATTCGGTGCCTCCGGCACCGGCATGGATGGACATGATGGTATTTCTGGCATCATATTCACCGCTCAGGGTTAATTGAAGTTCCAGTTTCTCAAGGTTAGAAGCTACCTCTCTTGCCTCTTGTTGAATTTCTTCGCGGGGAGAGTAATCTGCCTCTTTAATGGCCAGAGTTGTTAACTCAAAAAGCTCATTGACCCTTTTCTCCAGACTGCGCCAGGTTTGCACTGATTCTCTTATAGCTGTGAGCTGGCGCATAATGGTTTGAGCTCTCTCCGGATTGAGCCAGAAGTCAGGATGGCTTGATTCTGCTTCCAGCTTGGCAATTTCTATTTCTTTGCCGGCGATGTCAAAGATGCACCATTATATCTGAAATTCGGGTGTGTAAAGCTTCTAGCTTATCCTTTTCCTCTTGCATTTTCACTCCTTGAATTTAGATTAAGTGAATAGCCTTTCTTGGTAACTCTGGCTTGGTGTTGATGTCGAGCTCGCCAATTTGCCGCCCGCGGCCAGGTGGGCCAAGCGGCAGGGCTCAGGCAGGCGGTAACCGCGGCAGCATTGCATCACCCAGTATATGGCCGCAGTCAGGTTAATTTTGTGACCGACGGAGATATAGATTGGTTTTATTCCGGTTTTGGTTCTCAGGGCTGCTCCGACGATTTCCTCGCGGTCAATGAGTTCAGCATGGGAATTGGCTTCTGTGTCCACTGGCTCGTGTCTGCCGCAAAGTATGGACTTGGCGCAGCCTACAGTGGGTGTGTCGAGGAAGAGACCTAGGTGCGAGGCCAAGCCCAGACGTCTGGGGTGTGCAATTCCTTGACCATCCACTAATATGAGGTCGGGGGGATTGGATAGTTTTTCACAGGCGGCAAGGATCAGCGGTGCTTCCCTGAAGGACAAAAGGCCGGGAATGTAGGGAAAGCCGAGCTTGGCCTCGGTTGTTTTAGTTTCTACTATCTTGAGTTCGGGATAGCGAAGGATAACCACTGCTCCGCAAGCAGCCCCCGTTGAATCTGATGAAGAAATGTCAACGCCGGCAATAAGGCGGGGGTTGAGTTTGTCATTTTCTCGTGATACTTGATTTGCTAGCTTTCGCTGTATCTCTTTAGCCTGGACAATACTTATCTGCCAGCTATGCAGCTTATACACTTTCATACCTCACTTTAATTATAGAGGCTATTTCTGCCGATGGCAACCTGCGATACCTCTCCCGTGCTATTGCGAACTGAAACCCCGAGCGGAGCGAGGCGGCGGCGTGGCAATCTCTGGAAATGAGATGAGGAACTCCTAGGACTTATTCCCAGCTTAAAGTGGAGCTATTGACAGCCAGAGGTGCTTAGAGCATAATAGCGCAGTAAACAGGAGTTCAGCTATTAAATAAGGCGATGGTAAAAATTCGATTGCGGCGAGTAGGTTCCAAGAATAGGCCAATTTACCGAGTTGTGGTGGCTGATGCCAGATCACCTCGAGATGGTGCTTTTGTAGATATTATTGGGCACTACAACCCTTTAACAGACCCGGCAACGGTTGTTATTAATGAAGAGAAAGCATTGAAGTGGCTAAAGCATGGGGCTCAGCCCACAGATACAGTATTAAGCTTGCTTTCCAAGTTGGGCATTATGGATAAGTTTAAGTCAGAGAAGGGGCTGGAAACAAAATTAACCGTTGAGGAGAAGGCATGAAGGAACTAGTGGAATACATCGCCAAAGCTATTGTTAATCTACCTGATGATGTAAAAGTCACTGAAGAGACCAGTGATGACAATGCTCATGTGGTGATAAAGCTGGAAGTTGCCTCTGAGGATAAAGGGAGAATTATTGGTAAGCAGGGTCGAGTGGCTGAGGCAATGCGCACCTTGCTTAGGGTGGCTGCGGTCAAGGAAGGCGTTAGAGTCAATCTGCAGATAATATAGATAGTTAGGCGCTTATTTTGGGTTTTCTCTTTCTTTGAGCTACTTTGAGCCGCATTAGAGCGCGGCGAAGCGTAGCTTCCGTTTGGGCTACATCTACATCAGGTCCTCGAGTTTTAAGTAGTTCTTCGGCGCGACGTTTAGCTATCTCAGCCCGTGTGGCATCAATGTCTTCAGCGTGCTCGCAGGCATCAGCGAGGATTGTTACTTTGTCTGGGCGCACCTCAAGGAAGCCACCGCTAACGGCCAGGTATATTTCCTCCTTATCTTTTCTGATAAGTAGTTCTCCTGGTTGGAGCATGGTCATTAGGGGAGCGTGGTGGGGGAGAATGCCCAGTTGCCCTTCCACGCCAGGAGCTACTACCATATTGACATCGTCGCTGAAGATGAGCCGCTCGGCGGTAACGATGTCTAGTTTCAGCGTTGCCATTTATTCTACCCCCAGCGTTTTAGCTTTCCCCACTGCTTCATCAATGGTTCCCACCATGTAGAAGGCAGCCTCGGGAAGATGGTCATGCGTTCCCTCTAGGATTTCCTTGAAGCCGCGTATTGTTTCTTTAACTGGAACATATTTGCCTGGGGTGCCGGTAAATGGTTCGGCAACAAACATGGGCTGGGAAAAGAATCTTTGAATGCGGCGAGCTCGAGCCACGGTAATTTTATCCTCTTCACTCAATTCCTCAATGCCCAGAATGGCAATTATGTCCTGAAGGTCTTTATAGCGCTGCAGCACTCTTTGCACTCCTCGGGCTATCTGATAATGCTCCTCACCAACAATGTGCGGGTCGAGAATGCGAGAAGTCGAAGTTAATGGGTCAAGGGCGGGATAAATGCCCAGCTCGGCAATGGAGCGCTCTAAGGCGATAACTGCGTCTAGGTGACCATAGGTGGCCACTATACCTGGGTCAGTGTAGTCATCGGCTGGTACATAAATGGCTTGGAAAGAGGTAATTGAACCCTTCCTGGTTGATGTGATTCTTTCTTCTAGTTCACCGACGTCGGTGCCCAGCGTTGGTTGATAGCCTACGGCTGAAGGCATGCGTCCCAGCAATGCCGACACTTCCATATTGGCCAGGACATAGCGATAAATGTTGTCTATGAATAGAAGGACATCTTGTCCTTCGACATCGCGGAAGTACTCTGCCATAGTCACTCCAGTTAATCCCACTCTGGCTCGGACTCCTGGCGGTTCATTCATCTGTCCGAAGACGAGGACAGTTTTGTCTACCACTCCAGACCTTTTCATTTCCAGCCACAGGTCATTACCTTCTCTTGACCTTTCGCCAACGCCGGCAAATACTGAAAACCCGCCGTGCTCGGTGGCAATATTGCGAATCAGCTCCATAATGATCACCGTTTTACCTACGCCTGCGCCACCATATGCTCCCACTTTACCTCCTTTGGTAAATGGGGTAATCAAGTCTATCCCCTTAAGGCCGGTTTCCAGCATCTCGGGGGTTGTTACTTGTTCTTCCAGCGTTGGTGGTAAGCGATGGATGGGATAACGCTCTTTCGCTTCTACTGGACCAAGCTTATCTAAAGGTTCTCCGAAGACATTAAACAGTCGACCCAAAGTAGCTGGTCCCACTGGCACAGATACCGGAGCTCCGGTATCAATAGCCTCGGTTCCCCTCTCCAGTCCATCAGTGGGACTCAATGACAAGCAACGTACCCAATTATTCCCAGTATGGTATTGGACCTCAAGGATAATTTTTTCTCCATCTTTTGGGATCTCTATGCTGTTATGAATTCTTGGCAACTTATCGGGCGGAAATTCAATATCGACTACCGTCCCAATAACCTGAACTATTTTACCTTTTGCCATTTTCCTGAACCCCCTCCTAGGTTAGAGCCTCAGCTCCTCCTGTAATATCAAGAAGCTCTTTGGTAATTATTTCTTGGCGAGCCTTATTTAAAGTTAAGGTTAGATCCTCAATCAATTCGTTGGCATTCTCGCTGGCATTGCGCATGGCTACCATTCTTGCTGATTGTTCGCTGGCAATGGCCTCAAGGATAGCATGGTATATCTCCATCTCTACGAAGCGCGGCAGAAGTTGAGCCAAGACGAAATCGGGAGCGGGCTCATAAATGTATTCTACATTTTGTACTTGTGGTATGACCG
>JAUXIO010000070.1 GCA_030620975.1 Dehalococcoidia bacterium | reverse complement strand
GAAACCGGCCTTCATACCACACCCAGGACATTGTATTTGCATTACGAATACCAACTCTTACCCCTACCGTGTCTCGCTCAATTCATCACAGGAAATATTGAGCCTGATCCCGGTATTTGTCACCTCGAGCACCTCTTCAGGTGAAAGGAATAGGTCCCTATCAGGCGCTTTTCGGCGAACCATAAACTTGCTGATTTCACCCGTCCAGGCATTACGCATTACGTAATCAACTGTGCCTAGGACCTTATTATTCCTATCCATTACCTCAGCACCATATTCTATCGCCATTTTCCCTCTAACCCTCGACTGTCTGATGCTCAGTACCTTCCGCAACCGCTTTAAGCTGAGTAAGCATCTTATCCAGACTTTGTTTCATCTTTCTCCGAAGCATAACCTTGTATAGGAAGCGTCCAATAGTCCAACCGCCAATCTCATAAGCGAGGGTGACACTGGTTCTTGTCCCCTGTGTATATAGTTCCAACTGCCAATCCTCCCTGACCTTAGGCCGGGTATTGAAAGCCCAACTTATGGAACGACGGCGGTATCGTAATATGGTTGCCAGAGACTCCAGTTTCTTTCCGCTAATATTTAAGGTTACCTGGCTGGTAGCACCAACGCACCGCCTGTCTTTGGATACAGGCTTGACATAGATAATCATCGGGTCCCACTGAGGTCGCCTTTCAAGCTGACTGGCAACTATGCTGAAGCAGGACTCGGCAGAAGCGTCGATAAAGATTTCCTTTGTGGCTACCACTGCTCTATCACGTTGAAGTTTGCCCAGACCAGGCGGCAAGGAGGTGCTTTTCGCTGCCTTGGTTGACGGTGATGCTGTGCGGGGGCTCGGCCGCTTATTCCTTTTCTTTTTTCGACTGCCGCTAGTCATAGCCTATTCAATGCCCTTCTTACTAGGTTTGTGCTAGATGACAATTGTTCACCAACACCGTATGCAATTTGACAACCAATCTCCCGGCAGACATCTATCTCGTTCTGTGGCATGTTATCGGGGGTTCTATCGCCGCCTTTAGCGAAAATGTCAGGCTTTAGCTCCAGCAGTGTTTGAGCAACTGTGCCATCTGTATCCTTACTGACTACTACTTGGTCAACAAAGCGGAGGCCCTCGACAATCTCCACCCTCTGTTCAAGGGGCATAAAGCAAAAACCCTTCTTTCTTTCCATATCCTCATCGCTGCTGACAATGGCAATAAGCTGGTCCCCCAGCTTTTTAGCTGCCTTCATATGCCTGATGTGGCCAATATGAATAGGGTCAAAGCCACCCGCTACTGCCACTGTCTTTCTCTTAAAAACACATAGGAAGAGCAGTTCGGGGCAGCCGTTGTTAAATACTCTGTGGAAAGTCCTCCCAGGCACAATAATTATATCTCCAGCTTTTACCTCTTGAGAGCTTTCACCCAGAACTAATGTCCCACATCCCTTGATGAAACAATAAGCCTCCTCGTAGACATGGGAATGGCCAGTAGTGGCTTTGCCCTGCTTGAGCGAGGTGGTTGACAGAATAAAGTCTTGAAGCTTCAGGTCACGAACTTCGTATCTATCATCCTTTTTACGCAACTTCCATTCAAACATTGCTCTGTTTCTCCTAATAAGTTCCTGTTACACTAACTGATGCCCACTCTCTCGCATGGCAATAATAAAAGATGGTATGTATCCTCTCCTCATCACCAGTACGGATAACAGTTCTTGCTTCATCGGGGTAATAGCAAAGAACTTCTCTCACCTGAGATTTGAAGCACTATTTTACCTTTCTGCTGGCTCTTCTCTTATGCTTCTTATCAGTTGACCTCTTGCCTGTTTTGAACTTTTTATGGGATTC
>JAUXIO010000033.1 GCA_030620975.1 Dehalococcoidia bacterium | reverse complement strand
CGCCACCGAGAACCTTACCAGTGATGTACAAGAAAAAGTAGGGATTCGGCACTTGCCTAAGTTTTTTTACCGTATCACTAAACCAACTCATTGTCTTAAACCTCCTCATAGCTAGTACTGTGCTGCCTATGGTTCCCAATAGAAATGCCAATGGGCATATGAAAACGGCGACAATAAAGAAGAAAGGCTCATCTCCCAGACCAGTTCTATCCCAAAAATCTGCGCCAAACCAGAGAATAAACAGACCATAAAAAACGTTGTGTAGGAGCACGGAGATGAAGAATCCAAGGATGGAAGAACCCGTCAGCATTACAAATTTACGCAGGTTCCCAGACAGCTTCCGAATTCCATACACTACAATGCCAATACCAAGCAGTGCAACAAGCAGTATAATTGGAAGCCAATAATGAAGAAACATACTTGCCCTGATTATACATCCAGCCAAACCAAAGTAAAGCCCCCCTCACACCTCCTAAATATAAACAATAATACTAAATAGACAGCGTCTTAAGCCTTTTGTGGGGGAATCCGAAACACGGGGTACTTTGGAGTAACAGCACAAGCCTTTTATTATGTGCTCTAGCCTCTAAGCAGTTCAAGGAACTCTTCTACCGTCAGGTCAGCTTGTTTTAGGATTCTCCTCAAGGTCTTCTCTGGAAGGTCTTTGTTATGAATAGGTATGGTTACTCTAATCTCCGATCTGTCTTTGTGAAATAGGCGAGCGTGGCTTCCCGTTTGGTGATGGATATAAAAGCCAGCCTTAAGAAGAACTCGTAATACTGCATGACTCTTCAGCGTGGGAAGAGTTGACATACTAAACGCGCACTGCTATCTGTTCCACTGATGGCTCTTTATCTTCAGGAATTGGCTCTTTTCCCTTCAGAGCACTCTCAAGATAACACCTTATGGCATCCTCAGCCATTGCCCTGGCCTCTTCTACCGTCTCCCCAAAAGTGCAGATTTCAGGGATTGCCGGGACAACAACATTATAGCCGCCCTCTTTAAGAGGCTCGAAAATGACCGTGTAATTGTAAATTCTCATCTTTTCTCCAATCCCCTTAATTTATATTATACCACACCGGCTAATGCCCCAACCCACTAAAAAATCAACAGGACCTGGGGGAGGCAGCGCTAATAATCCTTGCCGCCCTCTGAGGTACAACCCCGCCTCAGAATAGTCTTCCTATTCACAAAAGTTTGCTTTGCACACCAACAAAAAGTTATGATATAAAATCTGGCAATAAATAGAGAGGGTAAACATAATTCAGTGTCAATTTTTTCAAAATACAACGGGGTAAAGACTTGAGCCACACCTATTGGAAACTCCTGCCCCCAGCCCCAACCGAATATCTGGACTCTGTCCCTCTTCACCCGCTGGTTGCCCAACTCCTTTATAACCGAGGCATTACCGACTCTTCCCAGTTTGAGCTCTTCCTTACCGCCGACAAGCGACTTGAAAACGACCCCTTCCTCCTCCCCGACATGCCCCAAGCCGTAAACAGAATCTATCAAGCTTTATTTTCCGGAGAAAAAATCGCCATCTACGGCGATTTTGACGCCGATGGCATTACCGCTACGGCTCTCCTAGTCCAAGGACTTTCAGGGCTGGGGGGAAGAGTCGTCCCCTATATTCCTCATCGCCTTCATGAAGGCTACGGGCTTAAATTAGCCGCCCTTGAAAGACTCCACAAACAAGGGGTCAGGCTGGTCATCACCGTTGATTGCGGCACCACCAACTTCGAAGAGGTAAGACAAGCCAAGAATCTTGGTATGGACACAATTATCACCGACCATCATCTCCCCACAACTTCTCTGCCTCCAGCTGTAGCCGTGGTTAACCCCAAACGAGGCGATTCCACCTATCCCATGCCGGAACTTGCCGGCGTTGGAGTCGCCTTCAAGTTGCTCCAGGCAGTTCTGTATAAGAGCGGCAAAGAGGAATCGCTAACTGAGTTAATGGACCTGGTGGCTTTGGGAACCGTGGCCGATATGTCTCCACTCATCGGAGAAAACCGCTATCTGGTAAAACAGGGGCTAAAAGTTCTCAATGATACTCAGCGCCTCGGTCTTCAAGAAATGATTAATTGCGCCGGGCTAACGCCAAGCAAGCTTGACGCCGAAACCATTTCCTGGACTCTGGGGCCACGACTCAACGCCGCGGGCAGACTTGGCTATGCCACCAATAGCTATCAACTGCTGCTCACCCAATCCAAGCAGGAAGCCAGCGCCCTGACTCAGGAGCTGGAAAGGGAAAATGCCCAGCGCCAAAAGCTAACCAGTGAAGTATGGACCAAGGCTAGAGAAAATATAATCGCCGCCGGCGCCGACCAGCCGCTGCTAATAACCGGCGATAAGAACTCCTTTCCCGGCGTCGTTGGCATCGCCGCAGGCAGGCTGGCAGACGAGTTCTACCGGCCGGTCTTCCTCCTTAGACTCGGCTCAGAGCTGTGTCGCGGCAGCGCTCGCAGCATCCCCGAGTTTGATATCATCGCCGCCCTAAAGCAATGCCGCGACCTGCTCACCAAGTTCGGCGGTCACGCCATGGCCGCCGGCTTCACCCTGCCCACCAAAAACCTAGCTTCCTTCAAACAGCGACTCCTCAGCTTGGCCACAGAGCAACTGGCTGGCCTTGACCTCCGCCCCCACCTGGACATCGATGCCGAAGTTTCACTCTCATCCTTAAGCGGGGAAACTTTCAACTTAATCCAGCAAATGGCTCCCTTCGGTAAAGCCAATCCATTGCCGAACTTTCTCACCCGCCACGTTGAGGTGGTTGAGTACCGCAACCTCGGGAATAAAGATGCACACTTGGGGCTTAAACTCAGACAGGAGAACATAACCTGGCCAGCTATAGGCTTCAATTTGGGCAACTTCTCCTCAGAGCTCACACCCTATATAGATATCGTATACAACCTGAAGCGAGACCAATGGGGTGGAAACAAGGTGCTGCGGATTAATCTCCTCGATTTCGCTCCTAGCGACTAGCTCGACGCATTTTCAAAACCAGCCAGGGAACCGCCACCACTAATACTGCCAGACCGATGACCTGAGCCTCCTGAAAGCCAAAGAGAAACGGCGTCCCAGCGCGGAGGAATCTCAGGCCAAAATCACCGACGGCATAAAGGCAAAGATAAACTAAGAAAAGCGAACCTTCGGGCTTAAGTCCCCGCCGCAGCCGCCACAGCACACCAAAAACTATGAGATTCCACAGCAGCAAATAAACTTGCGTTGGATGAATTGCCATCCCCAAAGGGGCATAGCTGCTGGGATGAGTATAGGTGACCGCCCAGGGCAAAGAGGTGGGCAGACCGTAACAGCAGCCATTTATGGTGCAGCCAACTCTGCCTATAGCCTGTCCCAGCACTGCCCCGGGAGCAATAATATCCCCCAAACGCCAGAAGGAAACCTTCTTCACCCAGGCGTAAATACCTACTGCCAGGACTGCCCCCAGAATGGCTCCGTAAATGGTAAGCCCCTCAGTGCCAATTATCTCTGCAGGGTGCGTCATATAGTAATCCCACAGGTCAATAACGTGAACCAGCCTGGATACCACCACCCCGCCAATAACTGCCCATAAAGCCACACTGTAAACCGTATCCTGAGAAATGCCGACCCTTTTCGCCTCGCGCAATGCCACAACTATTATCGCCACCACCGCCAAAGCCACCATGATTCCGTACCACCTCACCTCCATAGGGCCAAGGCTAAACGCCACTGGATTAATGCCGATAATAATCATCTATCTCTCCCCAGCCAACTCAGAAATCGCCCGCAGACGAAGCCAAATTCTGCCTTTCCGCACTTCTCATTTAATGGGCCGTCTACTCTCCTTCTTGCTCCTCATCCTTGGCTTCTGCACGTTAACCACTTTGCGCCGCTTTATAGCCTTGCCCGACTTAAAGCGATTTAGATTAACGAAGCCTCGAGTTCTGTTCACCAGCTATTCAGCTCCCTCTCCTCTGGACTTCCTCCACCTAGCAATGGCCAAAATTATGCTACCCACGGCACCCACTGCAAAAGCCGCCGGCGCTATAAACACGGCGATGACGAAGAAAAAAGCTTCTTCCACGCCAAATAGAGCGCTTAATGCATTATGCAGGACAACGCTAACAATAAAAACGCCAAACGATATTCCGGTTATCAATAGGAATTTCTTAAGCATCTCAGGCCCTCCCCAATTTATTAGCCTCAATACCGGCCTGATAGCTAGCTAACAAGAGAAAATTGCCTCCACAAAAGTCTCGGCATCAAAAACTGCCATATCTTCAACTTTTTCGCCGCTGCCGATATAGTCAATCGGTATCCCAAGCTCATCACAAATTGCCAGCACTATCCCCCCTTTGGCAGTGCCGTCCAGTTTAGCCAGGAAGATGCCGGTGATGCCCACGGCTTCGGTAAAATACTTGGCTTGAGCCAAGCCATTCTGACCGGTAACGGCATCAATCACCAACAGCACCCGATGAGGCGCCGCAGCATCACATTTAGCTGCCACTCGCTTTATCTTCTTAAGCTCCTCCATGAGATTAAACTTGGTGTGAAGGCGACCTGCGGTATCAATGATAACCACCTGAGCGTGACGAGTTCGCGCCGCCTGAAGAGCATCAAACACCACCGCACCCGGATCGCCACCGGGTTGATGGGCAATAACCTCAGCCCCCACCTCTTTGCCCCACCACTTTAGCTGGTCAATAGCTCCCGCTCTGAAAGTGTCCGCCGCTGCCAAGATAACCCGCTTGTCCCCTCCAACAAAGCTGTAAGCCAGCTTGGCAATGCTCGTCGTCTTGCCCGAACCATTCACGCCAACCACCAGAATGACTTGGGGAACGGAATTCGACAGTTCAGAGGCGCGACTTTCCCCAGTATTAACTTTTAATAACTTCACCATTTCACTTTTCAAAACTGAGCGTATCTGCGAACCTTCAGCCAGTTTTCCCACATTAACTTGTTGCTTAACTTTCTCAATAAGCTTGGTCGTAGTCGCCACCCCAACATCGGCCAAAATGAGCAGCTCCTCCAACTCCCCCCAGACCTCCTCCCCCACGGAGACGCGGTCAAAAAGACGCGCTACCCTGCTAAACCAAGCTTCGCGACTGAGCTTTACTCCCTGCGCAGTTCTCCCAGCTAAATCAAACAAACTCATCCCCGAACATCAAATTTCAACCATCCTAGCATAATATCCAGAAGGCTGACAATGAAATAGCTAAATGTCCCGCTGCGGCAGAGGAGGGAGTTTTGGTCGCTTTTCTCCCACCCATATGAGGGGGTAAATTATGTCGCTCAAGCAGCAAGGAAGCCAAACCGCAATGAATAAAAACAAGAAGATAAAGGGGAGTAAAGGAATCCAATTTGCTATCCCGAATGCGATGAAGCTAAACAGCGATGCCCACGTGCTTAGCAATACATGTCCGGCATGCGGGAATCTGGTCATGGGCTTCCAATAACCGATTGCAATTCCGAGGACCGCTGCGGAATTTACAAGTTGCCATTTTGCAATTCCAATAAAAGGCATTTGTGCAGTCTCAATAAAGGGTGCGTGAAATTGCATTGGGATATGAAGCAAAGCTCCTCCCAGATAAGGGATTATCGCATCGCTTAATGTAGCTATGCCAATGGAGCCCGTATAACCAATAAGAATTGCTACCCAGAGTGTGCCCTTCCCACGCAGTTTGTACATGGATGTTGTCACAAGCGCACTCAAGACAACGTGGATGGGATGCAGGGTGTAAAAAACGGCATTTGAAATTTCCGCGGGGGCGCGGGAGAAGACTACTATAGCCATGATGATAATCCCGGTAAGTGCCCCAAAGGCAGTAAAGGGAGCATGCCTTAAAAGCTCCCTGATAATAAGGTTTTCCCGCCCCGCTTTGCCCATCTTACACGCTGTCACCTTGAGGAGAACTGCATTCAGAGCACAGCCCTAGAGACTCGGCCAAGTGCTGCTCAGCATGAAAGCCAAAATCTTGGGTAATCTCACTCTCACCAGCGCACAGTCCCTTATCGGCAAACTCTTGAAACGCTCCACAATTTCGACACACCGTAAAGCGGTGACAACCTTCCCTTTTACCCAAAGCGCACCTCACAAAGCCGCCCAGTGACAATATCTTATGAGCCAGGTTGAGAGTGCAAAACAAATCAAGTACGCGGTAAATGGTCACGTGGTCTAGATGCTTACCTTTGCCCCATAAAAGTTTTTGTATGTCATAAGGAGATAAAGGCCTCTGGGCAGTCTCCAGAACTTCAAGCACCTGCCTCCGCGGCCGAGTTACCCTATAGCCCCTATTGCGCAAGACCTTAATTGAGCTCTGAACCATATCTAAAATCGCAACTATTATACTGGGTTGCTATTATAAATGCAACATTATTGCATTAACAAATCAAAATTTGAACCATCTTGAGAAAAAGACCACCTGGAGAGATGCCGCTAAACGCCCTGCAAAGCCCGAAGTAACGCTACCGCTGCCTTCTTATCCAGCGGCTCATTGTTGTTGCCGCACTTCGGCGATTGCACACAGCTGGGGCAGCCGTCCTCACACGGGCAATCTTCAATCGCGGTCAAAGTCGCCCGCCACAGCTCTGCCACCAGCTCAAAGCCCTTCTCGACGATGCCCACTCCGCCGGGATAGGCATCGTAAATGAAGATTTGTGCCCTGCCGGTATCAGGGTGAAATGGGGTGGAAACGCCGCCAATATCATTGCGGTCACACAGGGCAAAAAGGGGCAGTATGCCAATGACAGCGTGCTCTGCAGCGTGCAAGCCACCGGCAAAATCAAGTCCCTCCTTAACTACCCCATCAATAGCTTCATGAGGCATGTCAAACCAGAAAGCCTGAGTGAGAAAGCGTTGAGGCGGCAGGTCAAGAGGTTCATCACCGATAACCTCATCGGTAAATTGCATCTTCTTCTTAAAGCCAACCACAGTGGTGGTAACATCCACCTCGCCCAGATAGACCTTCGTCCCCCGGCAGACCTTCTCCTCAATTACCTTCACAATCCTTATGTCGGTGATTTCTTTAGCCTGAGTATAATGGGGAAGGTTAGTTGGCGTTGCCAGGGCGGTCCGCCTCTCCAAATCGAGCTCATCTACCAGATAGGACTCACCCTGGTGAAGGTAAACCGCGCCCGGATGTATTTGAGAGAAGGCAACGCTGGCTTCCACCGTCTCCAGCAGCTCATAACCCCGGGAAACATCAATGATGGCGTAATTTCTCTCCGAAGTTGACCTTATATTAATATCCTGTGCCGGATAGCCAACGCTGGGCGAGGGATACCATCGCCCTCCGCGCTGCCTCAGCTCACCTTCTCTCTCCAATGCCGCCAATGCAGCATTAAAATTTGGCGCGAAGAATTCCTCATCATCCCCGTCTAAAGGCCTCTCCCAGGCAGCACAGAGAAGATGAGGCCTAAGAATATGGAGATTGCCCGGGTTAATCAAAACATTATCAAAATTCCTGCCGAAGAAGAAATCTGGGTGCCGCATAAAGTACTGGTCAAGGGGATTGCCCTGGGCTATGAGAAAGCTTAAAGAGCTGCCTTTGCCTCGCCCACTTCGTCCCGCCTGCTGCCAGGTGCTGGAGATACTTCCCGGATAGCCGGTGAGCACCGTCGCCTCAAGGTCACCGATGTCAATCCCCAGCTCCAGAGCAGTTGTGGCCACGACGCCAAGAAGCTGACCATCAAAAAATTCGCGCTCGATAAGGCGCCTGTCTTCAGGCAGATAGCCAGCGCGGTAGGGCTTGACCTTTTGAGCCAGGGGAGAACCCAATTGCTCGCGACTGTAGAGATAAACCAGTTCGGTCAGCTTGCGCGTGCGGGTGAAGACCAGACTGCGAATACTTCCCCGAATGAGCTCGGTGAAAAGGAAAGTTGCCTCGCTGTTGGCGCTCCTGCGCAGACTTTTAGCTTCATCAACAATTGGCGGATTCCAGAAGGTGAAGTATTTCTCGCCGTGTGGCGAGCCGTCCTCGCTGACCACCTCAAAGGGCAAGCCCACCAAATTTTCAGCATGCTCTTTGGGATTGGCAATAGTTGCTGAGCAGCAAATAAACTGAGGCTCAGAACCATAAAGAGCGCAAACCCGACGCAACCGCCGCAGAATATTGGCCACATGAGAGCCAAAGACTCCGCGGTAAACGTGAGCTTCGTCAATTACCACATACTTAAGTTGGTGAAATAACCTTGACCACAACTGGTGATTGGGCAGGATGCCCAGGTGAAGCATATCGGGATTGGTGAGCACTATTTTAGCTCGCCGCCTTACCTCTGCCCTCTCCGCCTGAGGAGTATCGCCATCAAAAGTGGCATAATCCCCCTCGCCAAGGAGCTCGGGACAAGCAAGCTGCCTCAAGCTCCGCAACTGGTCCTGAGCCAGAGCCTTGGTGGGAAAGAGATATAAAGCCCGACTGGACTTATCATTCAAAATCCCCTCCAGCACCGCCAAGTTGTAACACAAGGTCTTGCCGCTGGCGCTGGCCGTAGCTATCATCACATTCTTTCCACTTCGGGCGGCATTTACCGCTTG
>JAUXIO010000012.1 GCA_030620975.1 Dehalococcoidia bacterium | reverse complement strand
TGTCAGCTCCCCAGGAACGATATAACTCGGACTCAGCCCTGGTGGAGAACTGGGGTCCCTCCATAACGATGCAGGTGCCGCCATCATGGACTCTAACTCCAGTCTTGTGGGCGGATTCGTAAAGTATGTTGCTGAGGACAGGGCAGAACGGCTCGGCAAAAGGAATATGGCCCACTATTCCGCCGCCAAAGGAGGTATCCTGCCGCAAAAAGGTGCGGTCAATAAGCTGGTCGGGGATTACTATGTCCAGAGGCTTGATTCTCTCCTTGAGGCTGCCCACGGTGGCCACGGAGATTATTCGTTCTACTCCCAGCGACTTCAGGGCATATATATTAGCCTTTGCCGGCAACTCAGTGGGGCTGATGTAATGCCCTTTGCCGTGCCTGGGCAAAAAAGCAATTCTCACTCCTTCCAGGTTACCTAAGGTGATGGCATCGCTGGGCTTGCCAAAAGGAGTTTTTATGTCAACTTGTTCTATATCACTCATCCCCTCTATCTTATAAAGCCCGCTGCCGCCGATGATGCCTATTTTAATCTGTGGCATTAGGTTCCTCCGTGTATTAAGATGCTTTATTTACCATACGCAGTTACATTTAATCTTTTTGTAATCCATCCCCAGCTTTGCCCACATTTGTCTTTAAAATGCGTCGCGAAATCTTTCTAATGCATCCGCTAAGAAGATTTTACTCGACTGCAAGTATTCCCTTTACCAACTCGTCTATCTGCCTAAGTTCCTCTTTCATTTCTACCTTTATCAGTCGGCGGGTGTGGCCGATGCTGCGGGATTTTGCTAATTGTGGGAGCAATTGCTCCACCTTTTGGGTGCATCGTTCGCCGAGTTTGGAGAGTGCCTTGTGATTTTTGTTGGGTGGATTGTATCGAGGAATGGAAATTTCTAAAACCTTTTTGTGAATATCTCTGGGCCCCCATAATCCTCGGCTCTGCATGGGTTTCAAGAGTTCATCTACAGTGAGGGAATTGAGAACAGCAACCAGATAGTAGGCCTCTTCTTTGTTAGCAGTCTCATAATAGTATTCTTTAGATTCAGCCACAAAGCCCTGTGTCTCAACGCTTTGTCCCTCTACCTCAAAGCTGATGGGCTTGTTCTCCACGACGCAGGCACAGAGATAGGTAGCCGAAGTAGGATAGAGGACTTTATATTTTGCCAAGCGATTTTGAGTTGATAGCTTCCTTCGGTAATCAAGCCATTCTTGAACATTCATCCTTTCTGCTTTTTCTCCTCTTCTCTTCTCCCACTCAGACTGAGCCTCTTCCAGCCAGTTTGCCAAATTTAGAAATCCTTGATTGCGGGCTTCGTCAGCGCTAAGAACTTTGGAATGTTTGCCTGAGGGTAGAATAGGCAACACCACCAGTCTGAAATCCAGATGGCTGAAAGGAACGATGTCGGTGGATAATAAGGTGGCGTAAAGAAAGTCTTTTTCAATGTTTCTTTCTAGCCTTAAACCTTTGTAGGCTGGCTTAGCTTCCTTCTGAGCTCTTTCTGTAGTGGAAACATAAGGCAGCAGGGGGTCAAAACCAAAAACTGGGTGGGACTTTACTTCTACAAACCATAGTGACCGGGGAACAATAGTTGCTCCTTGCTTGAAGTAGGGGCGATAGAAGCTTCTGGCAGCCACAGTGGGTTTCACCTTTAAAGTGCTCAGGAAGCTCCGCTTGCCCATCTGAGTGACAAAGAGTTCCTCTGGGGTAACGGTAAGTGCCTGCTCTGCCTCCATTAGAGAGGCATTCTTGCGCTCTAGCTTTCCAGAGAAGTTGTGACATTTTAGAGAGTCCCCTGTTTTAATCCCCCTTTTGCCGAAGAAGACGCAGGCGGGAACATTGAACAGTGGTTCCACTTTTTCCAAATCCCAAACCTCCTTGAAGCCTAGGTCGAGTGAAAAATAGGAGCGGCGGAAATTATAATGCTGGTCGGAAGAAAACACGCTTCTGGGAAGGACAAAACCAATAGTTCCTCTATCCTTGAGGTAAAGCTCGGCAGCCCTGAGGAAGAAAAGCGTTGCCAGTTCCATATGCGTTATCAGTTCTGCTTTGCCTGAGAGAAGTCTATATTCTTCTACGATTTGCCGCTTGAGAAACTTCTGGTACTCACCCCTCTCCACATAACGGTAGGAAAGCCAGGGAGGATTGCCCAGAACCACATCGAAGTTTCCTTTGAGAAATAGAGGTTTATACAGATTTTTGAGGATGAAAGCCCAGATAGTGTCTCGCCTTTCCTCTATGAGTTCTTTCATTGCCACAGCCAGACTATAAAGGGCGAGGAAGAGAGCCTTATCAGCGGCTATTTTTGGGGATGCTTTCCCTAGAAAGTTGAGAAATGTGCTCTTGTCTCCTCCCTTCCTGCCAGCGAAACTCCGAGCAAACTCCTTCGATGCCTCGATAGCCTCGTCATAGAGCTGGGAGTCATGGATGAGCACTTCTGGGATTATGGTTCTCTTGCCATCAATTTCTAACTTGAAGCCGGGCAACGGTGAACCCATTTCTATCTGTCCCTCCATCTGGGGAAGCCTTATAGAATCAGCAAGATAAACGGGAAGCGCTACAGACTTTCTTCTCTTCTTGAAGAGGTCACCTAAAGCGAGGAGGTAATTAGTCTTGGAGATAATTACTGCTAAGGGATGAATATCTATGCCTACCACATTTTCCAGGATATGCTCCAAGGCTTCCTTGGAATTCCCCAAGGTATCTCGCTTGTGCCTTATGGCCATATAAAGGAAAGTCCCCGAGCCACAAGCAGGGTCGAGAACGGAGTATTGGGGATTCTCCTCTAATGCCTTCTCTACCATGCGATGGGCGAGCCAGTCTGGAGTATAGTATTCTCCCAAATCATGGCGTGCTTCGGGGTCAACGAGCTCCTGATAAAGTGCCTTCAAAACATCCTCGGAAAGCTCCTTCAAGTTATATCTTAGGAGCAGACTCAGGAGCTTTTTAGAAATATCGAGCCCAATGGCTTCTGCACCTTCTCGGGCGATCCAGGAGAAGAAATCCTCTTCGAGGAAATTGGCTATACGCTGTCCCCGGAAGAACTCCCCGTTTAATATGCTGGATATTTCCTCGCTCGAAGGAATTAGACTTTTCCCGGTAAGTCGTGCCCAAGCAATCAACTTGGCTAGCGTCGCCAGATAAGTATGCCTGAGAAAGAGGTCTTTGCTTCCAATGACGCTTCCATAAGTAACACGGAGATACCTTTCCCAGTTTTCGTAGATTACTTGGAAATCACTTCTATTTTCGACTTGTCTTAGAGCTTCCTTTAGTAATCGAAAGGAAAAGAGGAAGGCAGGACTCCGCATGCCGAAGTCTCGTTCAAATTCCTCAGTTCGTGGCGGGAGGATTCTTTCCCTGAAGAAATACCTATCCAGCCAGAAATATGCTTGTAGGGGCTCTGGAGTTGGTAACTTGAGCTCATCAATTTTCTCAAGCAGAATGTCCTCAGGAAGCAAGGGCTCAGTTAAAGGTTTTTCAGTTCTTGGTGAGAATATCTGGAAATTTATCCCGTCTGCTGCCATGCAGAGGTAGTTTACTTTTCTCTCCTCTTCCTCAGGCCAAAGACAGGCGACATATCTTTTAAGCTGCTCTTTGGCTTCGGTGAGCGTTTTATCTAGGTCTCCCTCAAACTCAATTACCAGATTTCCATAGAGGTTATCTATCCTCCCCTTTAGCACAAAATCCCTTTTCTTACTTTTCACATATTTTTCGACACCACTGAGGTAATCTTCAACGAAATTTGCGTTTATATCTCCGAACAGGTCTTTCAGGACCAAAAGGAATCTCTGGGTTCTCGCTGACTCCGAGCCCAAGCGAGAAACCTCCTCAACATAATTCTGGATGCTCTTTGATTTTTGAATCTCGAAGAGGTCAGAAAAGCGAGATGGTTTTTCGGGGATTTTAGGTAGTTTTCTAGCGCTCATTTAAGGCTTCCTTGAATAACTCGCCGGGCGATTTCAAAGGCAGCGGCAATGCGGATAATTTTGACATCGGCGATGCCTTTTATATTCAGGAGTTTTTCTAAAGGCTGATTTGCCATTCCCTTGAAGCCGCCGAATCTTTCCAGAATCTCTTGGGCAATCTTTTCCGCTGGCTTGCCCGGGATGCCAGTGGAGATTAAGCATGCCAAAAGCTCAGCGTCGCTCAATGTTTCTGCTCCCAGTTCCCTCAGTTTACCGCCGGGGTGCTGCCACTGTTTAGATTTACTGTCCATATTGCAATTAGGTTTGCATTACTTTCTTCAATCTTAACTCATACGGCTCTTTTATTATACCCTTTTCCGTGATTATGGCAGTTACATAGAGGTGTGGCGTTATGTCAAAGGCGGGATTGGCTGCATTTACACCCTCCGGGGCGATGGGCACTCCCTGAATATGGGTCACCTCTTCCGGGTCTCTTTCTTCAATTGGCATTTCAGCTCCGGAGCTTATGGAGAGGTCAATGGTGCTGGTGGGGGCGGCGACATAGAAGGGAATGCCGTTTTCCATAGCCAGGACGGCTAAGGTGTAAGTGCCTATCTTGTTGGCTACATCACCATTGGCGGCAATCCTGTCGGCACCGAGGATAACGCAGTTAACCTTTCCCCTATTCATAAAATAGCCAGCCATGGAATCGGTAATCAGGGTTACCGGTATATTTTCCCGCGTGAGTTCCCAGGTGGTGAGCCGGGCTCCCTGAAGCAGGGGGCGGGTTTCGGCGGCAATTACATTTACTCGTTTCCGTTGTTCTCTGGCGGCTTTGATTACGCCCAAAGCGGTGCCATAGCCGCCAACGGCTAGAGTTCCAGTATTGCAGTGAGTCAGTATGGTGAAGCCGTCTTCAATCAGCTCGGCGCCCAACTTGCTGAGACGCTCGGTTGCCCTCTCTTCCTCGGCTTGAATTTTCCTCGCCTCGTTAATAAGCGAGGCTTTTATTTGGGAAATATTGTCAGCGGCTTGGGCAAGCCTGCTCAGGCGCTCAATGGCTCGGAAGAGATTAACCGCAGTGGGCCTGGTGGCAGAGAAAGTCTGGCAGAGCTGGCTTAGCTGGCGGATGAACGCTTCTTTACTTTCAGCTTTTATGCTTTGTGCCCCCAGGGCTATGCCGTAAGCGGCAGCTATGCTGATGGTTACCGCACCTCTGACCTTCATTTCCTTGATGGCGGTCACCACGCCGCGATAATCGTCCAGCTCCAGAAATACTTCTTCTCCGGGCAGCCTGGTCTGGTCAATGAACTTAATTTTGCCCTCAATCCAATCAATTCCTTTCATTTTCCACCCTTTTTAGCTTGGGAATGAACATGGGCACCCTTCTCTTGTATTCTAGGTATTCTTCGCCAAATTTTTTCTCCATTTCTTTTTCCTCTACAAACTTGAGCTCGAGGACCATAAGCAATATGAAGAGTGGGGTGAAGATGAAGATGAGAGATAGCGAACTAAAAAGGACTCCCAATCCAAACAGCATAAAGAAGATACCGGTGAGCATGGGGTTTCTAACATAGGCATAAAGCCCAGTGGTGTTAAGCTTGGGTGGTGGATTGAAGGGAACTGGTGTGCCCTTTAAGCGGCCAAAGGCTATAACTGTAGGGACAATGAGGGCTGAGCCGATGACCATTAGAAGAATTGATAGAGTTGAGCTCCACCACGAAGAGCCAAAGCTGGGGAAGTCAAGCCACTCGTCTACCCAAAAGGAGGCGAAGATGAAGAGCGCTATCAGTCCAAAGAAAAATAGTAATCCCAGAGGCGTGAACAGGAGTTTGTGCCTTCTGTCTCCGGTGGCCACCCGGTAAAATAAATCAGCGAGTCTGTCCCACGGGTTCATTCTTGCCCTCCTTTACCTGTGGTCTCTTGCAAATGTTTGGCAAAGCTCTTTGCTTGTTCTAAGTCCTTTTCATTGGGTCTGCCCTTGCTTGTTCCGCCGATATACTTAAATGGCCCATAGGTATCAAATCCCCTGCAGGAGAATATCCCAATGATATTAAAGCCCTTCTCCAATAGTTTTTCTTTTAATTGCTTATCGCACTCGTTGATAAGGGGCAGTTTTCTTGTTCCGCTGGTGAAGAAAATGAATGCCTTTTTACCCTCTAGGCTGGGCAGCTTGTCAATGAAATTTAATAAGCTTTTGTGGTGTCTGCCATAATAAATCCCCGAGCCAAAGCCGATCAAGTCATACTGGGAAAGTTCATCTACGTCTATTTCTGAAGGTTTAAGCAGCTTTGCGTTGAGAACCTCGGCCATGGCTCTGGCAATCTTTTCAGTGTTGCCGTGGTGCATTGAAATGTAAATTATTAGTGTTTTCATCGGTTTTCGCCTCCGCAGTACTTCTTGACTGGGCACTCTTCGCATTTGGGGTTTTGCGACCGGCACATCTGCCTTCCGAATTCTATCAGGACTAGATGAGCCTTCGTCCTCTCATTTGGCGGTATCTCAGCTTCCAGTTTTGCCCTCAAACTCTCGTAATCGTCACTCTCATCGGCTATTCCCAACCTTCCCATTATCCTGGAGATGTGCACGTCCACGGGCAGGACTTGCTCGCCTTTAACTGTCATTAAGAAGACATCTGCGGTCTTGGGCCCCACCCCCTTTAGCGAAGTCAACTTTTTCTTGGCCGCCTCATAGGGGAGGTCAACGATTTGCTCCAACTTGCCATCATATCTTTCCACCAATTCTCTGGCGATGTTCAGGATTCTTGAAGCTCTGGCATGATGCAATCCGGCTGGCTTGATTGCCTCTTCGATTTCGTTCGTGCTTGCCCCTGCCACATCTTTGATGCTCCCGAATTGCTCGCCGAATCTTTTCGTGGCGGCTCTCACATTTTTCCAGTATGTTTTCTGAGACAAAATTATGCTCACGAGCGTCTGGAATGCCGAATATTTGTCCCACCACTCGTTAATTTGGTATTTTTCAGAGAGTATATCAACGATATCCCTTACTTTACCCATTTCAAGTGCTCAAATTGAGGACAATGTCCAAGCCCGCAATACAAGCCGCAGCAACCAGCGAGGTCAGTTTCTTCTATTGGCTCCTTCACTTTTCCTTCACCGCGCTGCCGGGGCAAACGAGGCGCATCTTGCATGCGGCGCAGCCTTTCTTTCGGCCAATTGTGCCGCTGTAGAATGAGACGGCGAGGAGAAGGACTAAAACGATTATCTTTGGTACCAGGAGCCGGCTGGTATCAAACATTGAAGTTATCAGGAAAACAAGGGGTACCGCGGTCAAGAGTTTGTAAGTTATTGGGGCTAACTTCAGCCCCAAGCTAGTGCCGAACCTCTCCTCGTTACCTTTGGGGAACATCAGCGCTGAAAGCTTGCCCCAGCCGATGCCGCACCATTTGCCGTAATAGTAGCAATCGGTGCATACTAGCTTGCGCAGAACGACGCCCACCATAATTAGGGCGAAGGCGAGGAAAATCCAGGCGCCCAGCGGAGTTAGAAACCAGCAGCCGATTGTTCCCAGAACAATCCAGACCGCCATGGCAAGGTTGCCCACTATGACGCTCGACTTGGGATATTCCTCCAAGCCCCCTTCGTAAAGTTCTATTTTGCTCATTTACTGCCTCTCCTTTCCACTGACGATGAGTTTGAGTCCATCTATCCCCACTACCACGACTTCATCACCTACCTCCAATTCTAATTCGGTGGACGATGCTTTCCACAGCTCCCCTTTAACTTTAACATATCCCTCGGGGGCTAGTGGTGTGACCACCTTGCCTTCGCTGCCAATCATGGTTTCGAGGGAAACCAGCGGTTTCATAGTTAAAGTTGGCTTACCTATTCGGTAGGCGATATAGGAATATACAGCCAGAGCTATCATCAACATAGCCAAGCCCCACCAGGGGATGTGAATGTTGAAGTAGGGCAATCCCCAGAGCACAATGGCGGCGAGGGCGACCTCTTCCAATATCGTGCTTATAATTGAATAGATTGTGTACCAGAGTACAGATTTAGTTTTCATATTCAAGCGCATATGTGTGAATTCTAACCAGAGATACCTTGAGCGTCAAACTGGCTATTTGATTTTTTCTTCACTGCTTCTTTTGGCAGTGCTATACTACAGATAATAGAGGTTTGACCTTATGGAGGATATAGCCAGAGTAAAGCGGAGGGTTGAAGAGCTCAGGGCTTCAATAAATTACCATAACTATCGCTATTATGTGCTGGACAGCCCCGAAATCAGCGATGCCGAATATGATGAGCTGATGCTGGAGCTGAAGCGACTGGAGGAAGCACACCCCGAGCTCATTACTCCAGATTCGCCCACGCAGCGGGTGGGTGCAGCTCCCGTGGAAGCCTTTGGCATCGTCCAGCACCCTCTACCTTTGCTGAGTCTGACCAACGCCTTTTCCGGCGAGGAGCTAAGTGCTTGGCATCGGAGGGTTACCAATCTTCTGGGCGGTGGACGTGGCTTTGACTTCGTTTGTGAACTTAAAATTGATGGACTGGCGGTGGCTTTGACCTATGCCAATGGTTCACTTACCACCGGGGCGACCCGGGGTGATGGTTACCAAGGTGAGAATATCACCCAGAACCTGAGGACCGTTCGGAGCATTCCCCTTTCGGTGCCCAAGGATGCTCCGCCTCGGTTTGAAGTCCGCGGCGAGGTCTATCTTTCTAAGGCTGGTTTCAAGAAGCTTAATGATGAGCGAGCCAGAGAGGGATTGCCTCTTTTTGCCAATCCGAGGAATGCCGCTGCTGGCTCGGTGCGTCAGTTGGACCCTCGCATTACTGCCCAACGCCCGCTGGACATCTTCATTTATGGAATGGGCTGGGCTGAGGGCAAGGCCTTGCCCTCAAGTCACTGGGAGACCCTTGAGTACCTCAAGTCTCTGGGCTTTAAGGTAAACCCCAATGTTGCTCTATATCATACTATTAGCGAGGTAGAGAAATACCATAGGAACTGGGTAGAAAATCGTGAAAGCCTTCCCTACGAAGCTGACGGCGTGGTGGTGAAGGTGAATTCCGTCGCCTTTCAGCGGGAGCTGGGTAATGTGGGACATGAGCCAAGGTGGGCAATTGCCTATAAGTTTCCGGCCATCCAAGCTACTACTCGCGTTCTGGATATCGGGATTAATGTGGGGCGGACGGGAAGCCTGAATCCTTACGCCATTTTGGAGCCAGTTAAAGTGGGTGGGGTGACCATCAAGCACGCTGCTCTGCATAATGAGGAAGACATTCACAGGAAAGATATTCGCATTGGCGATGTGGTTACCGTGCAGCGAGCTGGCGAGGTCATTCCTGAGATAGTGGGTCCTATAATTAGCCGCCGCACTGGCAAAGAGAAGGTCTTTGCCATGCCCGGTCATTGTCCGGTGTGTGGTGCCGAGGTGATAAAGCCAGAGGGTGAAGCTATGCATCGCTGCACCAATGCCGCCTGTCCCGCTCAGGCGTTGGAGCGAATTAAGCACTTTGTCAGCCGCGGAGCTATGGATATTGACGGTGTTGGCGAGAAATTGTGTCAGGCTTTGTTTAGCGCCGGCTTGATTAAGGATGTGGCTGACCTTTATTATCTCACCCGGGAGCAACTTCTGAGCTTGGAGAGGATGGCGGAGAAAAGCATTTCCAACGTGCTTAGCTCCGTTGAGAAGAGCAAGGAAAGGCCTTTAGCCCGAGTTGCCTTTGCCTTGGGCATACTCCACGTTGGCGAGGAAACGGCCGAGCTATTAACAGAGCATTTTAGCAGCATTGATGAGCTGGCTAGGGCAAGCCGGGAAGAACTCTCATCCATCCCCTCCATTGGGCCTAAGATTGCCGATAGCATCCTGGCTTTCTTCGGGCAGGGGCGAAATAAGCGCATTATTGAAAGGTTGAGGAAAGCTGGAGTGAAGCTGGCTGCTGAGGAGGCCAAGGCTAGAGAGTTGCCCCTAGCTGGGCTGGAGTTTGTGATTACGGGGAGATTGGAGGCTTTCACTCGCCATGAGGCTGAGGCCAGAATCAAGGTGCTGGGGGGAAGGGCCACCTCGGATGTTACCAGAAGGACTTCTTATCTGGTAGCTGGTGCTGCCCCCGGCTTTAAATTGGACCGAGCCCGGGCATTGGATATCAAGATACTCGGCGAGGCTGAATTCTTGGAGTTACTAAACCGGGCAGTGGTTGAGTCGGAATGAAGCTTCTACTTTGTAAAAATCAATGAAATTAATTGTAGGGCTGGGCAATCCGGGTAGGAGTTATGCTCACAACCGCCACAATGTGGGCTTCCGTTGCGTAAATTACTTCGGCAGAATTCACTCTATTCCCATCAAGCGGCAGCAGTGTCAGGCTCGAATTGGCATTGGCGAGGTGGCTGGCATCAAACTGCTGCTGGCTAAGCCGCGAACTTTCGTTAATCTCAGCGGCAATTCGGTAAAGTCTCTGCTGCGCAAATACAATATTTCCATAGATGACCTTCTGGTCGTTTGTGATGACCTTGACTTACCTCTGGGTAAAATTCGCTTGCGTTCTGGTGGCAGCTCGGGGGGACATAAGGGGTTGGAATCCATAATTTCTGCCCTGGGCAGTGGGGAATTTTCTAGAGTTAGAGCGGGCATTGGGCGCCCCGCTGGAGCTGGAGGGAATGAGGACATTATAGTCGGCTATGTGCTTAGCGACTTTACTTCTCAAGAGGCAGAAGTAGTCAAATCAGCAATTGTTACCGTGGCTGATGCTATTTACTGTGTGTTAACTCAGGGGATAGTGGCGGCAATGAATGAATTCAACTGATCAAAGGCAGTTCATTGTTATGGCTTTGGCTCTGGTGGTATAATCAGCAATGAAATTAAACCTAGTTAGGATTGTAAGTCAGATGAGTGCTGAAAATCTGGAAGCAAGGGTGATTGTGGCCGTTATTGGTGGAGGAGAGTGTTCTTCAGGAGAGGGTGATTTGGCTGAGGCTGTGGGCAGGGAGTTAGCTAAACGGAATGCCATTCTGATCTGTGGCGGCTTGGGTGGAGTGATGGAGGCAGCTTGCCGCGGAGCCAGGTTACAAGGTGGTTTGACTATTGGCATTTTGCCCGGCGATGAGCCGGCTACGGCCAATCCCTATGTGCAGATTCCCATAGCCACCGGCATTGGCTACGCTCGAAATATGGCAGTGGTCAAGTCGGCTCAGGCGGTAATTGCCATTGATGGCGATTATGGAACGCTCAGCGAGATCGCTTATGCTTTAAAAAGCAGCATTCCAGTCATTGGCCTGAATACTTGGCTGCTGTCTCGAAATGGGGAAGAGGACAACTCCTTGATTAGGGTGCAAGATGCCATTGAAGCTGTAGATAAAGCTATTTCTTTAGCCAGAAGCTCCCAGGTTAAGGTGAGCTAGGTGAACTGGTCAGAATAAAGGATGAGGTGGGAACGAGCGCTCGCTATGCGGGCAGAGAAGCCTTCTACAGTTTGGAGGGGTGAGGCATAGAAGTAGTTCAGGGCATCCACCAAATAAGAATTCCCTTTCCCCAGGGCCATGTTAACGTTTATCTGGTTGAAGGTAGCCAGGGCAATCTGCTGATTGACGCCGGTTGGGGTGACTCAGAGGCCTTTTCTGCTTTGAGAGACGGATTAAGGGAAGCTGGCTTTGGCTTCAAGGATATTGCTCAAATCGTAGTCACTCATATCCATCCCGACCACTATGGCTTAACTGGCAGGGTAAAGCAGCTTTCTGGAGCTAATCTGTCCGTTCATCGGATTGAAGCAGACCTTATTCATTCCCGGTATGTAAATCTTGACGGACTTCTGGAGGATACGGCCCGTCAGCTTCGTTGCGGTGGCGTTCCCCAAAATGATTTACCTCAGCTTCGGGGAGCTTCCCTGTGGATGAAGCAGTTTGTAACGCCGGCCGCGCCCGAAATCAGGCTAAGTGGTGGGGAAAAACTCTCTAGCGGCAGCTTTGAGTTTGAAGTTCTGTGGACGCCGGGGCATTCCCCGGGTCATATATGCCTGTATGAACCGAAGAAGAAGCTCTTGTTTTCAGGAGACCATATTTTGCCCGACATTACCTCTCACGTTGGGCTGCATCCTCAATCTGGTGAGAACCCCTTGGGAGACTTTATCAATTCTATGAGAGCCATTGAAAAGCTTGAAGTCAACTTCGTTTTTCCTGGGCATGGAGCAGTATTTAGTGGATTGAAGCAGAGGATTGGGGAATTACTTTATCATTACAGGGAAAGAAAGATGGCCATCATTAAATCTGTAAGTGATGAGTTAAAAACGGCCTATCAGATAGCCACGGAGATATTATGGAGGCCAGAGTCGGGCGGCGTTCCCTTTCAAGAGCTGGAGCTCTGGGATAAGCGACTTGCCGTTATGGAGACCCTTGCCCACCTTCAACTCCTGATGACCGAGGGCAAAGTGGAAAAAGTGGTTGAGGACGATGCCGTTTTGTATTGGGCTGGAGGGTGAAGATGGTGAAACCTGCTGATGAATTAAAGAACAGGGTCAAGCGCCTCAGGCTTGAATATAAAGATTACCCTCAAAAGGAATTATTAATAGCCATGCCTAACCCACACCCCGAGATAGATTATGAGGAAGAGATGGTTTCCAGCGAATTCACCTGCCTTTGCCCACTCAGTCCAGGGCAGCCCGATTATGCCACCCTTAGCATCAGATATGTTCCTGGCCTCGAGATAATTGAATTAAAATCGCTTAAATTTTACCTAACCAGCTACAGAACGGTTGAAATATTCTATGAGGAGGCGACTAACAGGATTCTTAATGACTTGGTCGATGTCATCAAGCCAAGAAAAATGGAAGTCGTGGCCGATTGGAATGTAAGGGGTGGAATAAAGGTTAGGGTGAAGACGAGCTATAATAAGGCTCAGTAGATAATAACTGAAAAGGGGGAGTTAGGATGTCAACGAAGATTGGGGTTAATGGATTTGGGCGTACCGGCAGATTGGCAGTTAGGGCAATTAATCAATATTATTCCGGGAAGCTTGAAGTGGTTGCGGTTAATGACAATGCGCCTTCCAAAATGCTTGCTCATTTATATAAATATGATAGTTGCTATGGTATCTATCCCGGCGAGGTGAGGGCTGAAGAAGACTCCATAATCATTGATGGCAAAGTAGTGAAGGTTAGCGCCAAGCGTGAGCCGGGGGAGATCAATTGGGGGGAGCATGGCGTGGAGATAGTTATAGAGTCTACCGGGCATTTTACCGATGCCGGTAAAGCCGCGGCGCATCTTCAAGACGGCGTTAAAAAGGTTATTATTTCGGCGCCGGCCCGAGGCGAGGATGTAACCGTCGTCCTCGGCGTTAACGAGGAGCAGTATGACCGGGCACGGCACCGGATTATTTCTAACGCCTCCTGTACCACTAATTGTTTTGCCCCGATAGTCAAGGTTCTGCACCAGAGCTTTGGAATAAATAAAGGACTGTTAACCACTATCCATGCCTATACTGCTGACCAAAGACTTGTGGATGGGTTGCATCACGATTTGCGGCGTGCTCGAGCTGCAGCTATGAGTATGGTGCCCACAACCACCGGTGCCGCCAGGGCAGTAACTCAAGTTATACCTGAACTTAAGGGAAAGCTTCACGGAGTTGCCATCAGGGTGCCAGTGCTTACCGTTTCCGCATGTGACTTCGTGGCTGATCTGGCAAGGGAAGTAACTGTTGATGAGGTTAATCGAGCTTTCCAAGCGGCTGCTGAAGGTAAACTTAAGAGGATTATCGAGTATTGCGGTGAGCCACTGGTAAGTATAGATTTTAAGGGCAATCCAGCCAGTGCCATATTTGATGCTCTCAGTACCATGGTCATTGAAGGTAATATGGTCAAGGTACTGGCGTGGTATGATAATGAATGGGGTTATAGCTGTCGCCTTGCCGACCTTGCCGCATATATTGTTGATAAAGGCCTATAAGGTAAGACTTATAAATCACCTCCTCTAATTCAAACTTTTCTTTCCCTCTTTCGTTTTATATATAATAGGCACCAGGTATTATTGGAGTTATCTGGTGCCTAGTGAAGAAAGCGTAGTTCGCCGAGCTATAGAAGCTGACAGTCAAGCCTTTGCTCAGCTTTATGATGAGCACTTTGATAAGATTTACCGTTACATCTACCTTAAGGTGGGTGATCGAGGTGAGGCTGAAGATTTAACGCAGCAGGTATTTCTTAAGGCCCTGGAGGCAATTGGTCGTTATAAGTGGCGAAGTATACCTTTCTCTGCCTGGTTATTTCGCATTGCGCGCAATCAGGTAATTGACTATTTGAGGAAACGGACGAGGCAAATGACAATGGTCCTTGATGAAAGGATAGTAAGCGATGGCACAGACCCAGTAGTTGTGACTGAACGGAGGCTTGAAGTTCAAGAGTTACTTGCCAATTTAGAGAAGTTATCTCCAGCTCAGCGCGAGGTAATTTACCTCCGCTTTATTGCTGAGCTTCCCATCGCTGAGGTGGCTAAAACTTTGGGCAAGAGTGAAGGGGCGGTAAAGGCGCTACAATACAACGCGGTGGTAGCTTTGAGGAAGATCTTTTTCCGGGAAGAGAATGAGTAAGAAATTAGAAGATATTTTTGGTAAGTGTGTCAGTCGAATGCTTCAAGGCGAAAGCATTGAGAGTTGTCTCAAGGATTACCCTGAAGAGGCGGATGGGCTCAAGCCTTTGCTTCAAGTGGCCTTTACCATTAATAAAGAGGCTTCATCTCTGTTGTCTGCCCCCGAGTTTAAAGCGCGAGTCCTGTCTCAACTCCAATCGGCAGTTAGCGCTAAGCAGCGAAGGCCGGAGAAGAAAGTTAATTTTTTTGGCTGGCAGCGGCGTTGGGCACTGGCCTTAACTGCGGTTCTCGTTGTTTTGCTTACAGGTGCTGGTACCGTGGCTGCCGCCTCGGATTCTCTACCTGATGAGACTCTTTATCCGGTGAAGCTAGCTACGGAGCGGGTGAGATTAACTTTTGCTTTGTCAGATGTGAGCAAGGCGAAGCTGCATACTCGCCTTGCCGAGAGGCGGGCAATGGAGATCGCTGAGATGGCTCGCCAGGGTAAGAGCGATGCAATTCCCGAACTGACGCAAAGGCTAGTAAAGCACTTGGAGAAAGTAAGCTATGCGGTTGAGAGCGGGGAACAGGTCGTTGATGAAGGTCAGCTTGCTGTCCCTAAAGTGGTTCCTTCGCCTGCGGAAGTGGCTGCGCCCGGTGTAAAGAGGGGCAAAGGCGTTCGGGAGTTAAAGGAACTGCTTGGGGAGAGTGCTCCAAGAAGCTTGACCGCGTTGGAAAATGCTTACGAGCAAGCTTCCCAGGCCACCAAGGCGGCTCTAAAGTACGCCATTAGGGAATCAAGAAGGAGCTACGAAAAAGCGATGCAGGAGACTGCTCCTGAACCGCTAGAGCCATAACCACGCAAGAGTAACTGAGCGATAATCAGTCGACTTATTCGTTTTATATCATTCCGCTATTCAACCTCCTCTGTAGCTAACTTATTTTATTTTTTGATGGGCTGAAGTTCCTTTAGAAATTAAAATGTCTAGGGTATAATGGAGAAGCAAGATGAATTCCCAGGTTTTTTACCGCAAGTGGCGTCCGCAGACTCTAGCTGAAGTAGTGGGGCAGGAGCACGCAACTCAGACTTTGCGGAATGCCCTGGTGATGGGGCAGGTGGCTCATGCCTACCTTTTCTGTGGGCCACGGGGCACGGGTAAAACCAGCACGGCGCGTATTCTGGCTAAGGCGGTGAACTGCCTTAATCCGCTTGAGGGTGAGCCGTGTAATGCTTGTGACCTATGCCAGTCAATTAGTGAGGGCAGAGCTTTAGATGTAATGGAAATAGATGCTGCCAGCAACCGCGGCATTGATGAAATACGCGAGCTTAGAGAAAGGGTCAATTATGCACCTAACCTTGCCAGTTACAAGGTTTATATCATAGACGAAGTCCATATGCTCACTGAGGCGGCGTCTAATGCTTTATTGAAGACATTGGAAGAGCCGCCTTCTCAGGTTATTTTTATTCTGGCGACCACGGAGCCACATAAGGTGCTGTCAACCATTCTATCGCGGTGCCAGCGCTTTGATTTTCACCGTCTCTCCCAAGCAGCGGTGATTTCTAAACTTGAGCTTATTTGTGAAAGAGAGGGCATTCGCGCTGAGCCCGAAGCTTTGAGGTTCATCGCCAGGGCGGCCACTGGCAGTCTCAGAGATGCCGAAAATTTATTGGAGCAGTTAGCGGCTTATTATGGTCGCCAAATTGAGCTTTATCAGGTTAAGGCGGTGTTGGGTATTAGCAGTGACTTTAGAGCCAAAGAGCTAGCCAGGCATGTTGTCAAAAGGGATATTCCCGCTGGGCTTCGAACTATAAATAGCGTCAGGGATGATGGCCTTGACCTTCGTCAGTTTAATCAGCAGTTGGTGGAATACCTCCGGAGTTTACTTTTGGTCAAATCTGGCTCGGAGGAGGTATTGGATGCCACCGATGAGGAATTGGCCGAGATGAAAGATGTGGTGGCTGAAGCTGCTCTTAGTCAGTTATTAAGCGCAGTCAAGCGCTTTGGTGGGATAGACCTGCGCTGGGACAATTATTCCACCTTGCCCCTGGAACTGGCGCTGGTAGAAAGTGCCTTATCGGAGGGAGAGGCCAAACAAATTGTTCCCTCTGAGGTAGTTGAAGCAAAGGTGGGCTACGTGCCAGATTCTAGGCCCAAGCAGACTGTTCCCTCTGAGGCAATTGAGCCTGCGGAATCGGCCGGACTTTCCCGGGAGGCTGAACCACCAGCGTCAGCAGAAGTTGGCGACATTCTAGGCGCGGCATCTTCCCAGGATATTGACTATTTGCGCGGCAGGTGGCCAGAGTTCATTCAGGCCTTGCGAGGCGAAGGCTCCAGTGGTAATCTGGATGCCTTTTTGCGCAGCGCTTGTGAGCCTGTAGCTTTAGAAGATGATACTTTGGTATTGGGCTTCTATTATCCTTTTCACAAAGAAAAGATTGAGGATCCGAAGTACCGTCATCTGGTGCAGAGGAAACTGAAGGAAATTTATGGACATCCTTATCACATACGATGCACTCTCATCAGTCGGGGAAAGAAAGTTGAAGCCCATTCAGTGGATAGCCCAGTAGTTAAAGCTGCCTTGGAAGAGGGAGCCAGGATAGTCGGTGAAGGAGCTCAGTTGATGAGAAATGAATAAATTTGGACTGCGTAGGGCTCAGGAACTCCAGGCAAGGTTGATTAAGGCTCAGCAGGAGCTTGGTGATATAACCACTGAAGCGAGCTCTGGTGGCGGTGTGGTCAAGGTGGTGATTGATGGTCAGCAGAAGATTTGCTCAATAACTATATCACCGGAAGTAGTCAATGCTGAAGATGTGGAGTTCTTGCAGGACTTGGTTATGGCGGCGGTAAACGAAGCTATTCATAAATCCCAGGAGCTAGCTGCCAGCCGCTTGGGCAGTTTAACTGGGGGACTTAATATTCCGGGATTGACTTAGAGGGCAGAATGGCACTAAGAACTTTCACTTCCACCGCCAAGCCAATAGCTCGGCTAATTGAGGAATTCAATAAATTGCCCGGCATCGGGCCCAAAAGCGCCCAGCGGCTGGCCTATTACCTACTGCGAGTCCCAACTGAACAAGCTAGAGACTTGGCTGAAGCCATTTCAGCGGTAAAAGAAAAGATAGGTCTTTGCTCTATATGTTTTAATATTACCGATTCTGATCCTTGTTCAATTTGTCGTGATGAGGGGCGCGACCACACCAAAATATGCGTTGTTGAAGAACTATCAGACATCATTCCCCTGGAGCGAACTGGAAAATTTAATGGCGTTTATCACGTGCTTCATGGCGTCATTGCCCCAACTGAGGGAATGGGCCCTGAGGAATTGAAGATAGAGCAGCTTTTATCTCGTCTTCAGAATAGCTCGGTAACCGAGGTGATTTTGGCAACTAACCCCAATCTTGAGGGGGAAGCCACGGCTATGTATCTGCAGCACTTGATTTCCCCTCTGGGTATCCGGGTCACCAGGCTGGCTCGGGGGTTACCTTTTGGCGGCGACCTGGAATACGCTGATGATGTGACCTTAAGCCGCGCTTTGGAGGAGAGGCAGGAAGTCTAGGAAAGGCTGAATGAGGGCGCCTCGTGCTTATCAAACGGAGGCTATTGTCCTTAAGCGGATCAAGCTTGGTGAAGCGGATAGGATTCTGACCTTTTATACCCCCGATTTGGGCAAACTTAGGGCGGTAGCTAAAGGAGTACGCCGTCCCAAGAGCAAATTGGGCGGTCACGTGGAGCTGCTTACCCATAGCTTGATAATGCTGGCACGCGGGCGCAATCTGGACATCGTTACTCAGAGTCAGACCATTAATGGTTTCCTTGTGCTAAAGGATGACCTGTGGCGTCTCTCCCGCGGTCTCTACGCATTAGAGCTCGTTGATTCCTTTACCGCTGAGCGCATTGAAAACCGTCCCATCTTTGACCTGCTGCTCAGTACTTTACATTGGCTGTGCCAGGCTGGCGATGGAAATATCATCTTGCGCTATTTTGAGCTTCAGCTTCTTAATTACCTTGGTTATCGTCCCCAATTGCAGCAATGTGTGAGTTGCAATTTACCTCTCCAGCCCATCGATAACTTCTTTAGCTCTAGCCGGGGAGGCGTCCTTTGCCCCGAATGCGCCGGTAAGGACCCAGCGCGTTGCACCTTGACCCTCAACTCCTTGAAAGTTCTTCGCTTATGGCAGAGCTGTGATTGTGCAACTGCCAGTCGGGTCAAAATAAACTCTCAACTATCTTCGGAGCTAGAGCAGCTCATGCGGGAATACATAAAATATCTCTTGGAGCGGGAAGTCAAATCGGCAGCCTGGCTGGATAGACTGAAGAAGGAGAAACTCTAAAATAAAGAGTGAGGCGTCTATGCTCTCTTTTGTCATTGAAAGCGAAGCGAAGCAATGACAAGGGGTGAGTATACTCTATTGACAGTCAATCGAGCTAGAGCTAGAATCCCTCACAATAGTTGATGGTGGCTAGATAGCTTTGCGCAATAACTGGCATCCCAAACTGGGTGACAAATTCGTTCGTCGTCCTCGAGTTAAAGCTCATCCCTTAAGGCGCGTATTGGGCATTCCCGGTTTATTTGGCGTCGGTTATGGTAATGTTGGTTCATCTATTTATTATGCCCTGGGCATTGTAGCCATAGTGGCTTTGGGGGCGACGCCGGTAGTCCTTGCCATCGCTGGAATTTTCTTTGTTTTCCATGCATTTTCCTATGCCGAGGGCACAGCTATAATACCCGAAGCTGGCGGCTCGGCCAGCTTTGCCCGCCACGGATTTAATGATTCAGTTGGCTTTATTGCTGGTTGGGCACTCGCCTTCAGCTACATTGTTACCATCGCCATTTCTGCATTTATCATTCCCTCTTACCTTGGCTATTTCTGGCCAATGCTTAAGGAATCGGCGGTATTTAGCACGGCCATGGCGATGGGTATCATCTTTTTCTTGATGTGCGTCAACGTGGTTGGAGTCAGAGGGTCGTCGGTTATGAATTTTACTTTGACGCTGCTTGACTTGGTCACTCAGTTGCTTATTATAGGTTTGGCTCTTCTACTTGTTTTTACCCCGGAAATTTTCCTTCACAACGTTACTAATTATTGGCCAACGACCCCAAATTTAATTTTCGGCGTAGCTATAGCGGCTATAGCTTTCACCGGGATTGAGACCATGTCTCAGATGGCCGAGGAAACCAAACATCCTGAGGTGCGAGTGCCTAGAGCTTTGCTTTTGATGGCAGTTGTAGTATTGGTTATTTTTGGTGGCATCTCGGTGGCTGCTTTTTCAACTATGGCGCCGCCGGAGCTGGCTTCAGAATGGGCAAAAGACCCGGTGGCGGGCATTGCTCAGGGGCTTTCCTTAGCTATAGTGCCTGAACAATTAGCTGCAGCATGGTCATCGGAGCCGGCGCTTGTCATTGTTCTTACCTGGCTTCTTGAAGGACTGCGCACGCTGCTTCCGATTTTAGTGGCTATACTGGCGACAACCATCTTACTTGTAGCTACCAATGCCGGGCTTATGGGCATTTCCAGGCTCACTTTTTCTCTGGGAAGACTTCAACTTATCCCTCCAACTTTAAGTCGCGTTCATCATCGTTTTAAAACACCCTATGTCGCCATAATTCTCTTTGCCTTGATAGCCATTCTGCTGCAGAGTCCCGGCTTCTTTGCTCCCGATGTGTTTGTCAGTTTAGGTGGACTTTACGCCTTTGGTTCTCTGCTGGCTTTTGCCTTGGCTCACGCTTCCATTCTCAGTCTGCGGATCAGAAAACCTGAGCTACCTCGCCCCTTTAAAATCGGGTGGAATATTAGAATTAAGCAATATGAACTGCCAATAACGGCCATCTTGGGGTTAATTGGTTCTGTTGTTATTTGGGTGGTGGTGCTAATAATGCAGCCCTACAGCCGCTGGGTTGGCTTTGGCTGGATGGCCATAGGGTTTGTTATCTATCTTCTTTATCGCTGGCGAGGGCGATTGCCTTTGGGCGAAACAGTTAAAAAAATTAGCCTCTTTCAAGGGCGTAGATGATTGCAGAACTGATGGAGCGCAACTATAATGGCTGATAATTAGTTGGATGGCTGGGCATCATGGAGTTGAAAAAGATTTTGGTAGCAGTAAATGGGAATGGCGCTGATGAGGAGGCAATAAAATTGGCCTGCAGCGTCGCCAGAAAGTCTAAAGCTGCGGTTTATGTGGTTTATATAATTCAGGTGAAGCGGAGTCTCCCTTTAGATGCTGAGATTAGCTCGGAAATTCAGAGAGCGGAAGAAGTCCTGACTCACGCTGAGGATATTGCCAGCGAGCAAGATTATGATGTAGAAACGGACTTGCTTCAAGCGCGGGAAGTGGGACCAGCAATTGTAGATGAGGCAATGGAAAGGGATATTGATTTAATTGTGCTTGGCATGCCATATAAGAGAGCCTTTGGCATGTTTAGTCTGGGCACTACAGTGCCCTATGTTCTGAGAGAAGCGCCTTGCCGCGTCTTATTGTGTCGAGAACCTATCTCTTGAGGGAAAGTTATGAATGTAATTATTGTGGGTTGCGGGCGCGTTGGGGCTCAGTTGGCCGCTTTGCTGGATGCCGAGGGGCACAAGGTAACTGTTCTTGACATAGATACCTCTAGCTTTGAGAGATTACCGTCTAGTTTTGGCGGCACATCTTTATTGGGTGATGGCACTAATCAAAAAGTGCTCAAGAAAGCGGGTATAGAAGGAGCTGATGCCTTTGTAGCGGTTACCCAGGAAGATAACTGTAATGTCATGGCAGCTCAAGTTGCCAAGCACATATTTAGTGTCCGCAAGGTTGTTTGCCGCATTTATGACCCCTTGCGGAAAGATGTTTATGATGCTCTGGGACTTGAGGCCATTAGCCCCACAACGGTGTTTGCTCAGCTATTAAAGGAAAAACTTGAACCGGAGGCAGAGTCCGCTTCTTAATTAAGGGTTTTGATAAATATATGAAGGCATAAACTTGCTATGTATATAATTGTTATTGGTGGCGGTATAGTTGGTTATCCTTTATGTCGAGCGCTACTTAGCGAAGGTCATGAAGTGCTGGTAATTGAGAAAGATGCCAAGAGGTGTGACTACCTTGAAGATAACCTGGGAAGTGTTTGTATACGCGGTGATGGCTGTGAAGCAGCTACCCTAGAGGAGGCGGGAACAGCTAGAGCCGATATATTTGTTGCGACTACTACTCGCGATGAGGATAACTTAATGGCTTGCCAAGTGGCTAAATATAAGTTTAAGGTTGCTCAAACCATTGCCCTGGTTAATGACCCCGTTAATGAGGAGTTGTTCAGAAAGTTGGGCGTTGACTATACCGTTAGTGTGGTAACTCACCTATTGGAGCCCATTAAGGAAGAAATACCTACCGGCTCCCTAACTCATCTTCTAAGTTTAAGGGATGAAGGAATGGAGGTTGTTGAGGTGAGGATACCTCAAGACTCTAAAGCGGTAAAGAAGCCCGTCAGGGAGTTGGCTTTACCCCCGGATTGTATCTTGGCACTTGTGATACGCAAGGAGCAGAAGCCGCAAGTACCAACCTTGGATACCGTTCTGGAAGCGGGTGACAGAGTAATTGCTTTAACCAGGGGTGAAGATGAGGCAGCGCTTCGAGATGTATTTATTGGCAGTTAACCTCGAGGTAGAAAATGACTAAAGTCGCTTTTCAAGGGGAAAGGGGTGCCTTTAGTGAAGACGCGGTGATTAGCTTTTTTGGTGGTGGCGTTGACCTTTTTCCCTGCCATGCCATTTCTGACGCGTTTGAAGCTGTCTCCAGGGACGAGGTGAAATTTGGTGTAGTTCCGGTGGAAAACTCTCAGGCCGGCAGCATTAATGAGACCTACGACCTGTTGTTGAGTTATCCACTTACCATTTTTGGTGAAGTTAACCTCAGAATTAGTCATTGCTTAATGGCTCTGCCCGGTGGGGATTTATCCGGGATAAAGACAATTTACTCTCATCCTCAGGCTTTAGCTCAATGCGAAGAATTTTTCAAGAAAATAAAAGCCGAACTGATACCCACTTATGATACCGCAGGCAGTGCCAAGATGGTAAAAGAGAAGGGTTTAGCTGATTGTGCCGCTGTAGCTAGCGGACGGGCTGCTCAAATCTATGGATTGGAAATCTTGGCCAAGGGAATTGAGACTAACGCCAATAACTACACCAAATTCTTTGTTATTTCTAAAGGGAAGGCAAAGATGGCGCGGAGAAATAAGACCTCTCTGGTCTTTATCACCAAGAATATGCCCGGTGCTTTATATATGAGCCTGGGCGCCTTTGCCACTCGGAATATAAACTTAATAAAACTGGAGTCCCGACCGAGCAAAAACAAGCCTTGGGAATACATATTTTATGCCGATTTTGAGGGGCACATAGATGACGGAGCCTGCCGTGAAGCTGTGGAGGAACTTAAGCAAAAAACCACCTTCACCAAAATCTTCGGCTCCTATCCCCGGGCTGAGGATTGAGGCCGTTTCAAAGCTTCAAAGTTCCTGTATATTGCTCAGCCTAAAGCCTCTTTCAGTTTCTTGTAGGTTGCAGCCAATGCTTCGGGTATGACTTTGGTATTGGATAGCACCGGCATGAAATTGCTGTCGCCCTGCCAGCGGGGCACTATATGGGTGTGAATATGGTCATCTATTCCAGCTCCAGCTATCTTTCCGATATTTATCCCAATATTGAAGCCGTTTGGTTTTAATGTCTTGTTTAGTAATCTCACACACCTTTTGACCATATCGAGATGCTCCCCCAACTCGTCGCCAGTCAGCTCTTCCAAGAGTCCCAGGTGGCGGTAGGATGCTACCATTAAATGCCCCGGATTGTAGGGGAAGGAATTCAAAATTATAAAATTTTTTTCTCCGCGATAGAGAATAAGGTTTGCCTCATCGTTGTCTTCTCGTGGTTTCTGACACAGGATGCAGCCACTTGCCTTCGGCCCCTCTATATATTGCATTCGCCATGGCGCCCAAATCTGTTCCATTTCCGCCTCAGTTTACCTTACTTTCTCATCAATCTCAATGGTCATTGACTTTGCCCATTGATATTGCTATCTTTTGCCACAGGGGTGGGAAAAGTCAGGACGATGAGCACAGAGCTGAGCATTGCGGTGAAAGGGGACGTACCTGGTAGCATTAAGAGGGAGGTAACTCATACGCTTGAGGACTGCTACCGGCGGTTTAGCCCCAAAGTCCCACAGATGGTTGAAGTTCAGTTGGTTGATAAACCGGCTGTGATGCGTGACTTTCTCAAGGAAGAGAAAATGAAATTGGGAATAACCACCAGCGGGGAAGAGGGATTTATTTGCACTCATGATGCCTGGCGCAATTTTCCTCGTTTGATTATTTGCAGTGAGAGATTAGCTGGGCTCGGGAAATTGGCAAGATTGGGTGCTATCAGACATGAAGCCGCACATACTGCGCTTCATGGTTCACTGGAGTATTACGTTTTTAGAGTTCCGGAGAATTGCTGGCACACAGCTAAAATCAAAGGTATTGATTTGGTAACACTGGAGCAGGCCGTTTATTACATGTCAGTTGCGGTCAAGGATTTTGAAGCTACCAGATTTTTAGCCGCTCACGATTTTATTAAGTGTCAGGCTGCCTTTGTTCTAGAGGCGTTACGGCCTTCGGAGGAAGACAAATTAATGTGGCAGTCAGCTAAGACTAATCGTCGGACTCGATTTCTTTATCGGGTGGCTTTGCTTAAGCCGATACTATTTGCGCATCCTTTATTATCTGCAGCCAAGTCGAAGAAGCTTCCTTTGGAGCAGCAAGTCCAGTTGGGAAGGCGCATGGAGGTCTTGGTTGAGCATATGGGACGGACGGCTCAAGAGGAAATGTTTCAGCTAGCCAATACAATAGCTGAAAAGTTAACTGAGGATACTCACAGTAACATTGATATGGCTTTGTATCAGGCTATGGCTCTAGCCTAGATTTGCCAGCATTGCAAGCTCGACCTTTATTAATCCCCGCAAAGTTGCCATTGAGGAAATGCCCGGTTTAAAGGTGCGTCGTGATAAAGGTAGATGGCTCAACTAAGTCAGGCAGCGGTACATTACTTCGTCATGCCCTTACCTTAGCCAGTCTTTTGGGTGAGGAGTTACATATGTGGAATATACGCGCGCACAGGGAGAAACCTGGATTGCGCCGTCAGCATCGTCAGGCGGTACTGGCTTGTCGGGACATGTGCCGGGGCGCGGTGGAGGGAGCCGAAGTGGGCTCAGTGGAGATAAAATACAGGCCGGGCAAGGAGGTAGAGAGCGGTTGTTATAAGTGGGATATAGGTAGCGGCGGCTCTACTACCATGTTAGCCATGACGGTATTGCCTCTGGCTTGTTTTGCTCACAAAGCTACCAGTTTTCATATTTCGGGGGGACTTTTCCAGGATTTCGCCCCATCGGCTTATTATATGAAGCAAGTTCTTTTCCCGGCGCTGAGGAGGATGGGGATATCTGTTGATCTGAATATCAAGCGCCCTGGCTATGCTGAACGGGGCGGCGGAATCATTGAGGTGGATGTAGTTCCGGTGGCAGATAAAATACGGGCACTCCAGCTTCTGGCTCAGGGTGAGCCCAAGCAAATAAAGGGAGTTGCTCTTTCCTCTCATCTTAAACACATAGAAGTTAGCCGGCGCATGGCCGAAGCGTGCGAGAGCTTACTGGGGAAACGGGGCTACGCTACCCGAATAGAGGTGGTGTACGACGATACGGCCATTCACGAGGGCGCGGCTCTGGCTATTTGGGCGGAGAGCGGCAACTGCTTTCTTGGCTCAGATAGAGCTGGTAAGAGGGGCAGGCGGGCTGAGGGCATTGGTGATTATGTGGCCACCAGTCTCCTAAGGGACATTAAAACCGGGGCTACCGTTGATAGGCACCTGGCAGACCAATTAATAATCTACGCGGCTTTGGCTGAGGGCATAACCGAATATATCATACCGGACATGACCGAGCACATTGATGCCAACTTGTGGCTGGTGGAACACATTTTGGGCAAGTTGGGAGCTAAGACAGAGTTAATGGGCAATCATCTCAAGATTTGGGGTATAGGCTATTGCCGATGACGTTTATAGCTGTTTAGCAGTCCCCGTTTAATTTCGTTTAATCTTTCATTGAAGGGCTGGGCAAGCTCATCCAAGCTTTCTTTCCATTCTGGTTTAGCCCGAATATTAATTTGCTCAATGGCCGTCCCCGAGATTCTTCTTTGATGGAGCATCTCTCTAATTGCTCTTTCTATTTCTTGTCTTTTCCGCTGCTCCGCCCCCTTGTGCTCTTGAAGAAGCCCCTCTATCTCTTCCAGCGCCTCCGTCCTTTGCTCCAAGTGCAGGCAGCTAATTCCCTTCTCTAGTTTCTCCAATCTAGCATCGTGTTCTAGGTCGATGGTCTCCACCAGGTGGGAGAGAAATGCCTCTGTTATCAGCTTCCTTTCCTCATCGTCGCTATATTTATCTAGCGCCGTTTCTAGACCTTTGCAGTCCAGCCCGCCGAGAAATCTTCTAGCCAGCGCTTTTCCAATTGAATTACATTTGTTTTCTTTCTGTTGTCTCTGCTCTTCTGCCGATAGCTTACCCAACTTCTCGGCTTTCTCTTGGGCAATTTCCCAGGCGCTTCTGATTTCGCTCATGCACACCTCCTGAAGTGCGGTGGCTTTTTGGTGGCATTTTACCTTATAATTTAATTGGGTTCAAAAATTATGGCTTATTCGTCCTATTACCGCTCCATTCGGCTTGCGGAAAGTTTATATTGCTACATCTGGCAGGGCAGGGGGAATAATTGTAATACTTGCCTGTTTGCTAATCTTCTGCGAGGTGGGCATCCCCACGTCATCGTGGACCCGGGACATGTTAGGAATGAGTTTAGAGAACCGTGCTTTGATTATTTGGTTCAAGCTATGGAAAAAGATGGCTTCAAGATTGAAGATATAGGTTTGATAATCAATACCCATACTCACCCCGACCACTGCGAGGCAATTGAACTTGTGGTGCAAGGGAGTGGTGCCTCGGTCACTCTGTCCAGGGAGGAGCATGAATTTTATGACATACAGGGAAAGAAGTTGAGCACCATGTTTGGTGTGCAGCCAGTTGAACTCAATCCCCTCTTCTACCTTGGCGAGGGCAATTTAAGCCTGGGTAGCCAGAACAAGGTTAATCTTCAGGTCTTGCTTACGCCGGGGCATTCACCGGGTGAGATTTGCCTTTACTGGCGGGAGGGTAAGGTCCTGATAAGTGGTGATGTAGTTTTCTTCGGCAGCATTGGCAGAACGGATTTGCCCGGCGGCAGCCTTTCTTTACTCAAAGAGAGCGTTAATAGACTAGCCCAGCTTGATGTGGAACATTTGGTTCCCGGCCACAGCACTGAATTCGGCAGTATTGTGAGCGGTAAGCAGAATGTGGAGCGTAATTTTCAGGCGGTTAAATTATTTATTTGAGACGGTTTTGATTCTCATATGGAAACAGACGATAAAATTCAATACGCCATAGAGCACACTGAAGTAATCAGGCCCCTGAGGCAGAGTCTGGCTACCTTTGGAACTACCAATGTCTCATATTATCTGATTACTGAATTAATGAAGGGAACGAGTGTAGTTAGAGAGGGCAGGGTAATTGCGGAGAGGCCAAGGATTGTTACCCCGGCTTATCTCATTAACTTAGAGGGGTTCAGCGAGCAGGCAGAGAGATTTATCCAGATGATGGCTGAGAAGCACCCCCATGAGCCGGGTGTTTTCTATAGATATAAGAATGAACCTGGAGAGGTGAATATTGTCTCTAAACCAATGAGAGCGGTAGTAGATGACATCAATGCTCGTATAGATAGCCAAAACGACCCATTGAGTGTTATCATCAGGGGAGTTGAGGAGCTGTGGGATGTATCGCTGCTCAAGTTTACTTATGAACTGACCAGAAGCTCGGTGTATCGAAATGTGGTTGAACTGGAGAGAAGCGGGCTTCTCAATGTGGATGAGGCTGGAGTTCCTGGGGATGCGCGGAGTTACATTGATGAGCTCTTTGAGGAAGCCAGGCGAGACCCCTCCAAAGCGCCTCAATTGGTTGTAGAACTAAGGCGGTGGGGTCTATTTCGCGAGTATCAAGATAGGTTCTTTAACCTCTTCAAGGGGAGATAAAGTTTCTGGAGTGCGAGGTAATAATTTAATCTAGGAGGTAATGATTTAATGGCAGAGAGAAAGTATTGGGACCTGGAAATAGAGACAATGCCTTTGGGTGCTTTGAAAAAGCTGCAATTAAAGCGGCTGCAAGAAGTGATAGGCAGAGCTTACGAGAAGAGCGTTTTTTATAGGCGAAGGTTTGATGCCGCTGGGATAAAGCCCGGGGATATAAACGCACTTAACGACATTACAAAGTTGCCTTTGCTTAAAGATAGCGAATTTCGAGCTGCTCCAGTTACGGAAAGAATAACAGTTCCAACCTCTGAAGTATACAAAGTTTGCTCTAGTGGTGGCACTACTGGCACACCTAGCCCTTTCCCTCGCACGGCAAAAGACTGGGAAGAAATGGTTAACAAAAATTGCAGGGCATTTTGGATGGTGGGTATACGCCCCGGGGACATTGTTCAAATAAGGCCAATGTATGAGTGTTTCGGCGTAGCCTGCACTAAGATGGGGGCATCTAATTTAACAATTTGTGCTGGCAGGGGCAATATGGATAATCAGATAAAGTTGGCTAAAATGATGAACGCCACTATAGTCATTGATGGCCTTGCTCTGCTGGTGCAGTATTTGAGGCGAGCAGAAGAGCTTGGTATTAGCATTAGAGATACTAAAGTACGAGGAGCGTGGGGAATAGGGGAAGGTTGGGCCGATTCATTTACTAAGAAAATGGAAGCCAGATGGGGGCTCACTTTTTTACCGAGGGCTTACGCAACTAGTGACATGGGTGCCCTCACCGCCTGCGAATGCGATGAAAGGAAAGGACTTCATATTTTCGCCGATAAATGTCTATTTGAGATTATCGACCCTGAAACTCAAGAGGCACTCGGTCCAGGAAAAGATGGAGAGCTTGTGGTTACTACTCTAACCTTAGAGGCGTTGCCTCTTATCAGGTGGAGAGCTTCCGATATAACCAGTTTGCTTCCCTATGAGCCCTGTGCTTGTGGTAGAACTCTGCCTAAAATGTCTCCAATCAAGGGGAGGATTGCTTTCAGTGTCAAAGTGGCTGGAAAGAGAGTTTATCCCTCTGATGTTGAAGAGGTGGTAGCTGACGTCCCGGGATTGGGAGAGGAGTATCAGATAATTGCCGACAAGCCTGGGGAATTGGAAAAGTTGAAGGTTAAGGTGGAAGTGGAATCCCAAGTCAAGGATCTTGAGGCTTTAAAGAGGAAGACTGAGGCGGCGTTCAATCAGAGATTGGGTGTAGAGTCTGAAATAGAGCTGGTGCCTCTGGGAACCATGGAGCGTGCCGTATGGAAAGCTCAGAGACTCGTCACCACCTATGCCAAGTCTTAAGCTGTGATATCCTTGCCTGGGCGGCGTTATTTTTTCCAAAATTTTTTTGGCTGACCTATTGACACCTCTTTCTCGGGGCATAGTATAATGGTATTAGGCAGAAAGTCCTGGGGGAAGGTAGTGAAGCTGAATCACCGCAGGTCCAACGTCGAGATAATAGCCGATATGTTGAGGGTGGGTGAAAACGGTGCTGGCAAAACCGAGATTATGTACGGTGCCAATATGAGCTATAGTCAGCTGCAGAAATATCTGGGCTTTCTCCAGGGTCATGGTTTCATAGATAGAGTGGAGGTGGGCAATCCAGTAGTTACCTATCAAG
>JAUXIO010000018.1 GCA_030620975.1 Dehalococcoidia bacterium | reverse complement strand
GGCACAGACATAGGTGAAGTCTCCAGGGTAGAAGCAAACTAAAACCCACTTTCCCCGGTAATCAGATAATTTTATCTTCTGAACCTTGCCGTCAAGGTAAGCGGTTCCCTCAAAATCGGGAGCTAACCTATCTACTACTATCATTTTTATCTACCTCCTTATTGTTTTTTCTCCTTGTTCAAGAATGTATGGTCTACATACTATCAATCCCTTCGTTCCGATTTCATAGCACATACCTCAGAAGACCAGACCCTGATAGTCATTATCAATCTCCTTTCGCTAAAATATTAATTAAGTAAAGCCGTGCTCTTTATGTTTTTGAGCAATAGTGTCAGCTAGATTACCCAGAGCCTTGAAGTCGGCTTCTTTGGGGAATCCTTTACTCAGCACAGGCTCCAGTATTTCTACCTTCAGGTTGGAGAGCATTGCAGCAAGTTGTTCAACTGTCTTGCCACCCCAGCCGTAGGAGCCGATGATAGAAACAAATCTAAGGTTGGGTCTTAAGGCATTTGCTAGAAAGGTAGCATAGGCGGCATTTGGGTGAGGACCAACTAGAACGGTAGGCGTTCCTATAACAACGGTCGCTGCATCCACCAGTGCCATCGCCAGTTTCCCGATATCGGTTACGGTGAGGTCGAATTGTTTCACCGTAATCCCTCTTTGGGCTAAGGCGTCAACAAAGTATTCGACCATCTTTCGGGTGCTATAATGCATCGAGATGTAGGGTAATACCACGATGTTTCTGGGTTCATCAAAGACCCAGCTGTGATATGCTTTTAAGATGAACTCTGGTTTGTTGTACATGGGACCGTGGCTAGGAGCGATTATGTCTATTGCATAGTCCTTTATCCTCTCTAGGTTCTTCTGGATGTTGGCTCGGAAGGGCATCATGATTTCTGCATAGTACCTCTTGGCTGCCTCGTAGGCTTGTCCTTCATCGGTTACGTAGAGGTCTGTTGTGGCTAGATGGGAACCGAAGAAATCGCAGGTGAACAATATCTTGTCTTCCCTCAAATAGGTAAGCATTGTCTCTGGCCAATGAACCCAGGGTGTGTGGATGAATTCCAGGGTTCTATCTCCGAGTGAGATGGCCTCTTTATCGCTGACGGTTATGAATTTCCCTTCTGGAATCATGAGTAGGTCGATGAGCATACCTTTACATCTAGGCGTGACAACGACTTTTGCCTCAGGGTATTTTTCAAGGATTTGGGGGAGAGTGCCAGAATGGTCTTGCTCGGCGTGATTGGCAACAGCATAATCTATACTTTTAACTCCAACTTCGTTCAGGTTATTTATCAATACCCCCTGCATAGTAGGGTCTACAGTATCAATAAGGGCCGTTTTCTCACTGCCCTTAATCAGATACGAGTTATAACTCGTGCCATCGGGAAGTGGCACCAGGGCATCAAATAATCGCCTGTCCCAGTCAACGGCCCCTACGGAGTAAACTTCAGGTCTTATTTCTCTCGGTTTCATTTTATTCCATCCTTTCGAAATCGCTCTTGGCTGCCCCACAGATAGGGCACACCCAGTCATCTGGTATTTCCTCAAAAGGCGTACCCGGTTTTATACCGCCATCAGGGTCGCCCAGTTCCGGGTCGTAGACCCAGCCACAGACAGTACATTTATATTTTGCCATTTTAGGCACTGCCTCATTCTTCTCCTCAACATAGCTGGGAGCCGTCTTAGGTGTGGTGCCCCGCTTGACCTGATGATAGTAGGCATAAGTCATAGGTTCGCCCTCCTTGATGACATCAGCACCCACAAGCTCACCAATAAAAATAGTATGGGTTCCCACATCTACTTCTTGAATTACCCTGGCTTCCAGATAAGCCAGAGCATTGTCAGTAACCACCGGAGCTTGGGTCTCGCCTGCTTTATAATTAATGCTCCCCATCTTATCTATGTCTCTACCTGACTTAAAGCCGAAGTGACCGATGAAGGAGAGGGGCGCATCCTGGGAGATGACTGAGACCGCCAGCACCTTGCTTCCCTTGATAAACTCGTGGGTTAGATTGTTTTTGTTGATGCTTACGGCAATAGTTGGCGGCTCAGAGGTTATTTGGAACACAGTGTTGGCAATTTGCCCATTGAGCTTGTCTCCTTTTCTTGAGCTTACCACATACAGACCGTAACGCAATTTGTATAAAGCCTTAAGATTCATTTCTCTCCCCCATTTTATTCATTAGAAGATTGACAATCCCTGCACAGCCCTCGAAATTCCAATATGTGATGGGAGACCTTGAAGCCCGTTTTCCGTGCTATCCTCTTATCAATCTCTTTATTCACTGGTTCATCTACATCAAAGACCCGGCCACACCTCTCACATCTGAAGTGATAGTGATTATGTGGATTGCCATCGAACCTGCTCTTGCTGTCGGCAATGTCTAGCTCCGAGATTTTCCCTTCACGTTTGAGTAATTTAAGGTTGCGGTAAACTGTCCCCAGACTGATATTGGGTATCTCTTTGCGCATCTCTTCATGCACATGATTTGCTGTGGGGTGAGAGGAGGTACCCTTTACAAACCTGAGGATTGCTTCTCTCTGTTTTGATTCTCTGAACATGGCGGTAGATTTCAAGCTCTTAGTGAGTAATTAATAGTAATCATTACTATTAATTTAACAATTTATAATACACTTGTCAAGTATGTTGAGTCATGAGATTTACTATTGATCTTTGCGGGTGTTATCTACATGAAGTCTTCTTCGCTGGCTTTAACAGCTCGCTGTAGTTCAAGGCTGAGCTGTGGCGGCAGTCCCTCAATGTCTACTCTGAGGAAACCTCTGACTATGGCAGCTGTAGCCTCGTCGCGCGCTAACCCCCGCATCATTAGATATTCCACTTCCTCTTCAGCTATTTTGCCTATAGCGGCCTCGTGGGACAGGTCTATATTAGAAAGCGTACCCTTCAGCTCTGGTATAGCATGAATCGTACCCTCTTCTCGTAGAACAAGGCCACGACACTCAAGATGTCCTTTGACCTCTGGAGCGTTGCCCTCTATGTAACCGCGAGCGACAATATTTCCTCCCGTAGTGATAGCCCGTGATATTATTTCTGTCCTAGCCCCTCGGGCATTGAGGAATACTTGAGAGCCTAAATCCATAGTAGATCCGGGCGGCGCAACTAGGATGCTGTTAAATCTGACTGTAGCGTTGTCCCCAACGCATCTTGCCAGAGGATACATTTGCAGTGAGTGAACTGGTTTCATAATTACATAGTTGCTGAGGAACACGCCGCCTTCTTCAACAATTATTCCGGTGCGGGGGCGCACAGCTATCTCCGGTGTCCAGTTGTGTATCATGGTGAAGCTGATTTTAGCCCCTCGCTTGATGTAAAACTCAGAAACTCCCAGGTGTAAGCCAGGCTCCTCTCTGGGAGCTGTAGTGCAGCCGGTGATAATATGTAACTCTGAACCTTCTTCGGCAATGATGATGTTGTGAACATTCTGTGCTAGGTTGCTTCTGGCCAGGTAAAGGCAGGCTTGAACGGGATATAGTGTCTTGCTGCCGGGCAGGGCTCTGATGAAGTAGCCATTACTCTGGTTAAGCTCAACGTGAGCAGTGTATTTGTCGCTATCCACAGCTACGGCCTTCCATAAGTAATTGGATAACCAGTCGTATTTCTCCAAAGCCTGGTTAGTGCCCATCACTTCTATGCCCTCTTGTTTTGACAGACTATGTATTATGGAATGGTCCATTTGAATGATAGTTCCCGAGCGCTGGTTGCTATTATCCAATATGATCCCAGCCTGTATCATTTGCTTTTTGGTCTCAACTGGCAATTGCAATGGGTCATCTTGATAGGGCAGCTCATCTGCAGAACGGATATAGTTGTTTAAATCTATATCCTCACCGAGAGGTGATGGCTTAGATAATGCCGCTCTGGCTTTATCCTCAGAGGACTTGGAAGATTCTATCTTGCGCATTTTCTGCACTCCTCATAGCCCTTGCTTTTTATGGTCTCTAGAATCTCACGAGGATCTCCCTCGCAGATTATCCTGCCGTCAAAGAGGACATAGCCAGTGCGGGCGTTGACATAGTCTAGGATATGGCCGGTGTGGGTAATAATGAGGCCGGCGCGCCTCCGATTGCGTATTGGGTGTTCCTTCTCTAGGAGCTCATTTATTAGCTGACCGATTAGGGCTATACTGACAAGGTCAACGCCAGACTCAGGCTCGTCTAACAGAGCCAGATCTGGACCTTGAGCCATTAGTTGCAGAAGCTCCGAACGTTTTATCTCCCCTCCGGAAAATCCGTAGTTTATTTCCCTATCCATGAGGTCAGTCAGATTAGCTTTCTCTGCCATTCTACCTATGCTTTCTCTGCCCATCTGTTCTCTGCTGCAGGCAGTAAGTATTTCACGAGTCTTCACACCACGAACAGCTGGTGGCCTTTGGAGAGATGCGCCAATCCCCAGACGTGCCCTCTCATCTATGGGTAATCCTACTATATCCTTCCCCTTAAACTTGATGCTACCCTTGGTTACCCGGTATTTGGGCAATCCCATTATCGTCATGAGCAATGTAGTTTTTCCGCTGCCATTGGGACCGAACAGGACATGGGTCTCACCGGCTTTAATATTTAAGTTCACACCGTGCAGAATTTCCCTATCCCTTACTTTTACACTTAGCTGTTTAATTTCTAGCATGTTACCTCCATTCAGACCTGTGTTCTTTTTAGGAAACCAGTCTGCCACAGACAATTATAACAAGTTTACAGGACGGGGTTGAAACTATTGGATTATTCGGGCTTGACCTCTTCGGTTTACCTTTCGATTATTATGGCCTTTCCGCATTTAGCATTCTCTGAGGCCTGAGGCATTGAGGTTTAACTGGAGGATGGGCACATTGTATAAGAGGCGCTGGCTATGTGCCAATGAGGGGAAAGAGGGTTCCCCCGGTTAGCTTGCGATAGGCTTCACGGTAGCGGTGGGTTGTAGCTCCGATTATTTCTGGGGGTAGTTTTGGCGCAGGTGGTTCTTTATTCCAACCTGAGGCCAAAAGCCAGTCACGAACTGGCTGCTTGTCAAGGCTGGGTTGGGAGCGTCCAACTACATATTGGCTGGCGTCCCAGAAGCGGCTTGAATCTGGCGTTAGCAGTTCATCAATAAGTACCAATTTATCATCAATGAGACCAAACTCAAACTTGGTATCTGCAATTATGATGCCCTTGGTTTTGGCGTAATCTTGAGCATATTTGTAAATGAGCAAGCTTTTTTCTTTTAGTTCCTGAGCCATGGCTTTGCCAACCAATTTTATTAAGCTCCGCTTGTCTAATGGCTGGTCATGTCCACTTTCTGCTTTAGTGGTGGGTGTAAATAACGGTTTGGGTAATTCTTGGTTTTCCCTTAGTCCTCTGGGTAAGGGGAGATCGAAAACATTACTGCTCTGCTTGTACTCTGTCCAGGCAGAGCCAGAGAGGTAACCGCGGACGACGCATTCTACGGGTATGCGTTTGGCTTTGTGGACAATCATGGAGCGGTGGGCAAGATAATCGGGGAATGAAGCACTTGGCTGGTAATCATAGAGCAGACTGATATCATCTACCACCTCTATTAGGTGGTTGGGTACGAGACTGACCGTCTTTTTAAACCAGAAGGCTGAAATCTGGTTAAGTATTATACCTTTATCGGGAATGCCACAGGGTAAAACGTCATCAAAGGCCGAGATGCGATCGGTGGCAACCATGAGTAATTTATTGCCCAGCTCGTAGGTGTCACGCACTTTGCCCTGACAAAACAGGGGAAGGGCTAAAGTAGTTTCCAATATGATTGACATAATATAAAAAGAATTTTACAGAGCTTGGGGAGCTAGCTCAACAGTCTTAGTCTTCTTACCTTTCCTTGGCTTAATTAATCCCAACCGCTCAAAGATTTTATCAACGTGTTTTAGGTAGTAATCATAGTTGAAAAGCGACTTAAGTTCACTCTGAGGTAGGTGTGCGGTTACCTCTGGGTCAGCTTCGAGCAGATTTAGGAAGTTAGTTCTGCTCTGCCAGGCTTTCGTGGCGTTGCGTTGCACTAATTCATAAGCTTTTTCTCGGGTTATATCTTTGTCTATTAGAGCCAGGAGCACTCTCTGAGAAAAGATTAAACCTCGGGTGGCTTCAAGGTTGCGACGCATATTTTTGGGAGAGACTTGAAGTCTTTCCATTATTGAGGCAAATATAGTCAGAATGTAGTCTAGCACTAGGCAGGAATCGGGTAAGATAATACGCTCAGTAGAGGAATGGCTGATATCACGCTCGTGCCACAAGCTAATATTTTCCATGGAGGTTAGGGCGTATCCTCTTACCAATCTTGCCAGCCCGCAGATGCGTTCACAGAGTTCCGGATTGTGCTTGTGGGGCATGGCTGAAGAGCCGGTTTGCCCGACTTCAAAGGGTTCTTCTACCTCGGAAATTTCAGTTTGTTGCAGGCTCCTAATTTCGGTGGCGAACTTTTCTAGGGAGCTGGCAATGATGGCTAGAGAGGTGACGAGTTGGGCATGGCGGTCGCGCTGAATTATTTGACTTGATATGGGGGCGGGGCGAAGTCCCAGCTTGGCACAGGCCTTTTGCTCGACTTCTGGAGGGACCGTGGCGTAGGTGCCGACCACTCCAGAAATCTTACCTACGCTAATGGCCTTTTTCGCTTGGGCTAATCTTTCGGCGTTGCGTTTCATTTCTTGAGCCCATAGAGCTAGCTTTAGGCCGAAGGTGATGGGTTCGGCGTGAATGCCGTGAGTCCGCCCCATCATGATGGTGTACTTATGTTCAATTGCTCTATTTTCTAAGGTATTGGTAACCTCGGTAATGTCTTGGCTCAGAAGGTTAGTCGCTTCAGTCAATTGGAGGCTTAGAGCGGTGTCCATAATATCAGAGGAAGTAAGTCCGAGGTGGATGAAGCGAGATTCCTCACCCAAGCTTTCACCAACGGAGCGGAGGAAAGCGGTTACATCGTGGTGGGTAACTTTGAGGAAATCAGCGATACGGTTGAGGTCATAGCGTGCCTTCTGTATTTGGGGAATAGCTTCTTCTGGGATCATGCCCAGTTCTGCCCAGGCTTGGCAGACGGCTATTTCTACTTTGAGCCACTTGTCAAATTTATTCTCGTCTGACCATACTTTCTTCATTTGTGGTCGAGAATAGCGTTCAATCATGTTTCCGGCTCCTCTGGCGGTTCTGGTCTATATTTTTGGTATGCTTGTTTTATGTTTTCATGTTTTAGAGCTAACACTTGGGCAGCGAGTAAAGCGGCGTTCTTGGCACCGCTCGAGCCGATGCCAACACAAGCTACGGGTATCCCTGCGGGCATTTGAATTATGGAATAAAGGGCGTCAATTCCCCTTAGCTCACTGGTTGGCAGTGGTATGCCAATAACGGGTAAAGTTGTCCAGCTGGCCAGAACGCCGGGGAGATGGGCAGCACCGCCGGCGGCAGCGATAATGATTTCAATGCCCCGTTCTCTGGCTTTTAATCCATATTCTCTAGCCTCTTCGGGATTGCGGTGCGCTGAAATAACAGAAAATTCATAGTCAATGCCTAATTGTTCTAGTATGGTCAATGTTGGCTGTATCAGTTCGGCATCCGTTTTACTACCTATGATAACTCCCACCAGTGTCATATTTAGGTTATCTCCCTGGCGGCAATATCTTGACGGTAATGACAACCCTCAAAATAAATATGAGGCAAGTTCCGATAAGCTTTATTTCGGGCTTCAGCCATATTTTTGCCAGTCGCTGCTACCGTAAGTACTCGTCCGCCATTGGTGTAAATGTTTCCACTTTCATCTGACTTGGTTCCGGCGTGGAAGACTAAAATATCCTCATCCAGTTTATCTAATCCCTTTATGAAAAAACCCGTTTTGTAGCTTCCGGGATAGCCGGCGGATGCCATGACTACGCCAACACAGGCGTCACTGCTCCAGTTTATGTCTATATGATCGAGGTTATCATTAATTACCGCCAATAAGATGTCTATTAGGTCGGTTTTGAGACGAGGTAAGGTGACTTGAGTTTCGGGGTCGCCAAACCGAGCATTGAATTCAAGCACTTTTGGCTCCCCATCACTAATTATTAGCCCGGCATAGAGAACTCCCTTGTAAGGCATCCCCTCTTTAGTCAGGGCATTTATCGCTGGCGTTAGGACGCTTTGGGTTACTTTTTGAGTTAATGTGGCGTTGAAGAAACTTGGCGGGCTATAGCTGCCCATGCCGCCGGTGTTGGAACCCTGGTCATTATCAAAGACTCGCTTGTAATCGCAGGCTGGTATCATCGGGATGACAGTTTTACCATCGGTGAAAGCTAAAAGGCTAACTTCTTTTCCAACAAGGTGCTCTTCAATCAGCACTTTATTTCCTGCGGGGCCAAAGATTTTTTTCTTCATAGAGTTAGCCAGAGCCTTTTCAGCTTCCTCCATTGTGTTAGCCACGGTTACTCCCTTGCCGGCGGCTAGACCATCGGCTTTGATAACAATGGGGGGTTGTTGCTTTTGGAGGTATTTTTGAGCTTCAGAATAGGAAGAGAAAGCGACACCTTTCGGACAGGGAATACCATATTTTTGCATTAGCCCTTTGGCGAAGACTTTACTTGATTCTATCTGGGTGGCCGCTTTTGTTGGGCCAAAAATGGGGATACCTAGGTCATTAAAGTGGTCAACAATGCCCAAGGCTAGGGGAACTTCAGGGCCAACGACAGCGAGGTCAATGCTTTTCTCTTGCGCAGCTTTCCCCAGAGCTTCTATATCTGTGGGACGAAGGCTCAGGTTGTGAGCGGCAAGCCCGGTGCCGGCGTTTCCGGGGGCAACATAAATCCGCTTGACTTTGGGGCTCTGGGCAATTTTCCATGCTAAAGTGTGCTCGCGAGCTCCACCACCGATAATCATAACTTTCATGAAATAGTTACCCCTGACCTATTTTCTCTTCTTGCGGTGTTTGCCTCGGTTTTTCCTGACACCTTTTAGTTTTACTCTGCGTGCCATTTAGCTATAGAGTCTCTTTTCTGAATTTTTCTGCCTGGGTTGAGTCAAGCTTTTGAATTAGTTTAATCAGCTCGGCAAAATGTTCCTTTTCATCATCGCGGATATGTTCGAGAACGGCCCTGGCCTCGCCATCCTCTAGGGCATCAATATGCTCCTGATATTGATTAATGGCCTGTAGTTCTCCGACTAAGTCCTCACGGAGCATCTCTAAGTCCAAGCTTGCATCTTCTTCATCAATGTCCTCTTGACTGAAGGGATAGGTCATTTTATCCTCCTTATTAATTGTTAAACTAATTTAAATATAAATTGAGCTCATTCCCACTCTATAGTTGATGGGGGTTTACTGGTAGTATCATAGACTACTCTATTAACGCCAGCCACTTCATTGATAATGCGGTTGGAGATTTGGGCTAGGAGGTCGTAGGGTAAGCGTGCCCAGTCAGCAGTCATAGCATCTTCACTGGTAACTGCTCGAATGGCAACCACATGGCCATAGGTTCTGTCATCTCCCACTACGCCAACACTTTTAGTATCGGTAAGAATGGCAAAGGTTTGCCATAACTGGCGATAAAGCTTTGCTTTCTTGATCTCATTCATTACAATCCAATCAGCGGCGCGGAGCATTTCCAAGTGTTCTTTGGTTACTTCACCGATAGCGCGGATGGCCAGCCCTGGCCCGGGAAAAGGTTGTCGCCAAATCATGTCTTCGGGTAAGCCCAAAGCCAATCCCACTTTTCTGACTTCGTCTTTAAATAGGTGGCGTAGTGGTTCGATGAGAGTGAATGTCATTTTAGCAGGCAGCCCGCCCACATTGTGATGAGTTTTTATTTTGGCTGAAACCCTGCTCTGCGCGGCGCTGCTTTCAATGACATCGGGGTAAAGAGTTCCTTGGGCCAGGAAATCAATCCTGCCCAATTTAGCTGCCTCCTCCTCAAACACTTTGATGAATTCCCCCCCTATTCGGCGCCGTTTTAGTTCGGGATCGACTACTCCTCGCAAGCACTCAAGAAATCTTTCGGAAGCATCTACATAAACTATATTCATTTTGAGATTGCGCTGGAATGTGTTAAGTACTCGTTCTGGTTCTTCGCGGCGCAGCAGCCCGTTATTAATAAAAATGCAAGTTAGCTGATTGCCGATGGCGCGATGAATGAGACTAGCCGTTACTGCCGAATCAACTCCGCCGGAGAGGGCGCAAATGACCTTTCCATCTTTTGCCCGTCGGCGGATCCTCTCTATACTTTCAGCTATAAAATTTCTCGGTGTCCAGTTACCTTTGCAACCACATATGTTGTAGAGGAAATTCCCGAGTATAGTTTTTCCCTGCGGGGTATGGGCGACTTCGGGATGGAACTGAAGTCCAAAGATGCCGTTGTCATTACCCATAGCAGCCACTGGCGAGTTTTCACTGTAGGCTAGAGCCTTGAAGTCAGGTGGCATTTCTGTTATTCGGTCACCATGGCTCATCCATACTGTTAATGGGGGTTCAAGGTTGGCGAGGAGCGGGGATTCTTCGGCACTCAGATGAAGAATAGCTTGACCATACTCGTGTTTTGTTGCTAAAGCCACCTGCCCGCCCAACTGATGTGCGAGGACTTGCATTCCGTAACAGATACCCAGAATTGGCAGATGACTTTCGTAGACGTAAGCTGGTGCTAAAGGTGCCTCTGGCTCATAGACGCTGGCTGGCCCTCCGGAAAGAATAAAGCCTTTGGGTTGAAGAGGAGCTACCTTTTCCCAGGGAGTGTTGTAGGGTACTAATTCACAATAAACGTTGCATTCTCGGACGCGCCGGGCAATGAGCATGCTGTATTGAGAACCGAAATCAATAACGAGTATTGTTTCGCGCTCAATGGCGGGAGTCAGTTCTGGTTGGGATACGGGTTGTTCCCCCTGTATCTCCTTGGCGATTTCCAGGTAAGTCGAAACTTCGATATCATCGCTGGTGGCGATGCGATGGCTATTTACTTTGGTCTCCATATTGACGTTTCTCGCAGTTATGCATTTCAGCTTATCACTATGCTATACTAACGTCAAGAATAAATAGATAGTAAGAAGTGCTTTATTGGTATGGAGCAGCAGGTTCAAAAAGGTATCGAAGTTCTTAAGCAAGGCGGCATAGTTGCCTTCCCCACGGATACGGTTTACGGGTTAGGCTGTGATGCTTCGAACCTTGAGGCTGTAAAGAGGATTTATAGGATAAAGCAGCGTCCTGGCCACTTGGCACTTCCCCTTCTCCTTGCTGATATATCTCAGATGGCTGCGGTGGCTGATTGGGTGCCTGAGACCGCTTGGCGTTTGGCAGAACGTTTTTTACCTGGCGGGCTAACTTTGGTCTTAACTAAGGCAGCTTCAGTGGCTGAAGATTTGACGGCGGGCCAGGCAACTGTTGCAGTACGCGTTCCCAGTCATCCTGTAGCTATTGCCCTTATTCGTGGTTTGGGAGGTCCCGTTGTCGGAACCAGTGCTAACATCAGTGGTAGGTCAAGTGCCTTAACTGCCGAGGAGGTTAGTGAGCAACTGGGTGGTGAAGTTGACCTTATTATTGATGGTGGCAAGTGCTCTGGAGAGGTGGAATCCACTGTAGTTGATGTTACCAGCGGCATACCAGAAATTTTGCGTCAGGGCGTTATACCTCAGTCGGAGATTGAGGCGATATGGGAGAAATATGCTAAAGAAGTCTGCGGTGATGCGTATTGCTTTGGGCTGTGACCACCGTGGTTTGAGGTTGAAGCGAGCAGTTATGGGATTCCTCGCTGAATTGGGGCATGATTGTGAGGACTTTGGCTGTTATGACTCTACACCAGTGGATTATCCTGATATTACTAGAAGTGTGAGTTATGCGGTAGCCTCGGGGGAATTTGAGCGTGGCATTCTGATTTGTAGTACTGGTATTGGTATGAGTATAGCTGCTAATAAAACAAAGGGAATAAGGGCGGCCTTATGCCATGATACTTTTACCGCTTGCCGGGCTCGCCAGCATAATGATGCCAATGTCTTGTGCTTAGGGGTGGAAGTGGTTGAGTCAGACGCGGCCCTAGAAATTGTTAAAGTTTATCTTTCAACTGAATTTGAAGGTGGTAGGCACATAAGGCGTTTGGATAAAGTGCGTAGTTTAGAAGCGAAATAGTTTGACAGTGGGTGGGCGTTGTGATAGGTTTTCTGCTACATTTTTAATTCTGGAGTGGGAGCTAATTAATGAAAAGCGATGTTGTCAAACGTGGTATTGAGCGAGCTCCCCATCGCGCCTTACTTCAAGCTTTGGGCTGGTCTCGCCAAGATTTGGATAAGCCTTTGATTGGTGTGATAAGTAGTTTTAATACGATCGTCCCCGGACATATTCATCTGGAGAGCATCGCTCGTGCGGTAGCGGAGGGGGTGCGCAGTCGGGGTGGTGTGCCCTTTGAGGTTAACACTATAGCTGTGTGTGATGGCATTGCCATGAATCATCCTGGAATGAAGTACAGTCTGCCCAGCCGGGAACTCATTGCTGATTCGGCAGAGATCGTAGCTGAGGCCCATGCCTTCGATGCTCTGGTTTTCGTTCCCAATTGTGATAAGGTAACGCCGGGAATGCTTATGGCGGCAGTGAGACTTAATCTGCCAGCTATCTTTATTAGTGGCGGCCCCATGCTGGCGGGGCAATTAAATCAACATGGGCATAATAGAGCAGTAGACCTAAGTTCAGTTTTCTTAGCGGTGGGCAGGGTGAATAAGGGGGAGATGACTAAGGTTGAGCTAGAAGAGCTGGCGGAAGTCGCTTGCCCTGGTTGTGGTAGTTGCGCAGGCATGTTTACTGCCAATACTATGAACTGTCTCACTGAAGCTTTGGGTATGGCTTTGCCCGGTAATGGCACGGTACCGGCAGTAAAGGCACAGCGGATTCGCTTAGCCTACGCCGCTGGACAGCAAGTTATGGAATTATTAGCTCAGAATATTTGCCCCCGTGATATCATTACTGAGGATTCTATTTACAATGCCTTCACCGTTGATATGGCTTTGGGCGGCAGCACTAATTCGGTGTTGCATCTTATGGCAATTGCTCATGAAGCGGGAATTGAGTTTCCCCTGTCGTTGGTTAATGAGATAAGTGAGCGCACTCCTCATATTTGTAAGCTAAGCCCGGCAAGTGACTATCACATTGAAGATTTGGATTTGGCTGGAGGTACTCCCGCGGTGATGCGGGAACTATCCGGGCTTTTGAGGCTTGAGGCGCGTACTATCCTCGGAAAGCCATTGGCTGAAATCGTGGAGAGAGCTGAAGTTAGAAGCAGGGAAGTAATTAGACCGGCTTCCAACCCCCATTCCACTACTGGCGGCATTAGCATTCTTTTTGGGAACTTGGCTCCGGAGGGTGCTGTAGTGAAGAGCGGTGCTGTGGCTGCAGAGATGTCCAGCCATCGGGGGGCAGCACGTGTTTTTGATGGTGAGGAAGCAGCTACATCAGCGATAATGGAAGGCAAAATCAAGCCTGGTGAGGTGGTTGTCATCCGCTACGAGGGCCCGAGGGGTGGACCGGGCATGCGGGAGATGCTAACTTGCACCTCGCTTATTAGTGGTATGGGTATGGATAGGGAGGTGGCGCTGATTACTGACGGGCGCTTTTCTGGGGCTACGCGCGGCGCGGCTATCGGGCATGTATCTCCCGAGGCAGCTAGCCGAGGTCCTATTGCCGCGGTGAGGGATGGTGATATGATCAAGATTGATATTCCAGATCATAAGCTTGAGGTAGAGCTTACTGATGAGCAAATTGCCAGCCGATTATCACAATTAGGCGAGTTTCAGCTGGCGGTGAGAAGCGGTTATCTTAAGCGTTATGCCGAAAAAGTGGGCTCAGCTAGTACTGGGGCGGTATTTACTGATTAGGAGACACTAGGATGAAAAAGACTGGCGCTCAGATTCTGTGTGAGAGCTTGGTGAAAGAAGGTGTTGAGATTATCTTTGGCTTTCCCGGCGGTGCCTTGTTACCTCTATACGATACTTTTTCTCAATATCCGCAACTTCGGCATATCTTAGTTCGTCATGAACAGGGAGCGGCTCACGCCGCCGATGGCTATGCCCGAGTCACCGGAAAAGTTGGAGTATGCTTAGCTACCTCGGGGCCTGGTGCTACTAATTTGGTGACCGGAATCGCCAATGCTTATCTCGATTCTTCTCCATTAATAGCTATAACCGGTCAGGTGGCTACGCCTTTTATCGGCAAGGATGCCTTTCAAGAGATTGATATTACCGGTATCACCCTTCCCATTACTAAGCACAACTATCTTGTCCGCGATGTCAGAGAGCTGGCAAGGGTAGTCAAGGAAGCCTTCTACATTGCTCAGGTGGGCAGGCCAGGCCCGGTGCTTATTGATATCCCTCGTGACGTCTTCCAAGTTGAGGCAGAGTTTGTTTATCCGAATAAGGTTAACCTTCCTGGTTATAGGCCGGTGCTTCAAGGCCACCCATCTCAAATTAGGAGGGCAGCCAAACTGATTAATGAGGCTCATTGTCCTGTTGTTATTGCTGGTCGGGGAGTGATTATTTCTGGGGCTTGCGCTGAGCTTAAAGAAGTGGCTGAGAAGGCTCAGATGCCGGTAGTCACTACTCTTCTTGGTATTGGTTGCTTTCCGGAGACGCATGTATTGAGTTTGGGGATGTTAGGCATGCACGGTATGGCTTATGCCAACTTGGCAGTAGATGCTGCTGACCTTGTTATTGCCATTGGCATGAGATTTGATGACCGGGCTACGGGGAAGGTTAGTGGTTTTGCTCCACGAGCTCAGGTTATCCACATTGATATTGACCCCGCTGAGATAGGGAAAAATGTGCGGGTAAGCGTACCTATTGTGGGCGATGTTAAGAGCATCCTTGAGGTACTAAATAAACAGATTAACCGGAGTGAGCACATAGATTGGCTTCGCCAGATAGAGCAATGGCGTCATGAGCATCCATTAGAGGATATTTGGGAAGGCAATGGACTTTTACCCCAGTATGTTATTCGCCAGATTTATGAACTCACTAATGGTAATGCCATTGTAGTTACTGGAGTTGGTCAAAATCAGATGTGGGCAGCTCAGCATTTCTTTTATAACAAGCCAAATAGTTTAGTCTCCTCAGGTGGCTTGGGCACTATGGGCTTTGAACTTCCTGGCGCTGTGGGAGTCAAGGTCGGCTGCCCCGGGGAAGTGGTCTGGTGTATTGCTGGTGACGGTGGTTTTCAAATGACTATGCAGGAGCTGGCTACAATAGTGCAAGAAGATATTGCTGTTAAAATAGCTATTATCAATAATTCCTATCTTGGTATGGTTAGGCAGTGGCAGGATTTGTTTTATGGACGGCGTTACGCTGGTACAAAGCTTTGGAACCCCAATTTTGTTAAAGTTGCCGAGGCTTATGGCATTTCCGGATTAAAGGTTGAAAAGAAGGAGGAGGTAATTCCCGCTATAGAGAAAGCTATGGAGCATCCTGGTCCGTTCCTTATCGACTTTGCCGTTGAGCCGGAGGAGAACGTTTACCCCATGGTACAACCTGGGGCAACTTTAGCTGAACTCTTGGAAACGCCGAAGCCGCAGAAGGCACCTTCGTTAGGTTTGTAAGCTCTTGAAAGGCAGGTAGCCCCCTTTTATATTGGGAATTTAGTAAGTAGAGGGTGGTGTTGTAATGAAACATACTCTAGTAGCTTTGGTAACAGACAGACCCGGAGTGTTGAATCGTATGGCTAGCCTTTTCCGCAGGCGTAATTTCAATATTGATAGCATTGCCGTTGGGCATAGTGAGCAACCTGATTTATCTCGTATGACTATTGTGGTGGATGGTGATGCCGCTAAAGTAGAGCAGATAAGAAAGCAATTGGATAAAGTTGTTGATGTGGTTAAGATATTTGATATAACTGATGATAAAACTGTAGCCAGAGAGCTAGCCTTGATCAAAGTTAAATCTACTGCATCAACGAGAAGCGAGATTATCCAAATCGTTGATATTTTTAGAGCTAGCATAATTGATGTTGCTTCCGATTCTGTAACGGTGGAAGTTACTGGTGACGAGGACAAAGTTAATTCTTTGCTTGAGCTTCTCCGCGGCTTTGGCATTAAAGAAGTGGCGAGAACAGGTAGAATTGCTCTAACTCGTGGGGAGATTGGGCCACTGCTGACTAGGAAAGATTCAAAGATACCTAAGCAACCACCGAAACCGCTATCCTCGGAGATGGAAAGCCCACCAAATTGGTAAGAAATAGGGAGTTATCAAAACTCAATTTTGGAAAGGGGATTATAAAATAAACATGGCCAAGATTTACTACGATAGGGATATTAATTTGGGGTTGCTAGAGGGAAAGACCATTGGCATCATTGGTTATGGCAGTCAGGGGCATGCCCAAGCTCAGAACTTAAGGGATAGCGGCTGTCAAGTAATCGTTGCAGAGGTGGTGGATAGTGAGGGTTACAAAGTAGCTCAGAGTGCTGGATTTAAAGTGGGTAGCGCTGCCGAAGTAGCCCGTGAGGCTGATATAATCGTTATGCTTGCTCCGGATAATTTACATCCCATAATTTACCGGGAGTCAATTGAGAAAGGGTTGGCATCGGGCAAGACTTTAATGTTTGCTCACGGTTTTAATATTCATTATGGGCAAATTGTGCCACCATCCGATGTTGATGTTAGTATGATTGCTCCCAAGTGTCCCGGGCATATACTGCGTCAACTTTATGCTGAGGGGTCAGGGCCGCCGGCTCTTGTTGCTGTTCATCAGGATGCTTCAGGCAAAGCAAAGGATGTTGCTCTAGCTTATGCCAAAGGCATTGGCTGTGCCAGAGCCGGGATTTTAGAGACCACATTTGCTGAAGAGACTGAAACTGACCTCTTTGGCGAGCAAACGGTGCTTTGTGGCGGAGTTTCTGCCTTGGTGAAGGCTGGATTTGAGACCTTGGTAGAGGCTGGCTATCAGCCAGAAATAGCCTATTTTGAGTGTTTTCATGAGCTTAAACTTATCGTTGACCTGATGTATCAGGGCGGCTTGAATTACATGCGTTACTCGGTGAGTGATACTGCGGAATATGGGGATTACACTCGCGGCCCCAGGGTTATTGATGATTTAGTCAAAGATGAGATGTGGCAAATTTTGAGTGAAATTCAGGATGGTACTTTTGCCAGGGAGTGGATTTTGGAGAATCAGGCAGGCCGTCCCAGCTTCAATGCGATGAAGCGGAGAGAGGCTGAACACCAGATTGAGGCCGTGGGCAAGCAACTTAGGGGAATGATGCCTTGGTTGAAAGGGTGAAAAATGGATAAGGTCGTTATCTTTGATACCACTTTGCGAGATGGCGAACAGGCAGCCGGAGGCACCTTAAACGTACAGGAAAAGCTGGAGATTGCCAAGCAGTTGGATAAGCTTGGCGTTGATGTTATTGAAGCCGGCTTCCCCATAAGTTCCCCCAGTGATTTTGAGGCGGTTCGTCTTATTGCCAAAGAAATTCGGCGTCCTGTTATCTGCGCTCTGAGTCATGCCAATGCCGAGGCTATAGATAGTGCTTGGCAGGCAATTGAGGAAGCAAGCCGACCGCGAATACACGTTTTCCTCTCAGCTTCAGACATTCATTTACTTTATCAGTTGGGGAAAGACCGGCGAGAGATTCTAGAGCTTTCTCGAGACATGGTAGCTCGAGCCAAAAAATATGTTGATGATGTTGAATTTTCACCCATGGATGCCAGCCGTACTGAACCTGCCTATATCTATCAGATCTTGGAGGCGGTAATTGAGGCTGGAGCTACTACGGTGAATATTCCGGATACTGTAGGTTATGCTACCGCACAGGAATTTGGCGATTTAATAGAGGGTATTCTGGAGCATGTTCCCAATATCCAGCGAGTTGTAGTCAGCGTTCATTGCCATAATGATCTGGGTTTGGCGGTGGCTAACAGCCTTGAGGCATTACGCAGAGGCGCTCGCCAGGTTGAGTGCACTGTTAATGGCATTGGCGAGCGAGCTGGCAATGCTTCTTTGGAAGAAATTGTTATGGCCTTAAAGACCCGCAACGATTTCTTTCAGCTCACTACAAATGTTGATACCACTCAGATCTACAAAGCCAGTCGCCTGGTGAGTGAGCTCACTGGTTTTTTGGTTCAACCTAACAAGGCGATAGTTGGGACAAATGCCTTCCGGCATCAATCAGGCATTCATCAGGATGGCGTGATAAAGAGGGCCATAACTTATGAAATTATGGACCCCAGGTCGGTGGGTATACCGGCGAGCAGCCTTGTCTTGGGCAAGTTGAGCGGCAGGCATGCTTTTAAGGAGCGGCTGGCTGAGCTTGGCTATAGCTTAGATGATGAGGCTATCAATCATACCTTTCAAGTTTTTAAAGAGCTGGCTGAGAAGAAAAAGGAAATTAGCGATCGGGATATAGAATCCCTGGTGGCTGAAGAATTGCGTACTACTTCTGAAGTTTATCATCTTGACCACGTTGAGGTTTCTTGCGGTGACCACAATATTCCTACAGCTACGGTGAGGCTTATTGCCCCTGATGGGCAGATTCTGGCTGATGCCGCTTTGGGTACAGGCCCAGTGGATGCGGTATATAAAGCCATTAACCGCATAGTTAGAGTGCCCAATAGGCTTACTGAGTTTGCCGTTAAGTCAGTTACTGAAGGCATTGATGCCATTGGTGAAGTGTTAATAAGAATTGAGAGTGATGATGTAACTTATACCGGGCGTGGTGCGGCTACCGATATCATTGTCGCCAGTGCCAAAGCTTATATGAATGCGTTAAATCGGCTTCTGGCAGTAAAGAAACAACGGAAAAATAGGTGAACCTCGAACTGGAACTAATTTTACGCCTACTTTTGGCAGCGGTTTTGGGAATGGCTATTGGTTATCAGCGTGAGCGTGTTGGTAAGCCTGCTGGCCTTCGTACCCATGCCTTAATCTGTTTGGGCGCCGCCTTATTTACTATTATTTCAGTTTATGGATTTAAAAGTTCACTTGTTGACCCATCTCGAGTTGCCGCTGGCGTAGTTGCCGGAATTGGTTTCCTCGGCGCCGGGGTTATTTTCCGCGGCTTCCGTGGGGATAGGGTGGCTGGATTAACTACTGCGGCAAGTATTTGGGCTACCGCTGCGGTGGGCTTGGCCGCTGGCGTTGGGATGTACTTGATATCATTCGTTGCTGCTGTCATCTGTGTGGCTTTGTTGATGGCTCCTAAAGTCCGTGGCTAAAGTGGGAAATGTCATTGCGAGCGGAGCAATTTCAATGACTTTAACTGATAAAATTTTGGCAGCCCATAGTGGCAAGGAGAAGGTCAGCCCTGGCGAATTTATAAATGTCAGGGCTGATTTAGTATTGGCAAATGATATTACTGCCCCGTTAGCCATAAATGAGTTTTGGCGGCTGGGAGCAAGGCAAGTTTTTAACTCCCAAAAAGTGGTGATGGTACCCGACCACTTTTGCCCCAGTAAGGACATACCTTCTGCCGAGCAGGCAAAAATGATGCGTGAGTTCGCCAGGGAGCAGGGTCTAGTTTATTTTGAAGTGGGCAGGATGGGCATAGAGCACGTGCTGTTGCCTGAGCGGGGTTTGGTGCTTCCTGGTGAAGTGGTGGTTGGCGCTGATTCTCACACCTGTACTTATGGGGCTTTGGGTGCTTTTGCTACTGGTATGGGTTCGACTGATATCGCGGTGGCTATGGCTGCTGGTGAGATATGGATGAAAGTGCCAGAGGCTATCAAGTTTATCTATCATGGGAAACTTGGGAATTGGGTTGGCGGCAAAGACCTCATTCTTTATACCATTGGTGATATTGGAGTAGATGGGGCGCTTTATTCAACTATGGAATTTGCTGGCGAAGCGATTGAGGCATTACCTATGGACGGGCGTTTTACTATGGCGAATATGGCGATTGAGGCTGGGGCGAAGGCAGGCGTCTTCCATGTGGATGGTAAGACTCAGGAATATCTCCAGCATCGTGCCACTCGCCCTTATAAGATGTATGAATCTGATGGAGATGCCAAATATACCAAAGTTATTGAATACGACGCCTCAAAGATTGAGCCTCAAGTTGCCTTTCCACATCTTCCCTCCAATACCAAGTCAATAAATGAAATAGGTGACATAAAGCTTGATCAGGTGGTGATTGGCAGCTGCACCAATGGTCGCCTTGGCGACCTCCGATTGGCAGCTAAATTACTTAAGGGCAGGCAGGTTCATCCAGAACTGAGATGTATCATTATTCCTGGCTCACAGGAAGTCTATCTTGGGGCATTAAAGGAGGGCTTGATAGAGATTTTTATTAGAGCTGGAGCTGCGGTAAGCACACCCACCTGTGGTCCGTGCCTGGGTGGACATATGGGAGTTCTGGCTGCCGGTGAGCGGTGCTTATCCACTACCAACCGAAACTTTGTGGGCAGGATGGGCAGCCCTCAATCTGAAGTTTACTTAGCTAATCCGGCGGTAGCTGCAGCCAGCGCTATAATGGGGCGAATAGCTAGCCCTGAAGAGATTAGCGGGCATTGAATCGGAATTTACCTATGCGGTTGTTATGTACCATTATTAAGGATAGGCATAGGAGAAGATGTCCAGTCACTTGGTAGAGATATTTAAAGATAAAAAGCTTGTGGAGAAAGTGGCGAGGCGTTTGCCTCATTTGTTTCAGCTCGCGGAGTCAGAAAGTTCAAGGGCGGGTAAGACTGGAATGGAAGTCGGCTCGGCTTGTGGGAGGGAGAGGAAGCATTAGGTGAGATTAAGAGGTAAGGTTTATAAATTCGGTGCTGATGTTAATACTGATGTTATCATCCCGGCACGATACCTTAACATCTCTGAGGCTAAAGAGCTGGCAAGACACTGCATGGAAGACATTGACGCAGAGTTTTCAGCCAAAGTTGAATCTGGAGATATCATTGTAGCTACCACTAACTTTGGTTGCGGCTCCTCTCGGGAGCATGCACCTTTGGCTATTAAAGCCAGCGGCGTGTCCTGTGTTATTGCGGAGAGTTTTGCCCGTATTTTCTTTCGCAATGCCATCAATATTGGCTTGCCTCTCTTGGAGTGTGACGATGTCGTGAGGGAGACTGAAAGTGGTGATATCCTTGAGGTTGAGCTGGTTAGTGGAGAAATAAGGAATGTCACCAGAGAAAAGCTCTTTAGGGCTAAACCTTACCCTGATTTTATGATGGAATTAATCAATGCCGGTGGCTTGATTGAATATACCAAGAATAAGTTGGCCAGGGGGCTATAAGTGCAATTTAATATCGCAGTTTTGCCTGGTGATGGAGTTGGTCCTGAGGTGGTGGCTGAGGCGATAGAAGTTCTTGAGGCTGTTGGTGGTAAGTTTGGGCACAGCTTTAATTTTCAATATGGGTTGGTAGGGGGAGCTGCCATAGATGCCTCGGGCACAGCTCTCAGCAAGGGGACCTTGGACATGTGTAAGAAATGTGATGCCGTGTTGCTGGGGGCGGTGGGTGGACCCAAGTGGGATGACCCTGAAGCCAAGATTCGCCCTGAGGATGGTCTTCTGGCTTTAAGGAAGGAGCTGGGGCTGTTTGCCAACTTGCGTCCGGTTAAAATTTTCCCTGTACTCGTTAATTCAACGGCATTCAAACCGGAGGTTGTAAGGGGGGTTGATTTGATAGTAGTGCGGGAGCTTACCGGCGGACTTTATTTTGGTAAACCTAAAAAGCGATGGCAGACCTCTGGAGGCAGACGGGCAGTTGATACCTTGGCTTACTCTGAGGCGGAGATTGAGCGCATATTGAGAGTCGGCTTTGAGCTGGCTCGCAGCCGCCGAAATCGACTGGTCTCTGTAGATAAAGCTAATGTTCTTGAGTCATCGCGACTATGGCGACAGATTGCT
>JAUXIO010000021.1 GCA_030620975.1 Dehalococcoidia bacterium | reverse complement strand
GTGCCACTGAGGTTGCCGGGGTAATCAGAAACTATGAGAATTTGAGGCAATTTGGCGGCCAAGGCATAGCTGTAAGCGCCGACTCAGTTCACTCACACAAGGTCTGGGCAGAAACCAGCCCAGCCATAACCGCTGCCCTGAAAGAAACAGGTAAGAAGTTCCCACCCATGCCTATGGTAGCTGACCCAACTTTTGAGATAGGCAGGAGGTACGGGGTTGTTGATGAGGAGGCAGGCGTTGAAACTAGAGGCAGATTCATCGTAGACCCTGACGGGATAGTAAGAGGTTATGAAGTCCTAAATGCTACTGTAGGCAGAAACTTAGAAGAGACTTTCAGGCAGCTACAAGCCTTTAAGTTCGTCAAAGATACAGGTAAAGTCACCCCAGCAGGATGGAAATCCGGTGAAGAAGGAATAGAGCCAACGATAGAAAATGCTGGCAAAATTTAGTTGAAAATCAATCAATGAAGGTGAAAATAATGGCTTATATAGCAAAAGACTATAACCATCTCATTGGAATGGAGGGCTTCAGCAAAACACTGCTCAATAACCACTTCACCCTGTATCAAGGTTATGTAACTAACACCAACAAACTGTTGGACTTACTTGCCGCTATGCTAAGGGAAGGGGAAGTCGGCACTCCAGAATACTCTGAGCTGAAGCGGCGAATTGGTTTTGAATTCAATGGCATGCGTCTCCACGAGTACTACTTCGACAACCTTGGTGGGGAAGGAATTCTGGACAGGTCAAGCAAGCTATATAGGAAGCTGCTCGAAGATTTTGGTAGCTACGAAGACTGGGAAAAGGACTTTAAGGCCGTGGGGACAATGCGTGGCATTGGCTGGACTATTCTGTATCAAGATAATATGGCTGGAAAACTTATAAACCAGTGGATTAATGAACACGAAACTGGCCATCTTGCTAATTGCATTCCCATTTTGGTAATGGATGTCTTCGAGCATGCCTTCATCACCGACTACGGGTTAAAGCGCGCTAGCTATATAGAAGCTTTCTTCAAGAACATAAATTGGGATGTAACGGAAAGTCGGCTGAAATAGATGACCTCCGACACTTTTGTTAGCCTTCAATGACCTCTTTAGTGCTGGGTATTCTGTCGGCAATGCGACTATCAATTTTAGTGGCTAAATCTAAAGCCCGGGCCAAAGCTTTGAACAGGGCTTCCGCTTTGTGATGGTCATTAACGCCGCTGAGCACTTTGGCGTGAAGGTTAATTTTAGCTTCAGAAGCGAAAGAATTTAGGAAATGGTGGACCAGGTCAACAGACAAGTCAGTTATTTTAGTATTACCAAAAGTTGCCTCAACTGCAGCGTATCCCCTGCCACTAATATCCACCGCCACCATAGCTAAAGCGTCATCCATAGGCACCAAGGCGTGAGACATCCTAACTATTCCCCGCTTCTCCCCTAGCGCCTGCTTGAAAGCTTTACCCAGAGAAATTGCCACATCCTCCACCACATGATGCTGGTCAGAACCTGCAGCCGAGATTGTTATGTCAAATATACCATGCTGAGCTATCTGGCAGAGAAAGTGGTCGAATATCCTAATGCCGGTAGTAATCTCACTCTGACCGCTGCCATCAATATTCAATTGTACCTTGATGGTCGTCTCTTTGGTTTCCCTAGTCACAACTGCTTTTCTTTGAGCCATTTCAACTCTCCATTAATTAAATATTTTAACCCATCTCCTTTAACGCCCCAATCAGAGCATCGGTATCCTCGGGCTTACCCACGCTGGTGCGGAGACAATTGCTGAGTCGAGTAACATTAAAATAGCGGATAAAAATGCCTTTGCTCTGCAACTTCCGCCAAATTTCTTCTGCATTGCCATCAAGCACGGAGCAAAGAATGAAGTTGCCACGCGAGGGATAAGGCTTCAGCCAACCCAACTCCCCCAACTCGATAAAGAGGCGCTCGCGTTCAGCAATTATCTTTTTGATGGCATCCTGAAGATAACCCATATCGTCCAAAGTGGCCAAAACTGCCACCTGAGCTGCAGCATTTACATTATAAGGTTGCTTTATCTTCATTAGATAGCTGACTATTTCAACCGGAAATATGCCATAGCCTACCCTCAAGCCAGCCAACCCAGCCCATTTACTGAAGGTGCGCAGCACTATCAAATTCGAGTAATTTGGCACTAGATTAACCACCGTTAAGCCACTAAATTCAAAGTAAGCTTCATCCACTACCACTATTCTACCAGTGTCCACAAGCTCCAAGATTTCCGATTCGGAAATGATATTGCCCGTGGGGTTATTGGGGGATGCAATAAAAATAACCTTGGTTCGCTTGTCCAAAGCTCTCTTTACGGCAGCAACATCAACGGCAAAATCTTCGTCTCTAGCCACCTCAATCACCCTGCCACCACAAACTTCCGTGCTGAAGGGATACATGCCGAAGGTAGGTGAACAGTTAATCACTTTATCCCCGGGCTCAAGAAGCAGCCGCAGAATGAGGTCAATAAGCTCATCGCTACCACTGCCCGCAATGACATGCCCCCCATCCAGCCCCACATACTTCGCCAACGCCTCCCTCAATTCTCGCTGCTCTGGGTCGGGATAAATATGATAATATGCATAATCAGCCAAAGCCTGCCGGACGTCAGGGGAGCAACCATAGGGATTCTCATTGCCATCAAGTTTTATCACCTTGCCCGCAGGTAGCCGAGAGCGAGCGCTCAAAATCTCCACCGGCTCTATCGGGGTATAAGCTTTCATAGCTATGAGTTCAGGTCTTATCAACTTTTCCATACTCTCGCTTTAGCCTCATCTCCATTGCCCGGGCGTGAGCATCAAGCCCCTCAGCTCTAGCCATGGTTATCGCAGCTGGAGCCAACTCTTGCATCATAGCTTCATCTAAACTAACAAGGCTGGTAACTTTCAAGAAATCGTTAACGCCAAGGGGTGAGCTGAAGCGAGCACTGCCTTCAGTGGGCAAAACATGACTCGGTCCAGCAATATAATCACCCAAAACTACCGGCGAGCTGCTACCAACAAAAATGCATCCGGCACTACGGATTTTCTGGATAACTGATGAAGCATCATGCAGCATCAAGGAGAGGTGCTCAGGCGCATAAAGGTTAACCAGCTCAACAGCTTCATCAATATTGGCAATAACCACAAGCATACCCCTGGCCTCCAGGGCACTAACAGCAATAGCCTGCCGCTCCAACTTGGTTAGCTGGATACTAATCTCCCTGTCAACTCTCTCAGCTAGCTCAGGCGATGTCGTAATCAAAACTGCCGAAGCCAGCGGATCATGCTCGGCCTGAGCCAATAAGTCAGCAGCGCAAAGAGCAGGATTAGCCGTCTCATCGGCCACAATAATTACTTCACTCGGCCCCTGAAGCCCATCAATGGCTACCACTCCATAAACTGCCTTCTTGGCTAGAACCACAAAAATATTACCTGGACCGCAAACTTTATCTACCCTGGGTACCGACTCAGTGCCAAAGGCGAGAGACGCAATCGCCTGAGCACCGCCAACCTTAAAAATGCGGTCAACCTGAGCAATATCAGCCGCAACCAGCGTTGAGACTGGAATCATACCATCCTTCCTGACTGGAGTGGTCATAATGATTTCTCTGACTCCAGCTACTCGAGCCGGGATAGCCGTCATCAGTACCGTGGAGGGATAAGCGGCAGTGCCACCGGGAACATAAATTCCCACCCTATCCAATGGGTGAATTTGCTGTCCCAGTCCAGCTTCCAGAAAGCTTGCCTCAGTCCTGCGTTTGCAGCTGAGGTGAAAATTGCTTATCCTCTGAGCCGCCAGTTTGAGTGCTGAGGCCAACTCTACATCCACATTTTCATAAGCCGTTGCAATTTCTCCATGGCTTACTTCCAGCGAGTCAAGCTCAACGCCATCCAACTTACTCGCATAATGAAAAAGAGCTCTATCACCTTCGTCACGCACATCGGCAATAATGCGTTCAACCACTTCCTCGGCAGAGAGTTCCTCGCCAAAAACATTTCTTATCTTCTCTTTTAGTTCTGGTGGCAATGGAAAGGATTTAAAAGGAGCCCACCTGGCCAGTAACAACCTAGCCTTATCAAAACCTTCAATTTTTATCACTCTAACCACCCTCAGCAGCTTGGCGCAGGATTTCAATAAGCGAAGCTACCTTTCCCCCTTTAGTAGGAGAGTCAATATTATTTATGTTACCAATAAGGCAAGCTCTAGACTCAAAAAGCGTATCAATGACCCTTAGATTATGTCTAGCTAAAGTCCTGCCCGTCTGGCTATTTTCGATAAGTAGGTCAGCATCTTCAGGCAAAAAGGCCTCGCTAGCTCCCCAGGTGGGAATCAGTTTATAAGGGCTGACGCGGTTATCTCTAAGGTACTTGTCAGCAATATTTATGTACTCCGAGGCTACCCTCAGAGGTGATAATCTACCAACTTTAGCAAGTTGCCTTAGCTCACCGATATTGGTTACAGGCAATTGCTTACTCACCACAGCCACAATCTTCACTCTGCCAAAGCCAAGGTCAGCTAGCTCCGCTACTGGGCTTGAGGGAAAACGATAGAGGTGGTCAAGAAGCCAATCTTTGCCACTTATGGCTAAGTCAAAATTGCCATTAGCCACTTGGAGCGGCATATCCTGCGGTCTAACTACCTTAACGCTGAGCCAATCAAAATCAGTAGAGGGACGCCGATTTCTACCTTCCTCAGAATAACCCTCGACGTTAATCCTTACCCGACTCAAGAATTCCACGGTAGGCGGCTGCTGATGCCCATCGGGTAAAGCCAACCATACTGAATCTGCTCTTTGCTGACGCGATAAAGCAGCTTCAGAGCTTCCAATCACCTCGGCCTCAGTTTCCAGCAAGGACTTCGATTCCCCAATAACTTCAGGGCTAAAACAAGCCAGAATCTCATTTAAATCCTTGGCCTCTAAACTTCTCTCATTGGCAATGAGGAAGGCGCTAGTAGCAAGCAGCGCCTTCAAAGGAGTCAGACCGTAAGAGGCAAGTCTTTCTTCACCCCTCGCCCAGAGCACAGCCAAGTCGGCATTCTCCGGAGGATAAACCTCAGCTGCTCCCCACACGGGAAAAATCCTAAAACTCCTCAACCTCTGCTTCAAAGCAAAGGACTCGGCTAAATTGGGATATTCACTCACTATGCGCCAACTGTTCCTGCCGGTTAGCACTTCATCAATATTGGATATGCCACCCTGCCCGCTGGCCGCCACATATAGATTGCCCCTCCCATAACCAAGATCCATCACCTTAACTAATGTGGTGGCTGGATATCCAACTTGAAGCTCCTCCACCCAGTCCAGACCACATATACCTAAATCGTAATTGCCCACCGCCACCTGAACGGGAATATCCTTCTCCTGAAACATCTTGGCTGACAAGTAAGAAAACCTTGTTGACCGGAGACGATAAAGCCGCGCCCGGGCATTATAGCCTTTAAAGCCTAAACCAATTTTAGCCAATAAATTGGCTGTGACTGCTAGAAGTCTGCCCTTGGGTAAAGCTAATCTGAGATAACCCTGCTGATACTTACTTAACAAGCTAAACTCAACCCCCCACTTCATTGAGGACTTCAACTATAGAAGCCACCTCTTTCCGCCGGTTTTGAACCTGGTCAATCACCTCAAACAGCCTTGCCCCTTGAACCATGATAGTCCACCGCCAACCAGCTGCCCCACGACCAACGAAATCAAGGTCAACTACACATCCCATATTGCGGAGTGACTGAGCTAAATCAAAGCAGGTTTTCACTATCTCAGGCGCCGTAGTCTCACCCTTAACTAGAACTCCCCGCTCGGCCACCTTCCCAACCTCAGACGGGACTAATGACATAAGAGGATCAGCATACAAAGCAAACCCACAAGCGGAAACATTCCCTCCACCCATGAGTGGAATAAGATCATCATATCTTCCGCCACCAGCTATCCTTTTGCCATCAGTCGATATCTGGAAACAAACTCCAGTATAGTATTCAAAACCTTGCATGGACATAATATCAATCTGGTAATTACAATCCAGACTGTCCAGCAAACTAATGACATCCATAAAATTATTTAGTTCAGATTTGAAGTCGGCAGAAGTCTGCCCGGACAGCACCTCCAGATTCTTCAAAAAGCCGCTCGATTTCCCCTTCAAACCAAGAAGCTGAGGCAAAAGCTCGCCCAGCTCAGAACTTGTTGACCCCACTTCAGTCAATATCTGCCAGTCACCCTCCAAGAGCTGACCTAATGCCTTAGTTTCCTCAGCGGGGCTGAGCTTCAACTCTCTGAGCAAAGCCTTTACCAGTCCAGCGTGAGATAGCCGCAGCTCAATGCGGTCAATGCCAAGCTTATGCAAGATCTCAGTGGCGAGCAAGATTATTTCCATATCTGCCGCCGGTTCAGCACAGCCCAAAAACTCAACTCCGCATTGCCATCGCTCTCTGTTCTCCCTGCCCGTTTCCTCGAAGGCAAAAACATTAGTCACATAAAAAAGCTTGGCCAGCTCCTGCCTAGCTAGATTATCAATATAAAGTCTGGCGATGGGAATCGTGCCATCAGGTCTAAGAACCACCCTCTCACCACTCCAACCATCCCAGTCAAGAAACGAATATACCCGACTTAACATGCTTGGGCTAAGCGTTCCCGTAGCCGTAAATAAATGGAGATATTCCAGCGTTGGCGTCCTTACCTCCTGATAGCCCCAGCTCAAGCAACAGCTCCGGAATACATCCTCGATGAAGCGAAAACGCCACATATCTTGGGGAAGCAAGTCGCGAGCCCCTTTACATCTTCGATTTTTCACAATTCAGCCCGAGTTAATAAGTTGACCTATTCTACACTGATTCACTTCCCCCTTCAATCTCCAGCTTTAAGTTTGCTATCAGTTCGCTAACCTGCCTATAATTAACTTGGATGTGACAGATGTTTAAACTTATACTCAAATCTTTTTACCTCATTTCATTCATAAGCTTAATAGCTGGCAGCTTACTATTCAATACAGTTAGTGCCGCTAGTCCAAATATTGAAGTCCTGCACGTTGAGGGTATCATCGTTCCCGCAGTCGCCAATTACGTTAATCGCGGCATTGACCATGCCGAGTCCCAAGGCAGCACTGCCTGCATCATCGAACTGAACACCCCAGGCGGACTCTTGATCTCAACGGAAGAGATAGTGCAGAAAATCTTAAATGCTGAAGTCCCCGTTGTCGTTTATGTTTCCCCACAGGGTGCCTGGGCAGCATCAGCGGGAACCTTTATCACCGTAGCTGCCCATATAGCTGCCATGGCCCCTGGCAGCAGTATTGGAGCTGCCCACCCGGTAAGCATCGGTGAGGAGATGCCCGAGACCGAAGCAAAAAAGGTGACCGAATACAGTGCCGCTTGGATTAGAAGTATCGCCCAAATGCGTGGTCGCGATCCAATTGAAGCTGAACTGGCAGTCAGGGAAAGCAAGTCCTACACCGATACCGAGGCATTACAATCTAACCTCATTGACTTGCAGGCCAACGACCTGGAAAGCCTCATCTCTCAACTCAATGGCAAGAAAGTAACCTTGGCCACAGGGGAAGAAGTAACTATCAATACCGCCCACTATGTGCTAGATAGAAATGAAATGACCGGAATTGAAAATTTCCTGCATGCCATCAGCGACCCAAACATCGCTTACATTCTGCTAACCCTGGCCACTATAGGGCTTATTACCGAATTTTCCAATCCGGGGACGATCTTCCCCGGCGTAGCCGGCGGCATCAGTCTGCTCCTCGCCTTCTACTCCTTGGGGGTGCTTAGCGCCTACTGGGGAGGCACACTGCTCATCCTACTTGCCTTTGGACTCTTCCTAGCTGAACTTTTCGTTGTCAGCCATGGCCTACTAGCCGCTGGGGGTATAGCCTCCCTAACAATTGGCTCGCTTACTCTATTCAGTCATACCTCACCGCCGCTGGAGGTAAACCGAGGGCTAATTGCCGGAGTTGCAATTTTCACCACCGCCTTTTTTATCTTCGTTATTGGCGCCGTTGTTCGAGCCCACAGGCGACAACCAACTACTGGCATTGAAGGATTAACAGGAAAGGTAGCCATAGCTCAAACCGCCCTCAACCCGACGGGCACAGTTTTCATCGAAGGTGAACGATGGACAGCTACACTCGACCATGGTAGGGTAAAACCGGGAGAGGAGGTGATAGTAACCAGGGTTGAAGGCTTGAAGCTATGGGTAACTAAGAAAAAAACTAAATAGGAGGAAAAAAATGGATATACTTTCTTATTTTGGCATTGCCATTGCAGTAATGATATTGGCTTCAGCTAGCATTAGAATTGTCAACGAGTACGAAAGGGGAGTAATTTTTCGCCTGGGAAGATATGTTGGAATTAGAGGCCCCGGATTCGTCTTGATCATCCCCTTCATTGAGCGCATGGTGAAGATGGACCTTCGCGTAGTGACCATGGATGTTCCATCTCAAGAGTGCATCACCAGAGATACCGTTACCGTCAGAGTGGATGCCGTGATCTATTTTCGAGTAGTCGAACCCTCTGACGCCGTGCTTAAGGTGCTTGACCACATAAGAGCCACTTCCCTACTCTCTCAGACCACCATGCGAAATGTCGTGGGGCAATCTGATCTAGAAGAGCTACTGTCTCGCCGAGACCAAATCAATGAAAAACTGCAGGTAATTATTGACGAAGGCACTGCGCCCTGGGGAGTAAAAGTGAGCATGGTCGAAATTAGAGACGTCCTGCTGCCCGAGGGGATGCAGCGGGCAATGGCAGCTCGAGCCGAAGCTGACCGGGAGCGGCAAGCTAAAATTATACACGCCGAGGGCGAATTCACCGCCGCCCAGAAGCTAGCTGACGCAGCTAAAATCATCGATGCCGCACCTTCAGCTCTTCAGCTTCGCTACTTCCAAACCCTGACCACCATCGCCACCGAGAGAACGAACACAATAATATTTCCCTTACCCATGGATATCCTCAGACCAATTTTGGAAAGAGGCAATCCCGAGAAGAAGTAGGCGGCATATTAACTCTTTAACACTGTAACGTCGCCGACTACAATTGTAGCCAGGCTGCCATCACTGCGGCGCAGGAGAAGACTGCCGTCTTCCGCTGTAGCCTCGGCTTTGCCTTCTTCAATTGTATCGCCGGCTTTAACCTGTATCCATTTACCCAGGGTTTCCATGTGGTTCCGCCAATCTTTATATATGGGCACACCAGCCTGAGCTTCCACATACAATCGCTCCACCTCGGAAAGCAAAACGAGAACAAATCCAAGGTGGGGCACTTCCCTCCCCAGCTCATAGGATAAGCTCGTGGCTGTAGCTGAAACCTCGGTAAACGCTGACGGAGCAAAATTGACATTTACCCCTATGCCTATGATGGCGAAGTTTACCTCAGTGCCTACAAGTTCATTTTCAATCAAGATGCCACAGACCTTCCTGCCATTAATCAGAACATCATTGGGCCACTTAATTTGTGCCTGTAGCCCGCTAACCTTCTTAATGGCATAAACTACGGCTAAAGAGGCTATCATGATAAGCTGTGGCAAGTGTTTTAAATGGGGGCGAAGAACAATGGATATAGCCAAGCTGCCCTTAGGTGATAGCCAAGTCCTTCCCAAACGCCCCTTGCCCGCCACTTGTTCACCTGCAATGACTACCGCTCCCTCCTCCACACCCTTCTTGGCAGCTTCTTTAGCCGCTTCCATAGTTGAAGAAAGGCTGGGATAATAGAATAGGCGTCTTCCGATAAATCTAGTCTTCAGATTGCCTGATATAAACGACTCCATAATATTAATATCCCCAATAGTTCTCTTTCAGTATAACTAATAGTCAGAAACCACGTCTATAAGTTATAATCAATTTCAAACAGCACTCCAAAGCGTTAAAAGAGGCCTTTATCAGGAATAAAATCTAGTCCAAAATTAAACAGAAAGGAGCTACAATGGATTTTTTCCTAACCGAGGAACAGAAAATGTTCCAGACCATGGTACGTGACTTTGCCCTTCACGAAATTGAACCTGTAGCTGCCCAAATAGATGAAGAGGAGACTTTCCCCGCTGAAGTTATAAAAGGGATAGCCAAGTTAGGCCTGTTCGGCGTCACCATCTCTGAAGAATACGGCGGCAGCGGTGGAGATTCAGTCTGCCTTGCCATTGCTTGCCAAGAAATCTCGCATGCCTCAGCTGGCGTCGGAGCTATTTACCTGGCCAGCCTGTCGCTAGCTTGCTACCCCATCTATAAGTTTGGCACCAGAGAGCAAAAAAGCCTCTTTGTTGCCCCCTTAGCAAAAGGAGAAAAATTAGCTTGCTTTGCACTAACTGAAACTGGCGCTGGAAGCGACCCCGGAACCCTAGAAACAACGGCGCTACGTCAAGGAGACGAGTATATCATTAATGGTACCAAAATCTTCATAACTAATGGAGGCGAGGCTGAGACTACCGTAGTTTTCGCCACCATTGATAAATCCCTGAGGCATAAAGGTATTACCGCCTTTATTGTCGATAAGAATACCGCCGGCTTCTCTGTGGGCAAGAAAGAACGCAAACTGGGTATACATGGTTCATCAACAACCGAACTTATATTCGAAAACTGCCATGTGCCTGCAATCAATCAGCTTGGCGAAACCGGCCGCGGTCTGCGCATAGCTCTGGAAGCTATAGACAGCAGCCGGATTAGCGTAGCCGCCCAAGCTGTAGGAATTGCCCAAGCAGCTTTGGATGCCTCACTAAATTATGCTAAAGAAAGGCAGCAGTTTGGACAACCCATCGCCAGCTTCCAAGCAATTCAGTGGATGCTTGCTGATATGGCTACAAATACCGAAGCTGCTCGCTTGCTAACCTATCAGGCAGCCTTTCTAAAAGACAAAGGATTGCCCTTTATCAAAGAAGCAGCCATGGCCAAAGTATTTGCCGCCGAAGTGGCTATGCTGGCAGCAAATAAAGCTATCCAGATTCACGGCGGCTATGGATATTGTAAAGACTACCCGGTCGAGCGCTATCTACGCGATGCCAAGATCACCGAAATCTACGAGGGAACTTCAGAGATGCAGCGCATGACCATCGCCCGTAACTTACTTCGCTAACTCAAAGCGAAGAAGCACAAAGGCTTACCTTCTAGCAATGCCAATAAGCTCAGTTAGCTTATGAGCTCCACTGTTTTGCATAAACCGCTCTATCCCTTTTAATATATCAAGCGCCGCCCCGGGATTAGCCAGATTGGCTGTGCCAACTTGTATGGCGCTGGCCCCGGCCATAATAAATTCCAAGGCGTCATTAGCGCAGGCAATACCACCACAGCCAATTATGGGTAAATCTACAGCACCAGCTACTTCATACACCGTGTAAAGCGCTATCGGTTTAATCGCCGGACCGGAAAGTCCACCGCTAACATTCCCCAAGGCAGGTTTACCCTTAGCTACATCAATTGCCATCGCCTTCACAGAATTAATTACAGATAAAGCATCAGCTCCTGCTTCTGCCACGGCTGAAGCAATTTCCACAATATCAGTCACATTCGGGCTTAACTTTACAATGATGGGCAAACTGGATGCCGCCTTAACTGCAGAGGTGACCTCAGCGGCAAGTTGAGGACTTATACCAAATTCTATTCCTCCGGCTGCCAGATTAGGGCAACTAACATTTATTTCAATGCCGCTTATTCCAGCTACTCCCTCCAACCCGGCGGCAACTTGAACATACTCACCAATGGTCTCACCAGCGATATTGACGATAACCGGAACCCGCCAGCTTGCCCAAACCGGCGCTTTGTCTCGAATTAAAGCTTCAAGCCCAATATTTTGTAAGCCTACAGAATTAAGTAACCCCGCCGTCGTTTCCACTAATCGCGGTTGAGGATTACCCCCCCTTGGATTAAGCGTAGTTCCTTTGCAGATGATAGCCCCCAATTTTTGAATATCAATAAGCTGGCTGTACTCTATTCCATAGCCAAAGGTGCCAGCCGCAGTCATCACCGGATTAGCCAAAAGCAAACCACTAGGATGACGTGGAGCTAACTGAATGCTGATGTCCACTAGTTCCCTATTCACCTTTTGCTTTCTCAAATTCTAGCACTGCCTCAACTTTACGCTCTATTGTCTCCGGCCTATCCCGCCGGTCATCAATCTTAAGGGTGGTAAATACCCGAGACACGCCCATACTAAAGGGAACTTCATGCATCTGCTGCGCCACTTCAAGAATCCGACTAAGGGGACCCTGCATAACCGTCCCCATAGCTGTAAGTTGGTACTGTATATCCTCATTATTTCGCAAAATCTCAAGGCAAGCGGCAATATAGCGACTGAGTCCGGTATCTGCAGTCCCCAAAGGGATAATGGCTAGCTCAGCGACAACTTCCTTTTCCATCAAAGTTCCCCAACAGAGATAGCTTCTTTAAAAGAATGCCCCAATAATCATTACCAAGCCAATTATTATAAGGTAAGCTCCTGCCAAATAAGAAAGTAACTTTGGGAAGACCAATATCAGAACGCCAAAAACCAAACTTAATAGACCCCAGGCGATACTCGCTTCAAAAAACATCTCTGCCTCCTTATGCCTGTTTGGCAAGATTATACCACCCAATTTACATTCAGACTATAGAATAGCCCCGCCTTAAATAATAGGCTCTCGTGTGCTAAAATCCTGAAGGGGCTAAACGAGGTTGAATTTTGAGTAGAAATATAAGGTATATTATTCGCCCCATGCGAGATAGCGACATTCCCCAGGTGATTGACATCGATCACGAAGCTTTCCCTGCCCAGTGGCCACCCATCTCATATACTTCCTACAAGCAGGAACTTCATAATCAACTGGCTCGCTATGTGGTGATTTATAAAGAAAAGAGAGGTAAAACCGAAATAGGCTTTCGTAAAGAGTCTTCCTGGTTCAAATGCCTTTTCAATCGAGACCGCTTCCTGGATGATGAATCCATCTCGCCAAGAGAAGACTATGTCATGGGCTTCGCTGGCTTCTGGATAATGTTAGACAAAGCACACCTCACCAACATTGCTGTAAGAGAAGCTTATTATCACCAAGGCTTGGGAGAATCACTGCTCATTTCAGTCATTGAGCTGGCTGCACAATTAGGCGCCAGAACAGTCACCCTTGAGGTACGCGTCTCCAATAAAGTAGCACAAAATCTATATAGAAAATACGGCTTCCAAGAAGCGAAAATAAGACATGGCTATTACTCAGACAACGGTGAAGATGCTTTACTCATGAGCACAGATACTATCTCCTCAGCCCCTTTTCAAGCACACTTCCAGCAATTAAAGCAAGCTCACTCCCAAAAATGGCAGCGAGTTTTCACCCTGGTTAACCAGCTTAATTAAAACTGCCACTATAATTTCCATGTTGACTGTGCTCTTCATTCCAAAGGCTTTAATGTCAACAGTTTCTTTGTTATCTGGGGATATTTGGCAATAAAGAGCAACTCATCCTCAACAAGCGGCTTTTGCGCCTCAACATTGCTGTACCTCACCAACTCCAGAATCTCCTCCGCCTCACTAGAATCTGTAAAGGTCACTTCCATTTTGCCCATTACATGCCTGAAACCAGATATCCCACTATACGCCTCACCAGCGCATATTTCTCTGCCAGTCTCCACAAACTCAGGCTCACCTCTGCCCAGTTCAGTATGGCTATATAGTTCGTAATTGCGCGGGTCTTTCAATACGCCATCGGCGTGAATGCCGGAGGCATGAGCAAAGGCATTAGCTCCAACACCAGGCTGATTTATGGGGATTGGAACTCCAAAAGCATAGCTGGCAAACTTGGCTGTTTTCCACGACTTATTTAATTTAATTGGTCTCCCCAGGCGATATTTTTTAGCAAAACCTTTAGACTTGGCGATGGCCAAAATTACCGCCAGCAGGTCGGCATTACCTGCTCTTTCACCAATTCCATTTATCGTCGTGTTAATATAAGCATCCTGCCCACCATCTATAGCTCCCTTAGCACCGGCGATAGAATTGGCTACAGCCATTCCCAAATCGCTGTGGCAATGAAGCTCAATGGGCATTCCCACATTCTCTGCCAGCGTCTTTACCGTCTCATATATGGTAAAAGGGTCATCATAACCCAGAGTATCACAATACCTTAATCTATCAGCCCCATGTTCTTTAGCTTTCAAACCAAACTCAATCAAAAAATTTATATCTGTCCTGGAAGCATCTTCAGCATTCGCTCCTATGCTCTCGGCCCCATGCGAGCGAGCGGCTTCCACGGCATCAACCATCATCTTTAGAATGTCACTTCGTGTCCTCTCCCCCCGGAATTTGCTCTGAATCATCTGCTCAGAGGTAGAAATGGAAAGATTGAGATGCCGAATGTTGGGAACGAGTTTGAAGGCTGTTTCCACATCCCCCGCAATTGCCCTGATCCACCCGCTCAAACGGATAGGCTGCAGAACCCCCATCTCAGCCAGCTCCAAATTCGCTTGGAGATAAAGCGATTCGTGTCTAGTTGTGGGAAAACCAAATTCAGACTGGAAAATGCCCATCTCATTCAGGTACATATTTATCATCGTCTTTTCCAGCTTGGAGAGACCGAGCTTGGCAGTCTGAACCCCGTCCCTGTTAGTTACATCAATTATATAGACCTTATTCACCAGACCTCCTTTGCAGGGTCTATCAAAGATAAAACCCCTCCTTGCAGAATAGCAAATTGCACATGCAGAAGCAATATTAAATAAGAAGTGCCCCCAAGGGAATTCGAATCCCTGTTACCGGCTTGAAAGGCCGATGTCCTAGGCCTCTAGACGATGGGGGCAAGTTAAAAAATATAACAGGGCCAAGAATAAACGAGCAATCCAGCTAAGGATAGATAGCCAGAGCTTCGAGTCCAGTCGGCTCCAATAGACCGAGCATCAAGTTCATATTTTGAACAGCCTGCCCCGCCCCTCCTTTCACCAAGTTATCAATGCAACTGATAACCACAAGCCTATTCGTCCTTAAATCAATGGTTGGGTGAATAAGACAGAAATTACTCCCCCAGGTGTGCTTGGTCTGAGGTGAAGCATCCAATACCCTTATAAAAGGCTCATCCCCGTAAAAATCACGATAAAGCTGCCGCAATTCTTCCTTGCCCTTCTCACCCTCGGCTAATTTCCCCT
>JAUXIO010000046.1 GCA_030620975.1 Dehalococcoidia bacterium | reverse complement strand
ATTTTCCAAGGTCACTAACTTTTTGTAGCGGAGTTCGTTTATTGATAAAGGGTATTTATCAGTGGTAAAGTACAAACAGAAAGGACTTTGAAAAGGTGAACGTAAAATTATTGATTATCTTACTGGCCGTAGGCGTGGTGCTGGTAGTTACCGGCTTAGTATTGTTGTCGGTGGGCGGATAGCACCCCCGAGCTCACGGGTAATATATCGCTAGTAATACTGTAAATCATCAGCATAAATGGGACACATTTAAGACATAACGTAATGGACACTTTAGGGTTTGCTCCTGCTCCATGGAGGAAGTAAAGTATCGTAGAAAGGAGCAGGACCCATGACCCAGGGAATAACTGACAGATATTGGCAATTGGAAGGATTCTGAACGCAAGCACTCTAACCGTCTCTAATTCATATTTGCTTTGGTCCCAAGATTATCCTTCTTCCGAGATGGCCTGCACCAAACCATTACCGTAGACCAGCCCTTGTGCTCAAGGAACACAGAAGTTAGAATGTCCCCAACACCAATCCCAGCTTTGCGCTCATTTAACTAAAAGCGAGCTGAAACGGCTACAAATGTAAAGGTAAAACTTTGGGTGCTGAAGAACTTATCAGATTAGGTTTTTCCCAGGAGCTGGTGGTAATCATCATCTCGGCTCTGCCAGTGCTGGAGCTCAGGGGAGCGCTCCCAGTAGCTATAAACCTATTTCACTTCCCCTGGCATTATGCCTTCTTTCTGGCCGTCATCGGCAACCTCCTGCCCGTGCCCTTTCTCCTGCTGCTCCTTGACTCGCTTTCCAAAGCTCTGAGCCGGATAAAGCTCTTTGAAAGTATGTTCAACAAGCTCTTTGAGCACGCCCGGCGGCGGGGAAAAATCATCGAAAGATACGAGAGGATTGGCCTCACCCTTTTTGTTGCCATCCCCCTGCCCATAACCGGCGCCTGGACCGGCTCAATCGCCGCCGTCCTCTTCGGCCTGAAATTCAAATATGCCTTCCTCTCTATACTGCTCGGGATACTGATTGCCGGGGGAATCGTCACCACGTTGTGTCTCCTGGGCTGGATTGGGGCGGCAATCGCCGGCGTTGCACTCAGCGCCTTGGCCGTCATCAGCTTGTGGAGGTCCTAAGCTCAACTAAGACATGCCCCTCTGCCATTGCCAAGGACTTCGCGAGGAAGCAATCTCGAGGAGAGAAGCTATGTCACTAAGGTATTGAACAGGTAGCTTCGAGCTTTGGCTTGAGCATCGCCATCGTTCCCCTTATCGGGCTCGCTCTTAATTATGCTCCTTGGGACATAAGGCTTTATCCCATACTTATCCCCATTACCCTTCTCATCCTGGTGGCTTCGGGTATTGCCTGGTATCGGCGGCGGAAATTGGCGCCGGCTCAGCGCTTCGGCGTTGCCCTGAACATTAAACTGCCCAAGTGAGCATACATGCGAAATTTAGATAAAGCCCTGTCAATTTCCCTGGCGGCAGCCATAGTGACGGCTCTGGACCGCCTGGCAAGCGATAGTTGACCTTGTCAGACAAAAGGAGGTAAGCTAGAGTCTACCTTCTTTCTATTGCGTAAGTAATGAAATATGACGTAATTGTGGTTGGCGCCGGAGCCATTGGCAGCTATCTAGCTTATAAGCTAGCCAGCTATGGCTATCGCGTTGCCGTCTTTGAGCAGAAGGAAAAGCTGGACGGCAAGACTTGCTGCACTGGCATCATCAGCACGGAATGCTTTAATTCCTTCCCCATCAGTAACGAAGTGGTGCTCAGGGAAGCAAGTTCAGCTAAGGTTTTTGCCCCTTCGGGGGCATCTCTCAAGCTGGAGAAAGACGCAGTTCAAGCCTACATAATTGACCGCTCCGCTCTCAATGCCCATCTGGCAGACGAGGCTCAAGCAAATGGCGTTATCTATTTTTTAAGTGCGCGGGTGACAGATATTATTCCCAAGCCCAGATATGTCCAGGTTAATATTGACCGCTCTGGAGAAAAGCATGTATTTAAAGCCAGGGCTGTGGCTCTCGCCTGCGGTCTTAGTAATCTTCCCCAGAGGTTAGGCTTGGGTAAAATTGACGACTTTGCCCTGGGGGCTCAAGCTGAGGTAAATATCCACGGAATTGACGAAGTCGAGGTTTACCTGAACCAGGAGATGGCCCCGGGATTCTTCGCCTGGCTCGTGCCCACATCAGCAAGTACCGGACTTGTTGGTTCGCTGTCTTATCACAAACCTGCTTCTTATTTAGAGAGGTTGCTTTCCCGTCTGCATCAGCAAGGCAAAATAAGCCTTGATGGGGGTGACCTCAGGCAAAAAGCCATTCCCATAACCACTCTACCCAGAACCTACGCTGAGCGCATCATCGCCGTCGGTGATGCCGCAGGGCAGGTCAAGCCCACTACCGGCGGCGGCATATATTTCGGTTTACTCTGCGCTGATATAGCTGCTGAGAGCTTGAGACGAGCTCTTGCAGTTGATGACCTGTCGGCCCGCCGACTTTCTCAATATGAAAGGGAGTGGAAAGCTAAGATTGGCAGGGAGATTGCCATCGGCTACTGGCTGCGCAGGCTGTATTACAGAATGAGCCAGAAGCAAATAGAGCAAGTATTTAACATCGTCAAATCAAAAAATATCCACGAGCTATTGCTCAATTCCAAAGCCTTTTCCTTTGACTGGCATGGGAAGCTTATTTCCAGCGCATTAAGGGAGCCAAAGCTACTTACTGCTCTCATTTTCGGCGTCTTAGTTCCATTTAGCAGAGCCCCGCTTAGAAGGGAAGCGACTGCCTCTCGAGCTAACTAATTCAGTCCAGCGCCCCGTCTTAATTAACTGCGGACGATAATGGCAGATGGGCGTGCCCACCAAATCCTCGCCAGAGGTGAACCATTAGCCTGCCATAGAGAGAATAACCTTAAATGCAAATCCTTTGACGAGCTTAACGATGTTGTCAGAGCATTGGAACAGCTATAGCTGGAGCATTGAGATTTCTCACCCAAGGTCGGCTTTTGCCTAAAGGGACTCTCATAACCTTTAGAAACCTTCTCGCACAGCCATAAAGATAGGCTCAAGAAATGATAGGCGTCAATTCAGTATCTTCTATCTCTTCCCCCACCGTACCCACCACCTCTGCTATCAGAGCGAGGTCGAGCTGCATTAACATTCAGCGTCCGATCCTTTAAAGTTTTCCCGTTCAGAGCAGTAATTGCAGCTTGGCCTTCAGACACTGTTGGCATTTCAACAAACCCGAATCCTCTTGGCCGCCCACTATATTTGTCTGTTATGATATCTACAGATTCAACCCCTCCAAAAGCTTGAAATTCTTGGCGCAATTCCTCCTCAGTAACATCATAGGATAAGTTACCCACATATATCTTCATATTAGTGCTCCTTTCATTAAGTTATGGCTATTACTAATCAGTTGCTTGTCCGCTGCTTTTACCTCCTCCTTGTGCTCCTTCTTGCTTTGAGTTGAGACGCCTGCCCCTTAGACAGAAAATAACGATGAACCTTCACCTCGCGCATGATTCAACTTATCTACACCATCCTTTGAAAGCGCCGCGATAGCGAGTCCTATGATTCACCTTCACGTGCTAAAAGTCAAGGTAGCCCCAGAATTGGAACACTAGATCAACTTGTCCTGAAAACTTATTGGATGGCCTCCTCTCCTCGAAATCCTAGTTAGAGTCCAGGCCATCCAATACTTGAGTAAACCTGAGATAAAAAGTATGTAATGCCCTTAACCGAAACTACCCCTCAATTATACGCTGAAAAGGCGGTGTTTGCAAAAACCGGTACAAGCCGTTTATGACAAGCTGGAAGACGGCACTTTTGCCGGGCGAATTCCCCTGTGTGCAGGGGTAGTAGCTTTTGGCCTCACTTTGCAAGAGTGTGAGGCTGAGTTACGCTCTACTCTGGAGGACTGGATTCTAGTCGGTCTTAAGCTGGGTCATCCTTTACCGGTAATTGGTGGCATAGACCTCAAGATGAGCCAGTGGAGACGGTGTAAGCGCCAGGACTTCATTCGCCGTCTCCGCAAACTTGGTTTTAAAGGGCCATACTCAGGGACACGGCACCAATTCGATTTTTGTTCAGAAATTGACAATCAATGACAGTAGCAGCCGCCAGCCGATGGAGAATAACGGGATATTGATGTTTGGTGGTTGACCTTATCAATAAAGGCAAGTTCAAAATGGGTCGTATAGGGGAGGGGAAGTGGCTGAGTGGACTACTAAAGCAACTGACTAACAGTCAAGTTCAATAACTTGCTGTATAATACTCGTCAAAGCAGAACATGCCTCGTTTACCAGTTAAGCAAGATTCGGAGGTGATGTATGGTACAGTACTTGGCACTGGCTGCACTTGGTTTGGCTGGGACCTTTCTTGCTATCGGCGTTTCAATAATAGCAACAATTAAGAAACCCAGGCGACTATATGCCTACATCTTTTTTGTTCTTAGCATACTCATGACTTTTCTCTTCTTACTTGGATGGAATGCAGGTCTGTTACCAACAAGTCAAGACGATATAGCGAAGCAGGCAACACAGCAAATCGATAGTGCGCTGCCATATTGGATAGCTGGAATAGGTACTTTAGCCCTAGCGTTAATGACTTTCTATATTGAAATAATTAGGCCTTGGTGGAACAAGCCGAAATTCTCTGTAGATTTTGATAATAAGAAGCCGTATTGTAGAGAGACTACATTAGTTCAGAAGCAGGTGCAACCTCCTGACAAGCACATTCCTGCCTATTGGCTTCGACTAAAAGTAACCAATTCTGGTAGCAGACTTGCTAGGAGATGCATTGGGAAGCTTGTAAAGGTAACAGGTGCGTCAGGAAAGAAGCCATTGGATTATGACCCTTGTGTATTGCACTGGGTTGGGACTAGTGGTGATGAAATTCCGTTAAGCTCTATCGACTTGAACCCCAAAGATTACGAGTATTTGGATATCTTGTATACGAGGCAAGATATCCCTAAGAAAGCTTTTATTTGTAAAGACCTTCTACCTAGAGGTGTATATAGCTGGTTTGAACCTGGGAGATACAGCCTGGAGATAACCATCTATGGAGATAACATTGAGCCTGAAACTAGGAAATATCGTCTGACCTGGGGAGCTACTGACTATAAGGACATTAAATTGAAACTGCTTTGGGCTTGGAAAGGAGGCAAAATGGAAGAGTCAACTCAGGACCGCCTATCGACTATTGAACATGGTATTAAGGTTCTCATTCAGGGACAAACTATATTAAATAACCTTGGAGTTAGTGTATTAGCGGACAACGTGGTCTTGTCTCCTGCATTGAGCGCACAGTCGGCTTCCAGTTTTCTCTTTGGGTCTATAGCTATTGCAGCTCTTGGTATTAGTGTAATTGCTCTAGCTATCACTGCCATGAACGTTTCAGTGTGGTCACTCATATTGGTAATCCCTGGTTTGGCCGCTTTATGTTATGGTTTTATTGAGCTATTCCGTGTGAGGAAAGAAATACAACATGCGGGGCATGCTGTTAGGAAAGCAGAGGAGCTGTTGGAGCGCTATAAGAAGTTGAGTGAATCGATGGACAAATTAGAGCGGGGACTAGTTGAGGAATTTGAACTTGATGAAGAGCAAAATGAGAAAACCGCTTAAAGTAGTCTTTGACGTATTACAACAATCTCTTACCCCCATGCAGGTTAAGGAAATCTTCGCTGCAGTTAAAGCAAGGAGCGCCATGCTCATGTGATGACACAGTGGCTATCAGTCCATATTGAAAATCGTAGCGATTCTGAGTGGCATGCCCTAAACTTGATTGCAGGACAAAGGAATTCATGCCGTTTCTAAGTGCTGATATAGCGTAGGCATAGCGTAGTTTGTGGCAGTGAACGTTGAGAATCCCGTCACTTTTCTATCTAAGAGAAATCCTTTAACAAGACCCCGAAGGCCAGCTTCCCTATCTGCGCAAATAGAAAAAGCAGAACGACTCCGATGGTCATTCTGC
>JAUXIO010000047.1 GCA_030620975.1 Dehalococcoidia bacterium | reverse complement strand
TATTGAATATGGGACTAATTTCTCAACTAGAATGTGACCGATAGGTGATTCGTAGGGCAGCCTCGGCGACTTAAACTGATAAACGTGAAGGTCTCAAGGTTAGCTCTGGGTTTGTTGCTGCTTTTGTTCTTGGCTGGCACATCGTTTTCTCACAGCCATTCGGGATACGTGGCTGAAGTGGCCAATGATAGTTATTTAGATAAGCAGTGGAACCTGGATAAGGTGCAGGCACCTCAAGCGTGGCAGGTTACCTCGGGAACCCCAGCTATTCTTATTGCCGTTTTGGATACCGGCATTGACCGTGAGCATGAGGATTTAGCTGGCAAGGTGGTAGCTGACATTAACTTCACCGACAGCCCAACGAGCGACGATGTTTATGGTCACGGCACTCATGTGGCCGGTGTCATTGCCGCTTTAGCTGATAATGGTGTTGGCGTTACCGGTGTGGGATATAGCTGCCGTTTGCTGAATGTTAAAGTGGCTGATGATGAGGGCAGATGTGATGGCGCCGCGGTGGCTAAGGGTATAATCTGGGCAACGGACAGCGGTGCCGATGTTATCAATTTGAGTCTTTTTCTCACTGAGCCATCTCTGGAGCTGGCCGAGGCGGTGGATTATGCCTGGAGTAAAGGTGTGGTTTTGGTAGCGGCGGCAGGTAATTATATGGGCACGCATCCGATATATCCAGCTTGTTATCCCAATTGCATGGCGGTGGCAGCCACTGATGATAACGATTTGCTAGCTTTGTGGTCGAGTCGTGGTGACTGGGTAGATGTGGCTGCTCCTGGCGCGAACGTTTATTCCACTTTGCCTGGCGATGAATATAGTTATAAAAGCGGTACTTCGATAGCAGCTGCTCATGTTTCTGGGGAAGCTGGCTTGCTGCTTGCCGTGACCACTGATACCAACGGCAACGGTAAGGTCAATGATGAGGTGCGGGCAAAAATTGAGGGCAGCTGCGACCAGATTGGAATTGCTGGCGTGGGCAACGGCCGCATTAATGCCTTTAAAGCCGTAAATTAAGTTTTCAGCAAAGGCGACCTTGAAGGGTCGCCACCAGATTCTTCAGTTACCTTACTTTCGTTCAGATAGATAGGCGACACATCCCTCCTTTTCGTCATTGCTAAGCACCTACACTTTTCATCATTGCGAGGCACCTACACTTTTCATCATTGCTAAGCACATACCCTTTTCGTCATTGCGAGGCACATAGTGCCGAAGCAATCTCGGTCGAAGAAGACAACTAGAAGATTGCTTCGCTTCGCTCGTAATGACGATAGGTGAATCACAATTCTATATTGGCATCATCGCCAACGAAGAGTCTTTGAAGCTTAAAGCTCCCCTCCTGTTTGCTCACCCTGGAATCTTTGCCGGTAAGGCTATCCGCCAGCCGCTCAACGTTAACAACATGGCAACTCTCCAGAATTACCGAGTGCTCTATGGAGGAAGCCTCTATCACCGTTTGTCGGATTAATTATTAACTATACCCCATGGGGCATTGAACTTTATCCCTGTCCTTGCCTCCATAAGCCTTTTCATCATAGTTACATCGGCTGTCGGCTGGTACCAGCAGCAAAAGCTGCCGTCAACCGACCGTTTCAGCGTTACTTTCAGACGCTAGCTTACCTAACTGGATATCTCTCCAGAACAAAGCAAACGCTCCAGGCAACCTACACTCCTGGTCACAATGGCTCCAGTCAGAAGTTCCACCAATTCCATGCACGATTTTGACAAAGCTGATTTTTGGGCCTAGAATAGATACGATTTTGGCGGGTGTAACTCAGCGGTAGAGTGCTTGCTTCCCAAGCAAGACGTCGTGGGTTCGAATCCCATCACCCGCTCTCAGATATAAAATAAGTGGTGAGATATGCGAATAAAACTCAAAGCTGAGCAGCTAAATACGCTAGCCCAGAAACTTCCCTTTGAGGTAATACTGGAGCATCCCAGAGATGTCAGAGGTCTACTAGAGATTCTAGGACGTGATATGCCCTGGGATGAGACCGGACTCAGCAAATTTAGCGACCCGCCCCAGAGACCAAACAGGGTAACCTTTTCTGTAGAAGCCACCAAAGACGGCTACATCTGTGATATTCATCCAGCACTCGCTCACTACCTCCACACCCTCCTTGCCCCAACCACATCCACTTGATTTAAGATATCTATTACCCTATATTACAGTTCCGTCATCGATGGCGTTACCCTTGAAAACCTCACAAAGGTAAATTGACGCTGCTAAACCCAAATTGCTATAATCAACAAAGGGCCGTTAGCTCAGTTGGTAGAGCACCTGACTTTTAATCAGGGTGTCACAGGTTCGATTCCTGTACGGCCTACCATCTATTTTCTCCCCTGTTGCCGACATTTTGCCGACATTTTCGTCTTCTTCTAATTTTGGTAGTAGAATATCGAGGCGTTCGGCGGCTGCCTTTTGTAAACCGGGTACCGTGTGAGAGTAAATATCGAGGGTAGTGGCAATAGTGCTGTGCCCCAGCCTTTCTTGAACTATCCTCGGGTGTACTCCTGCTTTCAAAAGCATAGTGGCGTGAATATGGCGCAAGTCATGCAGTCGAAGACTAGGCATACTGGCTCGCGCCGCAACTTTAGCAAAGGTGTGGGTTACCGTGTTCGGATTAAGTGGGCTGCCATCTACATGAGAAAATACGAAATCGTCCTCAGTTAAACTTTTGCCCAGCATTAATCGTTGGATTTCCTGATCAGTTCTGTGCTGGCGCAGTAGCGATACCAAGGATAATGGTAAGTCGACAGGGCGCCGGCTACGGGAGGTCTTGGGCTCTTTGATAATAATTGTGCCATCATCAAGCCTATGAAGGCTGTGAGATACATACATGCGGGCCAACTCAAGGTCCACATCTTTCCATTTCAACGCTAATAGCTCGCTTCTGCGTAAACCTGTGAGAAGTAACGTGTGGTAGTAGAGGTAATAGCTGCTTCCTCGTATAGCACTTAGCAGTTTACGGAGCTCATCGGGACCAATAGCAGGAATATCCGTATGCTGTGGTTTAGGTGGACTCACCGCCTTACATGGATTTACTGCAATCAGCCCCATTTTTATAGCATCACTCAGGGCTTTGCTCAAAATAGAATAGTGATAATGTACAGTCCGATGGCTGAGCCCACCGCTTCTTAGCTTGCGCCCTTCTGACAACGCCTTAGCAATGTACTCCTGGATATGATGAGGGCGTAATTCACCAAGCCTTATTCCTCCTAAGTGGGGAATAACATAGTTATTTAGTTCATGTTTATAGCTTTCTCTGGTCTTTGGCGCTAGATTACTTGCCGCGTAGCCCTCGAGCCATTGCTGTAACCAGTGAGCCACCGTTAGCTGCTTTGGCTGCTTAATGTAGGTACCCCTGTCAATATTAAGTAGCAATTCAGCCAGCTGATGTTGTGCATCCTTCCTAATGCCCTTAATAGTTTCAAAGTGCCGTACACGCCTCCCTGTTACTTGGTCCCTACCAATATCAATTGTAATCTCCCACCTACCTTTGGACCGTTGACGAATATATCCTTTCACAACTAAACTCCTTCCCGAGACCATACAACTGGCATTGCAGGCAGGTCAGGCTTACGCTACCGCCCATCCAAATATTTCTGCAGGAATCGCTTAAACTTCTCACCACCTAGGGTAGTTTCCACAATAGAAAAAAACCACCTCCAGCCCGCGTATTCTATATCATCACCAGCATCCCTAGCTTTCCACAAGCGAGGCAAGAGATCTTCGGCTACGCTTGTCAGTGCTTGTGCCTTAATAGCTTCCGCTTCCTTCTTGGCCTTCTCCTTAAGTACGCGGTTGAGGGTATCACGGCCTGCCCCTTTCTCCCACTTTTGCATCGCCCTTACCGTAGGAGGCTTAATATTAAACTTCTCCTCGATAGCGCGTCTAATCTCACCCCATCCCCTCCCCTCACTCCGGCTATCAAGAGCAAATAACTTTATCTCGAAGTTAAATCCCATTAGTTCGTCTCCTTTCGCATATAGTCCTATTGCCTTCCATTAAGATATGTGATAAAATAAGAAGCTATGGTAATAAAGCTGACCAGTTAGCTACGAAATTATTATACCATCTTTTTTCGTGGTTGTCAAGTGATTTCAACAATTAATAAAAATCAAGCCTGATCAAGCCCGATAATGGAGCAGAAAGATAACTTGAACTTACCTGAACCGTTGTGCATCAGCGTTCCCGCTGCCGCAAGACTGCTCGGGGTATCACGAAACACGGGTTACGAGATGGTACGACTAGGGCAACTTCCGGTGCTGAAATGTGGGCAGCGAAGATTGGTGGTTCCCAAGGCTGCACTTAAAAGAATGCTGGAGGAGGCCAGTGGCACGCTGTAATACCATAGGGGAAATCGGGCGGAAAAGTTATGGCTTGGGATGGGCTTACGTTATAAACTTGCTTATAGGAGCTACCCCGGGTCACCCGCCCCCCAGCTCAGTGGGAGTATGTAAATAGATCCGCCCAGTATGGTATACAGGCATCGTATACAGCTATGGTATACAGGAGGGTATACACAATAACATGACAACAGCCAGGCAGCGATACGAGGCGAAGACAAAGGTAGTGACCTTTAGGGTCCGCCTAGGGGTATTTGACCAGGTGGAAGAGATCAAGGCGAGAACCGGGCTTTCCAATGCCGACTTGATAAAGCTGGGAGCTGGAATCGCTGAGGAGGAAATAAGGAACAAGCTAGGCCAAATAAGCGGTCTTGAGGCTAAGCTGGCCAATCTCCGCCGAGCCATTGATGACGAGGAGCGGAGACTTAATGAGGAGAGACAGCGCCAGCGGGAGGAGATTGAGAAAGAGATAAAAGCCTTCAAGCTGTTTTCTGCTGGCTGGGGAGTAGACGAGACAGCTTTCAGGCTGGGCATTTCCAAGGCAATAGCGGGGAAGTTCTTTGAGGAATGGGCAGGGATGGTAGGAGATAAGGAAGCTGCCAAGCAGGAACTCCTCCGGGGTTACCTCAAAAAGCACCTAGCAAAGCTTAAAAGCCGAAGGGTATGGATAAATCTCTTGCCCAGCTACACACAAAAAAATCGGGAAGAACTGGAAGAACAAATTGATTATTACGGATATCTGCTAAGCCACCCGTCGGAAATCAATGAGGAGTGGGTAGAGTTTCTCATTGCCGAATACTCCGGAAAGTAGTTGTCCATCAACTGCTAATATAAAACGGCTATTATGGCAACTGGGAGGGAAATGCCTTGAGACATTGCTACTCAGAGGTTACAAGCGCTGTATTCGGGAGAAGTAGCTGATGACAGTGCGACTGCGTCCTTCTAAGGGCGGGAGATCAGGGCAAAACATAAGTATATGACAGGCCATAGGCCTGGAAGACCTAGGAAAACCAAGCCCCGATCATAACCTTAATATTCTCCTCAGGCTTCACTAAAGCCTCAAAACAGCCCCTTAATCCTTTTGCGTGACCAATAATCTTTTCTATTAATAACCACTAAGACACCTCAATTTTGCCACCTCAGAGGTTTTTCCTCTAACCAAAGTAATAACCTTCACCGCCGATTGAGCATCTTTCCTTTTATTTCATATAAGCCTTCCCCCTCTGGGAGAGATGATTATGAAGGTTCATTTACTTATTTAACTTAATATTCTTTTGTGCAAAGCTATAATTGCAAGATTGCAAAAGCACCTTAAAA
>JAUXIO010000053.1 GCA_030620975.1 Dehalococcoidia bacterium | reverse complement strand
TTTTAATAATCACAAATTCACATTATCGCTTGCAACACCAAAAGTGTCAACAGCCCGAGCCAACAGTTCCCCAACCTCCCTAGCTTTAATGATTTCTCTCTCAATAGTGCTCAACTGCCTCCGCTTAGCCACCTCGTGTTTACTTAAAGGCGCCGCTTGCTGCGCCAGTTCATTCTCCAGTCCAGCTCCAATCTCCTTCTGTCAATTTCTTCTCTGTTACTCTGATGAGTTTCAGTTTTAGCTTCCACCTCCGAGTTAAATTTAGTTTCTATCCGCCTTCCCCACATGAACCAGCTCATCAGCACTCCTAGCTCTAGCCTTGCCCCATAGTGCCCAGCTCATGGCATCAAGAAATGCTGACCTGCCGCTACCATTGCCGCCACAGAGGCAGGCGACGGGAACACCAGAAAAAGACAAAGGCGCTACATTATCTCGATAACACATAAAATTCTTAATTGGAAGCTTAACTGGACCCACGACTCATTCTATCCCTTCATTCACAATAAAAAATCGCAGATACCAAAGCCTAGCCAGCCTAATGTGACTATGGAGATTAAGCCTCTATTTATTCTACCACACAAAAACCACATTGCCTCTCTATGCAAGAAATAAATTTGACTGCTAACTTCACGCCAACGTAAAATAATCATCGTTGACAAGCTATGTTTGAAATTCTAAGCGAAAAAATAAGTAAAGTACTCTATAAGCTCGGCAGCAAGGGCAAACTCAGCCAGAAAGACATTGATGAAGCCCTGCGACAAATACAACTGGCTTTGCTGGAAGCAGATGTAAACTTTAAGGTAGTAAAAATGCTCTTGGCTAATGTGCGCCAGCACGCACTCACCACCGAGGTGCTACAGAGCTTAACTCCAGCCCAACAAATTACCAAGATCGTTAATGAAGAGCTCGTAACTGTCTTGGGTAAGGAGCCTAGCCGTCTTATAACAGCCAGCAACATTCCATCAATCGCTATGCTTATCGGGTTACAGGGTTCGGGAAAAACAACCACGGCGGCAAAGCTCGCCCTCAACCTTAAACAGTCTGGACAACGCCCATTACTGGTAGCTGCTGACACCCACCGCCCTGCAGCCATACAGCAGTTAGCTACACTAGGTAAACAGCTAGATATTCCCGTCTATAACGAAGATGCCAAACTCACGCCAATAAACATTTGTACCAGCGCCTTACAAGAAGCCAAAAAAATAGCAGCCACCTGGCTTATTATTGACACACAAGGTCGCCTCCACATCGATGAAACCATGATGAGAGAATTAGCTCTTATTAAATGTGAATTGCGGCCTTCAGAAATATTACTTGTAGTTGATGCCACCACCGGGCAAGATGCAGTGAGGATAGCTGAAGAGTTTAATAACCGAATTGGATTAACTGGCCTTATCTTAACTAAATTGGACGGGGATGCTCGAGGAGGTGCTGCCCTTTCCATCAGATTCATTAGTCAGGTACCCATAAAATTCATCGGCACCGGAGAAAAAATAAATCCCTTGGAACCTTTCTTTCCTGACCGCATGGCATCTCGCATCCTAGGTATGGGAGACATGCTTAGCCTCATCGAGAAAGCAGAAAGGACCTTTGACAAACGCCGGGTTAAAGAGCTAGAGAAAAAAATACATACCGCCAGCTTTGACCTTGAGGACCTTCTATGGCAATTGCGTGAAACCAAGAAAATGGGTCCTTTAACTCAGCTAGCCGAAATGTTACCAGTGACTTCCAAGCTTGCCACTCACTTGAACACCACTCAAGCCGAAAAGCAATTAAGAAAAACAGAGGCCATTATTCTATCTATGACTCCCGAGGAACGACGTCATCCAACTCTTATAGGTGGTAGCCGCCGTCGACGTATCGCTCAAGGCAGCGGCACAACTCCCCAGGAAATAAACCACATACTTAATCAATTGTCCCAAATAAAAAGACTAGCCAGAGCAACAACACAAGGCAAATTACCTAGAAACCTAACGGGGACAGTTAAAAAGCTCAACTTATAGTTTCGTAGTCTCTCCCACAATTGCCAACTGACCATCAGTAATCTGGATGTCAGTTATTTGCCAAGGGAGATCACTCAACCCAGTTTCTATCTCATCAGGCTCCACCCAAAAATCTAAAAGAGAATTGATAATCCCGTTGCGCATCCCCTGAGGCAAAGGCAACCTACCCAAATTTACATCTTCGGTTACCACCTTGGGGCCATTCTCCATCATTTCCACCCGCCCCCTTACCACCACCTGAACATCAATACCAGGTATATCCGCTATACCACAAGCTAAAAACTCACCTTCAAGGAAATTAATTAATACATTCTCGAGTGGCATATCATCTTCCGCCAAAATATCAACCAGCTTTGAATTAACTTCCTCTTCACTAATCACCAAACTCACTTGTTTCTCCTGTCCCTCAGCCACAGCAGCTTCAATTTCTGCTACAAAAGTCTCAACCTTTTGATCAAACCTTTGGACTGCTTCAGCCGTCATCAACACTGGGGTCATTTCTGCCTTTAGTGACGGAGATAGCGATAAAAGGCAATAACTCACTCCAAGCACGACTAAAAGCAAAACTACAATGCCGCCAATAAGTAATAAACATCCCCTCGTTATTCCCATCCGGCCTCCTTCCTTAACCTCCTGACAAACTCATTCCAAATAGTCTTTAAGTCTTCGGCTTCGAGTAGGGTGGCGTAATTTGCGCAATGCTTTAGCCTCAATTTGCCGAATTCGTTCCCGGGTTACGCTAAACACCCTACCCACCTCCTCCAACGTTCGGGGCTGCCCATCTTCAAGGCCAAACCTGAGTCGTAACACCTTCCTCTCTCGCGGGTTAAGCTCATCAAGCACCTCGCTAATTTGCTCCTTGAGCAACTGCCGTGAGGCAGCGTCAACCGGCGGTAGAGTGTTATGGTCTTCAATAAAATCACTCAAGTGACTATCTTCCTCTTCACCTATAGGCATTTCCAAAGATATGGGTTTTTGGGATAACTTCATAATCTGCTTCACTCTCTCCGCAGAAATCTCCATACCTCTACCGATTTCCTCATAGCTTGGTTCACGTCCATATTCCTGGGCTAAAGACCGATTCAGCCGCAGCAGCTTATTGATCGTCTCTACCATATGCACCGGGATGCGAATAGTCCGAGCCTGATCAGCTATAGACCGGGTGATAGCTTGCCTGATCCACCAAGTAGCATAAGTGCTAAATTTGTAACCTTTTCTGTATTCAAATTTTTGCACAGCGCGAATTAAGCCAATATTCCCCTCTTGGATAAGATCGAGGAGAGGCATTCCGTGCCTCACATACTTCTTGGCAACGCTAACTACCAAACGCAGATTTGCTTCAGTAAGATGCTCTTCTGCCTCAGTCGCAGCTTTCTTAACCGTTTCAAAGTGAGCTTTAAACAGTTTTTCGTGGGAGTCCGCAAGAGAGATAAACTCAGGATCAGTCAGCAGATGCCCCATCTCTAGCCACGTGGTCTTGTCTTCAATAATAATCAATAACTCTGGTGGCAAAAGACAACTGCACAGAGAAATGCGCACGAAAGCTCTCCCTACTTCGCCTGCATCAGCGCTCGTCTGCTGAGAAATAGCATCCACCAATTCTTGACTTATAACATCATCAATAGCAGCCCGCAATTTGGGATCAACTAAAGTCTGTGTGAAACTGGCTGTCGATGTAAGTCCAAGCCGCTCTGCAAGAACACTAATAGTGGGGTAAGCCTCGACTAATCGAGAAGGCAAAAGAAGTGCTATATCAACTGCTGAAGGGGATTTTCCATGCTTTTGGAAGAAATCTTCCTCAGCTTTCCTCAGGTAATTACTCTTTTCTATTTTACTAGCTAAATCTTTCTCTTCAGCAACAGTTAAAAGCGGTACTCTACCAGTCTCGTGGAGATACATGCGAACCGGATCATCAATTACCTCACGCATAGCCAATTCAGTCTCGGTTTTATGTTCGATTTCTAGCTTCGGCTCAGTGACCTGGTCCTCAGCATCAAACCCAGTATGAAGCTCGCCCCTTAATGCCAAATCTTCGCTATTTTCTTCCTTAACAAATTCCTTGTCCCCATTCAAATCCATAGCTCACTTCCTCCTAGCGCTAAACCCCATTGACTTCTTAAAAACTTGCCCAAGCTGCATATCAGCTTCTATTCCCTGCTCTTCCAGCTTGGCGAGCTCGGCAGCATCCCCACCCAAACTGCGCTCCAAACTCAAGAGCTCCTCCTTCTTCCTTACCAAATTCCTTAAGAATTCTTCTCGCAAACGAAGAGCACAATCGGCAAAATCACGTCGCCGCCCCTCTTCGCTCTCGCCAATAGCCGGAGGAAAAGTCTTACTCAGCAAATAATCCAAATGCTCTTGTAAACTAACATCAAGAGTGCCCCTCAGGGAATTAATATCAGAGGCGCTCTGCCACTCAACAAAAAGCTCGCGATTCTCGCTACACTCGAAATATTCGAGTAAAAGTTCTTTGCCCATTGTTGCGAGTTCAGGATACTGGAATAACAAAGCTAAGCAATACTCCTCAAGGGAACTGGACAGAAACGAAGACGATATTGAGGAAGAAGTCTCCCGAACTGTGCCACTGCTTCTCCCTCGCCTCTGCTTGCGCTGAAATTCCCTCAATTCGTGTTCCAACTTACGTTCATCGACCTTTAATAAATTGGCTAGTCTCTGCAAATAGTATGGCTGGAGCCGGTCTTTTACTTCAGATATTACAGGCAAAAACTTTTGTACCGTCACAGACTTGTCCTCAGCCAAATTAAAATCAACCTTATTAATCATAGCCTTAAAAGCGTACTCCTTTAAGGGTAAAGCTTCC
>JAUXIO010000017.1 GCA_030620975.1 Dehalococcoidia bacterium | reverse complement strand
GTTTGGTAGCTCAAAGCGTAGCTGGACAAATTGAGCGCCGGGTATTTTTCCGGCGAGCAATAAGGCAAGCGGCCTTTCGGACAATGCAAGCCGGTGCCAAAGGGATAAAGATAAGTTGTGCCGGCAGATTGGGCGGAACTGAAATTGCCCGCCGTGAGACCGTTCATCAGGGGCAGGTGCCATTACATTCCCTGCGCGCTGACGTTGATTATGGTTTTGCTGAAGCTCGTACTGCCTTGGGGCGTATTGGGGTTAAGGTATGGATTTATAGAGGCGATATTATTCCCGAAGTAAGGAGGGAAAGTGTTACAGCCGAGGCGAGTGAAGTATCGCAAAGTTCATAAGGGACGGCGAAAGGGCAGAGCTCACGCCGGGAATACTATTATCTTTGGTGAGTTTGCGTTAAGAGCGGAGGAAGCAGCTTGGATTACTGCGAGGCAAATTGAGGCAACTCGTCGTGTCTTGGTTCGCTACTTGCGTCGTGGTGGCTATATGTGGATCCGTATTTTCCCAGATAAACCTGTAACTAGGAAGGCAGCGGAGACGAGGATGGGTGGGGGCAAAGGTGCCCCGGACCACTGGGTAGCCGTGGTTAAACCAGAGAGGATTCTTTTCGAGGTGAGTGGGATAAAAGAGGATATGGCCAGGCAAGCAATACACCTCGCCTCTTATAAGCTTCCCATTGCTACTAGCTTTGTGGTAAAGGAAGGAACAAAAATTGGGAGTTGACGAGATTCGTGCTCTTGGCAGTGAGGAACTGGTGAAGCGATTAGAGGAAGCTCACCAGGAGCTTTTTAACCTTCGTTTTCGCTTGGCAACTCGGCAATTAGTTAATCACCGGGAGATTCCAAGGACCAAGAGAAAAATTGCCCGAATAGAAACCGTGCTTAGAGAAATGGAGCTTGGCATAAGATAATCCTATGGAAGCAAAGCGTAAGATTAGAGTGGGACGAGTGGTGAGTGACAAGATGGATAAAGCAGTGGTGGTGGCAGTGGAGTCTTTGAGGCATCACCCTCGCTATAAGAAAGTTATTAGGCGTGTTTCTAGGTATAAAGCTCATGACGAGGACAATGCCTGCAGGATGGGGGATGTAGTGAGAATCGTGGAGACTCGACCTTTATCTAAGGAGAAGCGATGGCGGGTGGCAGAGATATTGCTCAAGCGGGAAGTAACTAATTAGCTTTGTAGAGCTAACCTGATTTTGGGATACTAAAGATGATTCAAGCTTATAGTAGACTTAGAGTGGCTGATAACACTGGAGCCAGACAAATTATGTGTATAACTGTTCTCGGTGGTACTCGAAGGAGATATGGCCGAGTTGGTGATATAATTGTGGCGACGGTAAAGCGAGCCATACCGAGGGGAATGGTAAAGAAGGGTGACGTGGTTAGGGCTGTGATCGTGCGCACTGCCAAGCCTTACCCTCGTCCTGATGGTTCCTATATTAGGTTTGATGAAAATGCTGCGGTTATCCTTGATGACAAGGGTAATCCGCGGGGTAGCCGCATTTTTGGCCCGGTGGCACGAGAACTTAGAGAAAAGAAATTCATGAAGATCGCCTCCTTAGCTTCGGAGGTTCTTTGAAGTGAAGATCAGGAAAAATGACACGGTTCTTATTATCGCCGGTAAAGACAAAGGCAAGAAGGGTAAGGTGCGGCTAGTCTTCCCCAAGGAGAACAGGTTGATAATAGAGGGTATTAATATGGTTAAACGTCATTCACGAGCTCGTGGAGCTGCAAGGCAGGCTGGCATAATTGAATTAGAAGCACCACTTCACGCGTCAAATGTGATGTTGTTATGTAATAAGTGTAATCAGCCTACCCGCGTTGGCTTTCGTTTTCTTGATGACGGCAGAAAAGTGCGAATTTGCCACTCTTGTCGTGAAATAATTGATTAACAGAGGAGTTTATTTAGTAGTGTCCCGTCTAAAAGTAAGGTATTTGAAGGAAATACTACCCCAGCTCAAGGCTGAATTTGGTTATAGTAATACAATGCAGGTACCAAGGTTACAAAAGATTGTAGTTAACATTGGTTTGGGAGAAGCCATACAGAACCCTAAGGCACTTGAGGCGGCGGGAAATGATTTAGCCCTAATTTGTGGGCAGCATCCAGTAATTACGCGCGCTGGGAAATCGATTGCTGCTTTTAAACTCAGGGCAGGTATGCCTATCGGGGTGATGGCAACATTACGCGGTAGACGGATGTATGATTTTCTAGACAAATTGGTGAATGTTGCTCTCCCTCGCCTTCGTGATTTTCGGGGAGTACCTCGAAATTCTTTTGATGGCCAAGGCAACTATACTTTAGGGATGAGGGAACAGATGGTTTTCCCCGAAATTGATTATGATAAAGTGGATAAGGTGCGTGGGCTTGAGATAACTATTGTTACTAGTGCCCATAGTGATGACGAAGGTAGGCGGTTACTAGAACTTTTAGGTATGCCATTGGGACGCAGTTAGCTGGGAAGGCACATATGGCAAAAATATGCAAAATTGTAAAATCAAAGCGCCCTCCAAAATATAAGGCGCAACAGCGAAATCGGTGTCAGCTGTGCGGCAGACCACGTGGTTATATTCGTAAGTTTAGTTTGTGCCGTATATGTTTTCGAAAATTAGCTTTAGCCGGTGAAATTCCCGGGGTGAGAAAATCAAGTTGGTAATTTAGGAATTTGAAGGAGGCTTCGTTGCCAGTTACCGATCCAATTGCTGATATGTTAACTCGAATTCGTAATGCTGTCATAGTGAACCATGATAATGTACTTATACCTGCCTCTCGGATGGGCCTTTCTATTACTAAAATTCTTAAGAACGAGGGCTTTATCGATGGCTATGAAGTGCTCAAGGGTAAGCCGCGATCAATGATTAAAATCCGACTTAAATATATTGATAACCAACCGGTGCTTTTGGGTTTGGAAAGGGTAAGTAAACCCGGCCTTAGAGTTTATGTAAAGCGGCGCGAAATTCCACGTGTCTATGGTGGTTTAGGCATTGCTGTTCTATCTACACCTAGAGGCGTTATGATTGGAGAGCAGGCATGGCGTCAAGGTCTTGGTGGGGAGCTCTTATGTTATGTATGGTAGCATGTTTTAGGAGTTAGATCATGTCTAGAGTAGGGTTACTTCCTATACCCATACCGCAAGGCGTTGAAGTAAAGATTGAGAGCAATCGAGTGACCATAAAGGGAGTTAAAGGTGAGCTCTCCCGCTATGTTCATCCGGGAATTTCTGCTGCCTTAAAGGATGGGAGCTTGGTAGTGACGCGATCCAGCGATGATAGAATCTATCGCGCCTTACACGGTTTAACTCGGAGCCTTCTGGCTAATATGGTTGAAGGAGTAACTAAGGGTTTTAGGAAGAGTTTGGAGCTAAGCGGAGTTGGCTATCGAGCTCAGAAAGTTGATGACAAATTAGTGCTCCGAGTCGGTTATAGCCATCCTGTGGAGTTTGTGCCACCGCCAGGTATAACTATAGAATTGGAAGGGACAAACCGAATTCACGTTACTGGCATTGATAAGGAGGAGGTGGGTGAGGTAGTAGCCAGGATTCGGGCTGTTCGCCGGACTGATGCTTATAAGGGTAAGGGCATTAAATATGTTGGGGAGAAACTTCGCCTTAAGCCTGGTAAGGCGGGCAGGGCGATGGGAGCGAAATAGGTATAAGCTTGATGGCTAAATTAAACTTGAGATTGGCTCGAAAGCGACGTCATACACGGCTGAGGGTAAAGGTAGTGGGCACAGCCTCAAGGCCGAGGTTGTGTGTTTTTCGAAGCCTGAAGCATATTTACGTTCAAGCCATAGATGATTCTTCGGGACGGACTTTGGTTTCAGCTAGCAGTCTTGCCCCTGAATTTCGAGACAAAAATTCTGGGATAACAAAGGTGAAAGGTGCTGAGCTTGTTGGTTCGTTAATCGGTAGGCGGGTATTGCATAAGGGGGTTAGCCAGGTGGTTTTTGATCGAGGTGGCTATAAATATCATGGTAGGGTTAAGGCCTTGGCCGAGGCTGCCAGGCAAGCTGGATTACAGTTTTGAGGTTTCTGTTTTATGAAAGCTTTTACTAAAGCAATTGGTCAAAGAATTAAAATCGATGCTGCAGATTTGGAACTTACTGAAAAGCTGGTAGGTGTTGACCGTGTAACTAAAGTAGTCAAGGGGGGAAGGCAGCTCCACTTTAGGGCTTTGGTAGTTGTCGGTGATGGCAATGGCTGTGTGGGCATTGGGTTGGCTAAGGCTAGGGGGGTGCCAGATGCGATTCGTAAGGCCGGTGCTGTTGCTAGGAAAAGCATGATCAAGGTACCTATTACTGATACTACTATTCCTCATGAGGTATTGGCTAAGTTTGGAGCTGCTAAGGTTTTACTTAAGCCGGCACCTTTGGGAAGGGGCGTGATTGCCGCTGGTGGCGTTCGTGCAGTGCTTGAAGCTGCTGGCGTAGAGGATATTCTCACTAAATCGTTAGGCAGCTCCAGCTCTATCAATGTGGCTAAAGCGACGATGATTGCCCTAGCTAGTTTGAGGAAGCCCGAGGAGGCTATAGCTAAGCGCAAAACTGAATTGGTAACCGAGGTGACTGGATAAGTGGCCAAATTGCGTATTACTTGGGTGAAAAGCGGTATTGGCTATTCTAGGGATCAGAGGCAAAGCTTAAGAGCTCTAGGTTTTCACCGTCTTCATGAAACGATAGAGCGAGAAGAGTCACCTTCTATTCGAGGCATGATAGCCAAAGTAAAGCATTTGGTTAAGGTGGAGGTGAATTAGTGGTGAGGCAAAATGAAATGAGTGCCCCTCTTGGTGCTAGGCATCGAACAAAGCGCGTTGGACGAGGGGATGGCAGTGGCCATGGTAGTTACTCGGGAAGGGGTTGTAAAGGACAGAAAGCTCGTTCGGGAGGCGGAGTTCGCCTTGGTTTTGAGGGAGGGCAATTACCTCTCATCAAACGCCTGCCTCGCAAACGTGGTTTCGTCAACATCTTTGGAATTAAGTGTAGCGTGGTTAACGTAGGTAAACTTGATATTTTTGCTGCTGATAGCGTGGTAACTCCAGAGGTGTTGCTCAGAGTGGGGTTAATCAGTTCTCTGAAATGTCCAGTTAAGATCCTGGGTGATGGTGAAATTCATCATCCACTTTTAGTCAAGGCTAATAAGTTCTCGGCCGCTGCCAAAAAGAAAATCGCCGCTGCTGGTGGCAAGATAGAGGGATTGTAGTGCAGCAAAAAGAGGCTAGACCGCGTCTAATTCAGGCAGTGGTTGATGCCGTTAGGTTGCCAGACCTGAGGCGCAGGCTTCTTTTTACCCTGGGTATTTTGGTCGTTTTTCGTTTTGTGGCTCATGTTCCTTTGCCCGGGGTTGACCTCGATGCCTTGCACCGACTTTTTGATCAAAATCAGCTTTTAGGCATGCTCGATCTCTTTACTGGCGGAGCCATGAGGAACTTCAGTGTGGTTGCCCTGGGGGTCTATCCTTACATTACGGCTTCGATCATTATGCAGTTACTAGTTCCAGTTATTCCCAGCCTTCGCGCCCTTTCTGAAGAAGGGGAAGTGGGTAGAGATAAGATCAATCGAATTACTCACTGGGCAACTGTACCATTAGCTGCTCTTCAAGGTTACGGTCAGTTAGCCTTGCTGCGCAGCCAGGATATCGTTGTTCCTGCTGCGGCGTTGCCTACTTTGGCTATGATAATGTCGATGACAGCGGGCACCATGTTTCTTGTTTGGCTCGGTGAACTGATTACTGAGCGGGGCATTGGGAATGGAATATCAATAATAATTTTCGGCGGCATCGTTGCTGGCTTACCTGAAATGATTGGGCGTGTTTTTATAGCCAAGCAAAATATGCCGGGCCTAATTACCTTCATTATTCTTGGATTGGCTACTGTGGCATTCATAGTTATATTTACTGAAGCGCATCGCCGTATTCCTGTCCAATATGCGCGAAGCGTCTTTCGCAGTGGTCGCATGTACCGGCAGTCAGGTTCAACTCACATTCCACTGAGGGTGAACACTGCCGGGATGATACCTCTTATATTTGCCATAGCAGTAATGGTTTTCCCGGGCACAATAGCGAGCTACTTTGCCGGGCCAGTGGGGCAGGAAAACTGGGCTAATACTATTACGAACTTGTTTAGTCCCGATGCAGCTCTTCCTCTGGGTTTGGCTTACTGGATATTGTATTTTTCGCTTGTAGTTGGTTTTGCCTTTTTCTACACCATGGTGATATTTGAGCAAATGCACTTGGCGCAGACTTTACAGCGTCAGGGAGGTTTCGTTCCCGGAGTTCGCCCGGGGAAGACCACAGCTGAGTATCTAAACCGAGTTATTACTCACATCACATGGGGTGGAGCGCTCTTTCTAGCTATAGTGGCTATAACGCCCTTCATTGCTCGGGAAATAACTGATGTTAGGGCATTAACCCTCTCTAGCACCGGCTTGCTCATAGTTATTGGTGTAGTTTTGGATACCATGAAACAAATAGAGGCTCAATTGACAATGCGTCGGTATGAAGGGTTCTTGAGGTAAAGGAGGTAGTTGAGCAGTGAATATCGTTTTATTGGGTGCTCCCGGGGCAGGTAAGGGAACTCAGGCAGCCATCGTCTCCCAGAGGTTGGGCTTACCTCATATAGCTTCGGGTGACTTATTTAGACAAGCTCTGGAGGAGAAGAGTGAGTTGGGGCTTTTGGCCAAATCTTATATGGAGAAGGGTGCACTGGTTCCTGATGAGATAACTGTTCAAATGATTTTACAGCGGATTAGCGCTTCTGATTGCGACTCAGGGTGCATTTTTGATGGTTTCCCCCGAACTGTGGGGCAGGCTGAAGCCTTGGGTAAAGCTTTGACTGATCAGGGGAAGGCGATAGATAAGGTAATATACATTAAGGTGGCTGAAGGGGAACTCTTGAAGCGCCTTAGCGGACGTTGGCTATGCCGAAAATGCCAGACACCCTATCATACGGTAAGTTCACCACCCCGCGTGCCCGGGAAATGTGATAAATGCGGTGGCGATCTGTACCAGCGTCCCGACGATACTGAGGAGACGGTGAAAGAACGACTGAAAGTTTATTTTGCACAGACTACTCCTCTCCTTGACTATTATAGGAGGGAAAATAAGCTTGCTGAGGTTAATGGTAAGCTGGGAATAGAAGCGGTAGCTGAGCAGATAATTAATGCTCTGGAGCCAGGTGGGAGGATAGAATAACCTGATAATAATAAAGTCTTCTGAGGAAATAGCTATTATGCGGCGGATTGGGAATATTGTGGCGACCATTTTGGAAAAGTTGCGGACAGAGATAAAAGCGGGAATCAACACTCGCCAACTGGATGCGATTACTGCCTGTGAATTGAAGAAACGAGGAGCGAAGTCTTCTTCTAAGGGTTATCAAGGCTTTCCTGCACACCTTTGTATTTCAGTAAATGACGAAGTTGTGCATGGGATTCCCGGAGAGCGAGTATTGAGAGAAGGGGACATCGTTTCTTTAGATATGGCAGCAAGTCTTAATGGTTTTCACGCCGATGCGGCAATAACAGTTGGGGTGGGCGAGATTAGGTCTCAGGCTGAGGAGTTATTGGCAGCCACTGAAGGTGCTTTAGGGGCTGGGATTGGAGCTGCCCGCTGCGGCTCTCACTTGGGGGACATCTCGGCTGAAATCCAGCGTTATGTTGAGGCGAGAGGTTTTTCTATAATCCGGGAGTATGCCGGACATGGCGTTGGCAGGGAGTTGCATGAAGAACCACAAGTGCCGAACTTTGGTTCTTCTGGGGAAGGTTGCCTTCTCCAGCCGGGTATGACCTTAGCCCTTGAACCCATGGTTGCTGCTGGGGGGTGGCGCACTAAGGTGGCTAATGATCATTGGACAGTACTTACTGCCGATGGCAGCCTTTCGGCACACTTTGAACACAGCATTGTCATTACTAAGGGAGAGCCGGAAATACTTACTCAATTGTGAGTTGTAGAGAGCATGGCCAAGAAGGAAAAGATAGAGGTCGAAGGTTCAGTAATTGAGTGTTTACCCAGTACTATGTTTCGCGTTGAGTTGGCTAATGGACATAAGGTATTGGCCCACATTTCGGGCAAGATGAGACGCCATTATATTAAGATCTTGCCTCAAGACAGAGTGTTGGTGGAGCTTTCTCCTTATGATTTGAGTCGGGGGAGGATTACCTACCGGTTTAAGTAGTCTTTGACAGATTGCTTTAAGAGGTTTATTATTGGGCGGTTTGTTTTATTTATATTTTAGGTGGTTATGATGAAAGTGCGAACTTCGGTTAAGCGGCGCTGTGATAAATGTAAGATTATCAGACGTCATGGCGTGGTTAGAGTTATCTGTCAAAATCCAAGGCACAAACAGAGGCAGGGCTAATTAAATGTTGAAGGCGTGGTGAGAAGGATGGCGCGTATTGCTGGAGTAGATATCCCCAAAGGTAAGCGAGTTGAAGTTTCACTGCAGTATATTTATGGCATTGGGCCCAGGTTAAGTCGGCGAATTCTGGCAACTACTGGCGTTAACCCTGATACTAAGGTGAGTGATCTTGCTGAAGGGGAGGTTAGTCGCCTTCGTGGGGTTATTGACAAGGAATATAAAGTCGAAGGCGAATTGAGAAGGGGGATTCAGCTTGACATTAAGCGGCTGATTGAAATTGGCAGTTACCGTGGTGCTCGGCATCGGTATAAATTACCGGTGCGTGGACAACGGACGCGCACTAATGCCCGCACCAAACGAGGTGCTCGCCAGACGGTAGCTGGTAGGGGGCGGAGGCGTGGTGTGGCTAAGAAGTAGAAGGGAGCTGTAAAAAGATGCCACGAAAGGGAAAGACTAGGGCAAGGAAGCGAGTATATAAAGGCATTTCAGAGGGCAGGGCCTATATTCAATCTACTTTTAATAATACCATAGTAACCCTCACTGATCCTCAAGGGAATGTTATTGCTTGGGGCAGTTCGGGTACCGCTGGGTTTAAAGGCTCTCGGAAAGGCACTCCATACGCAGCTCAATTGGCTGCTCGGGAGGCGGCACGAAAGGCCATGGATCAAGGCTTACGCCAGGTTGAAGTTTACATTAGAGGTACTGGAAGTGGACGCGAAGCGGCTATTCGTGCTCTCCAGATTTGCGGCCTTACTGTTACCAGTATTAGGGATGTGACTCCTATTCCTCACAATGGTTGCCGCCCACGTGGCAGACGGCGAGTGTAAGAGGTGAAGAGATGGCTCGTTACATAGGACCTACTTGTCGGCTATGCCGGCGCGTTGGCGAAAAATTGATGCTTAAGGGGGAGAGATGCCTTACTCCCAAATGTGCTTTGGAGAGGCGAAGTGGACCCCCGGGGCGGCATACCTTACCCCGCCGCCGTGGCCGTGGTGGAGTTTCCGATCGCGGAATTCAGCTGGGAGAGAAACAGAAAGCCCGTTATACTTACGGAGTCTTGGAGCGCCAGTTTCGTAAATTTTTTGCTGAGGCTAGAAGATTGCCTGGCCCAACTGGAGAAAATCTTCTTGTGTTGTTGGAGAGGCGCCTGGATAATGTAGTTTATCGCCTAAGCTGGGCTGATTCTCGGTCTCAAGCCAGGCAAGTAGTGCGGCATGGCCATATTTTGCTTAATAAGCGGAAGACTGACATCCCTTCCTGTCTAGTGAAGGTGGGCGATATAATTGAGTGGCGGGAAGCTGGTACTCGAACTGAGTATTATAAGAAATTAGTTGAGACACTTGAAGGAAAAACTATTCCGGGCTGGCTAAGTTTGGATAGGGAAAGATTAGTAGGTCAAGTTCTGGCCTTGCCTAGCCGTGATGATATTGGCGCTAAGTTTAATGAAAAGGCTATTGTTGAGTACTACTCACGATAAATATTGCAAAAATGCTCTCAGTAAGGAGAGTTCGTTGGTTGAATTAGCTTTACCCAAAGTGGAATGCGTTGAAAGCGCAGATACCTATGGACGTTTTGTTGCCGAGCCTTTAGAAAGGGGTTTTGGCGTTACTTTAGGTAATACTTTACGCAGAGTGCTTCTGAGTTCCCTCGCCGGTGCTGCAGTGACTTGGGTGCAGATAAGGGGGATTCAGCATGAGTTCTCAGTTATTCCGCACGTTAAGGAAGATGTTGTAGATTTTTTGTTAAATGTAAAGTTGTTGCGCTTTCGCTCGCTGTCCCAGCAACCGGGCAGATTAATTTTAGATGTGGAGGGGGAAGGGGAAGTTCATGCTGCTGACATTAAGCCCTCGGCAGATTTTGAGATTATTAACCCTGAGCTCTCTTTAGCCACTTTGGATTCCCCAGAAGCAAACCTTTACGTTGAATTTAATGTGGAGTTGGGCAGAGGTTATATTCCCAGTGGCTCTAGTAGCGGTTTACCCATTGGAGTGATTCCAGTAGATGCCGTATTTACTCCGGTGCATAAAGTTAACTTCTCGGTTGAGCCTACTCAGCGCGGCCAAGAGGATGGCCGGGAGAAACTCGTCTTGGAAGTTTGGACCGATGGCACTCTATCTTCAGCGGAAGCGGTTAGTCAAAGTGCTGCCATTCTAATAGAGCAATTTTCTTGTTTTAAGGAGCCAGCTAGAGTTCTGGGGGAGGGGGCCGAATTTCCCTGGCGCCTGTCAATCTCACCCGAGCAATATAATATGCCTTTAGAGCAATTAGGTTTATCAACACGCTCTTATAACAGCTTAAGGAGAGGTGGTATTAGCACCTTGGGAGAGCTTTTGGAAAGAAGTGCCCAGGGTTTGCCTTCCTTGTCAGGTTTTGGGGCGAAATCTCAGCGGGAGGTAATAGAGATTCTTGAAAGCTTTGGCTTGTCAGTCATACCTCAAACCAAGGATAAGAAGGGAGAGGCAGCGGACTGGGAGGTGGGAGATGAGGCATAGGATAACTGGTCGTAAATTGGGTAGACCTACGGCCCATCGCTGGGCATTATATCGGAATTTGGCAACTGACCTTTTAAGATATGAAAAGATTGTCACTACTGAGGCTAAAGCCAAAGAAGTTCGCAGTTTGGCTGAGAAGATGGTCACTTTGGGCAAGGAGGGCAGCCTGGCCTCACGACGTCGGGCTCTGGCTTTTATTACCGATAAGAAAGTTGTGGATAAGCTCTTTGATGAGCTTGCCTCACAGTATGATAGTCGCTCGGGTGGTTATACTAGGTTGATAAAATTGGGGCCTCGATTGGGTGACGGAGCGGCTATGGCAAAGCTGGAGTTGGTTGAGTAGCCGCTGTTTTTGAGTGATTGGAGCACCTCGATAATTTTATCAAAATTGCCTTGGTTATACAGTATGATGGTACGCGATATAGTGGCTTTCAGTGGCAGGCAAACTCGTCTACTATTCAAGCTGAGCTGGAGCGAGCTATAGAAAAACTTAATGGGGAAGCTAGCCGGGTGGTTGCTGCCAGTCGAACTGATGCTGGAGTGCATGCCAAGGAGCAGGTAGTCAGCTTTCGGACGAAGTGTGCCTTGCCCATGCTAACTCTGAATAGAGCTTTAAATTACTATTTACCCGGTGATATTGTGGTTAGAGCTGCTTACAAGGTGAGCGAAGATTTTAATGCGAGGCGCGATGCTTTGAGTCGGGAGTATGATTATTATATACTGAATCGCCAGGTTCGGTCACCATTTACCAGGAACTTTAGCTATTTCGTGGCTAAGGAATTAGATATTGAAATTATGAATGAAGCGTGCCGGATTATTCAAGGTGAACATGATTTTACCTCCTTTATTACTTCTTTAGCTGGAGTAACTAGCACTATACGTAATGTCCATGAAGCTAAAGTAAAAAAACGGGGTGATTTCGTCATTTTTCACATGGTGGCTAACTCCTTCTTACCTCATCAGGTGCGCAATACCATGGGAATTTTAATTAGAGTGGGTTTGGGCAAGTTGGCAATTGAGGAATTTCGTCACATAATGGAGGCAAGAAGGCTGGGTCTGGCTGGGCCAGCGGCCTCTCCTTACGGTCTATATCTTACCAAGATTAATTATCCCAAGCCCCTTGGGGAGTGGAGATGAGAACCTACAGCACCAAAGCTGGTGATATTAAACGCCAGTGGCATGTGGTTGATGCCACGGGAAAGACACTTGGCAGGTTATCAGCTCAGATAGCCCGGTTGCTTAAGGGTAAACATAAACCAATGTATGCCCCGCACCTTGACACTGGCGACTATATTATCGTCGTTAACGCTGCTAAAGTGCGGGTAACCGGGAGAAAAGCTAAGCAGAAGGTTTATTACAGGCATTCTGGATACCCTGGGGGGTTGAAGCAGGTAACTTTTGAGAAGATGCTTAGTAGTCAGCCCACCCGAGTAATTGAGCACGCAGTTAGGGGGATGCTTCCTCGCAATCGGTTGGGTAGGGCTATGTTTAGAAAACTCAGGGTCTATGCTGGAGATAGCCATCCTCATCAAGCTCAAGTTGGTGCTGGTTCGGAGGTAATTATGCAAGAGGAAGGTATAAACTCATGACCAATGAAGTTTATAATCGCGGCACAGGCAGACGCAAATGCGCTGTAGCCCAGGTGAGACTTTTTCCCGGGAGCGGGGAGATTATTGTTAATGGCAAGCCTCATGACAAACTTTTTCCTCGCTCAGAGCATCAGCGCATTATTGAGCTCCCCTTTTTGGCCACTAATACTGCGGGGAAGTTCAATGTCGTGGTAAAGGTAGAAGGTGGTGGTGTTAGCGGGCAAGCTGGGGCTATTCGCCATGGGATTGCCCGAGCTTTAGTTGAAGCTGATGAACAGTTAAAGCCGGCTTTGCGCAAGGAAGGCTTACTTACACGGGATTCCCGGGTTAGGGAGCGCAAAAAATATGGACTTAAGCGGGCGCGTAAGGCACCTCAATACACTAAACGCTAAGCCTTAACCAAGTCAGGGGGGCAAAGTTACATAGAATAAACTGGAGCTTTTTAATCCTCTTGTTTCAGCGATTGAAAAGTTCATTTGCATTTGTGTGCCCATCTCCCACTGCGTACAAGATTTCTTAGCTTTAGCTCAATCATAATCTTTTAGTGGAACACCGCCTTGGCTCTTCTTGCTTGGACTAAGTGGTGACAGCATACTAGCGTGCGTAGTCTGGTTTGATGTTTCGAGCCGCTCATACTTGGTAACGAGAGAAGCTTTGCATTTATGCCGGCATGGTGTAAGCTGCGGTTTTGAGTAATTTCCCAGAAGCGAGTGCTGCTACCTGTGGACTGGATTAATGCCGCCATACTAAGTGCTGCTGTAGTTGGGGTGGTAAACATAATTGACAGCCACCTTCTTTCCAAGCGCATGCCCAGTCTCCGGGCTTTCTTGATCCCGGTGGCGGCTATATACTTTATTTACGGCTCAGTATTATTCGTTCTATTTCCCCTTCCTGAGGGGATTGGCATGTTGCCGGTATCGGTGGCGCTGGCCTCGGGGGTCTGTCGCGCAATGGCGATCATGCTCATGCTGCATACTTTGATGATAGAGGAAGTGTCTAGGGTAATACCAGTAGTCCATACCTTTCCGGTCTTCGTAGCCATTCTGGCCATTCCCATTTTAGCTGAGACCTTAGATTATCTACATTGGATAGCCATTATTATTGTGGTAGCTGGAGTTGTGGCGATCGCAATAAGGCAAGACTCCACTGGATCAAGAATAAGGCTGGGGAAGTGGTTTTGTCTCTGTATGGCAGCCAGCTTTCTTTTTGCCATTGCCAACATAGCCAGCAAATATGCCCTGGAATATATTTCTTTTTGGAGCATGTATTCTCTGAGCGCATTCTGCATGGCGTTCCTTTTCCTCTCGGTCTCTGTGCGCCCCAGCGTTCTTCAAGAGTTGCGTGACCTCAAGCAGAGAGGCTCGGTAATGGCATTGCTTGCCTTTAATGAAACACTGGCATTAGTAGGTATACTTCTATCATTCTGGGCAATGTCGAGAGGACCGATATCTTTGGTTTCGACCATATTGGGAACCCGCCCACTCTTCGTATTTATATGCGCTGTGATTCTGAGCCGATGTTACCCGGTCATATTGGAATGGCGCCTTAGCAGAGAAACGATGGTGCTGAGACTCATCTCAATTGTAATGATTGTGGCTGGAATAGCAATTATTTACTTATCCTGAATTGGTTTCTGGTTTGTGAAGGATGTGGAAAATATCAAAGTGAGATGGACGCTGGCAGAGCAACAGGTAATTGTTAAGGCAAGTTGCATTCCTTATAATGTAGTGTGATGCTATGATGAGAGTGGTATCAATCGTTGGCATGCCCGGAGCGGGTAAATCAGAAGTAGCCAAGATATTTGAGAAGGATGGTTACACCAAGATAAGGTTTGGGGATATTACCGACCAAGAAATTGAGCGGAGAGGACTAGAATTAAATGAAGAAGGCGAGCGGGATATCAGAGAGCAATTGAGAAAAGAGCATGGAATGTCAGCTTACGCTGAATTAAATCTGCCCAGGATTGAGATTGCGCTGCAATCATCCGATGTTGTAGTGGACGGTCTTTATTCTTGGGAAGAATACAAATTATTGAAGGAGCGCTACGGCAATAATTTATTTGTGGTTGCAGTCTGGGCCTCGCCCGAGACGAGATATCGGCGATTAACCAAGAGGCCACATCGACCTCTAACGCTGGAGGAAGCCGCCAGTCGGGATATCATGGAAATAGAAAATACCGGTAAGGGCGGGCCGATTGCCATGGCGGACTTCACTATTAAAAATGAGTCGTCCCTGGAAAAACTGGAGAAAGAGACCAAGAGGGTTATTTTCGCTCTGAGATGAAAAAACCAGCTAGACTGAGTATTGACGAGTACTTTCTGAAGATAGCTTCGGTAGTCGCAGAACGCTCAACCTGTCGCAGGCATCATGTGGGGGCTGTGGCGGTAAGAGACAAACACATATTAGCCACTGGCTATAATGGTGCCCCTTCTGGACTTAAGGACTGCCTTGAGCTTGGTTGCCTGAGAGACGAATTGAATATACCCTCGGGAACGAGGCATGAGATATGCCGTGGCATACACGCGGAGCAAAATGTAATCATACAGGCATCTCTCCATGGAGTAAGCCTTGAGGGCGCCACAATTTATCTTACTCATACGCCCTGCGCACTCTGTGCCAAGATGCTGGTGAATGCCAAAATAAAGCGGCTCGTAACCTTCGGCAGGTATAGCGATGATACCTTTATAGGCCTATTCAAAGAGGCTGAAATAGAGTTTGAAGCGAAGGAGAAGCCGTCTTCCAAGATAAGTTATCTACCTTAAACGGCTTATTTTTCTAAGCCTTTCGCTCTCTATTCTGCGTAGGCTCTCCTCGGTGCTACCAAAATGGTGAGCTATCTCGTGGCATACCACTTTTTGTATCTCCGTCTCAATTTGCTTATCAGGGTGACGTCTTGCTTCGATGGGCTTTTGGAAGATAGTTATTTTGTCTGGGGGAACTAGACCGTATCCTCCGCCCCGCCTAGTTTTGGGCACACCTTCGTAGAGCCCCAATAATTGAGTGGGGCTTCTAAGTTTCACGCGGCTGAGTTGCTCTTTTGTTGGCCAATTCTCTACCACCACATCAATGTTTTCCATCTTGCTCTGGAACTCCAGTGGTAGCTGCTCAAGTGCTTTGGCCACAAGCGCCTCAAATTTTTCCCTTTGCACATTGGTATTGTAGCACGGGACAAGGCGTATTAGCTAAAGGATACAATGACGTATTTATACTTGTAGCCAATCTTGTGCGATAGAGAAGCTGTAAACTTACTGTTCTGCTTCAAGCACGGAAATGGCTAATACGTTGGGTCCCACGTGTGTGCCCACCACGGGACTGACTTTCGACCGATACGTGCGTTCTTTGGGGAATGTATTACCAATGCGTTCGGCTAACATCTCAAGCTCATCGGGGGTGGTGGCATCTTCGATGACCAATCCTTCTATCTTTAGAAAACCCTTGACGAAATTCACCAAAAAATCCATGGCTTGAGCCCGGCTGCGAGCCCTGCCATAAGGGAAAGTTTCACCGTCCTTTATGTTGACAATGGGATTTATCTTCAGCAAACTTCCCAGCAGAGCTTGAGCCTTACCTATGCGCCCACCCCTTTTGAGGTACTCCAGAGTATCGAAGGACATACGAACGTGAGTCCGCGGGATGGCCTTTTTTACCATATCACTTATTTGTTTTAAATTAGCGCCCTTTTGGGCTGCCTTAGCTGCGGAAATAACTAGAAGCATTTCCCCGCCTATGGCAGACATTGAATCAATCACCTCAATGCGGCAGTTCGCCTTTACCATATCTTTGCCCTGGCAGGCGCTCTCGTGAATGGCGCTGTACTTTTCGGAAAGCATGATGGCCAAAATCTCATCTGTCTCACGAGCTAAACTGGTAAAAAGCTCAGCAAATACCCCGGGACCCGGCGCCGAGGTGGTGGGCAGGACCTTGCTCTCCGTTAATCTGCGGTAAAAGTCCTCTGTGTTTATATCAACGCCATCACGGTAGGTTTCAGTGCCAAAGTGGACGAGTAAAGGCACAACGCTAACGCCTAACTCTTGAGCCAACTGGGGGGGGAAGGTCTGAAGTGGTATCAGTTACAATCTTAACCATGCCAAACCTCCTGCTTATTCTCTAGACTCTGGAAGGGAATTTTGCTTTTGTTATCATGGATGACAAAAGCATAGTAATACTAGGCATTATGATTGTCAAGATTTTATACGCTTTCGTCTGGATGAGCTCTCGTAGCTAGATTACAAATAGGCTGTAGCAATTGCAGCGTGGTCTGAGTATTGGATAAGAAGATGGGATGGGCATATACTAAACTTGGCAAATGTTGAATTGAGGGTTATATTCTTTGATAACTTAGTTTTCAGTGTGAGTTTGGAGGGAGACATTTCAAAGGAGGTATATCATGGCTGACCAGGAGCAGCCGGGTGAGGTTACCGCTGAGTATGTTGAAGACATTGGTTTTGACTCGGAGAAAGCTATAACTTATGGCAGCCAGGCATATGCTTATGCCAGGGGCGGCGAGTACGATTCGGCCGTTGACTACTACAATAAGGCGATTGCGCTTAATCCCGGGAGTGCCATAGCCCATTACAATCGAGGTTGGGCCTATCTTAACCTGGGCCGATACGACCTTGCCACTGCCGACTTAAGCAGGGCTATAGAACTAGAGCCTAAACTGGCTATGGCTTATGTTAACCGAAGCTGTATTTATCTTAATACGGAGCGCTACGATGAAGCCATCACCGATTGCAATAAGGCCATAGAGTTAGAGCCCAAGTTGGCTGAAGCTTATCTTAATCGCGGCTTAGGTCATGGCAGAAAAGGACAGTGCGACTTGGCCACTGCGGACCTGAGGAAGGCAATTGAGCTGTCAGATAACCCTGCTCTCATTCAGTACGCCAAGCAAACAATGGAAGGAATTGAGGGCTGAAGAAGCGCCTTTGGGGTATTTTTAGCCTTCTTGTTGGGCCTCAGTTCTGCTTATGTGTATTCTCTGCTTATTGATATACTCGGGCGGATAGCGTCGCTTTAAATTATCCACGATTTCATCTACCGGTGGGTCCTGATAATAACCAAGATACTTGAGATAGTCCATGTGTCTTTCCCCGTCTTGGGTGTAAGAGGGAAACATGGCATCGCTTTTGCCATCAAACTCCACCGGAAGGTATCGGTTTCTCTGACACATCTCTAAATCAAAGGCGGGAGTGGCCTTGACCCATTTTCTCTCTATGTATAGTTCACTGTAACCGTGGCAGGGAAGTATGTTCGTTCCCAGTATTTCTATTAGCCACTGCGGCATAACGTTATTTCTAATGCGGGCAAATCCCACGCGAACCGGGATGTTTACCGCTCGCGCCAGTGCAGAAAGAAGAATTGCCTTTTGAACGCAGTAGCCCTCTCCCCTAGCTAAAGTTGCGCTTGCCCGGAAATGCTCGGGAAGGTAATGCGGTGCAAATAGGTCGTATTTGATTTCATCCCTGACGAAGTAAAAGAGGCACTTTGCCCTCTCCGTATCCTTTTCCCGTTCCCTAATTAAGCTTTGGGCTTTTTCTTTTATAGATGGACTGTCGCAGTCAATTGCAGGTGTGGGTTTTAAATATTCCTCAAGCGGAGCATCCATAATTACCTCCTAAAGTAAACCATTATAACAGAGCGGGTGCCGCTGGAGACCTATACCCAGGAAATTGACGAGTTACAGCAGGTTTTAGATAGTTTATGAGGTCCTGATTCCCCTTTCCATTATTATTTCGCCGGCAATTCGAGCTGCTTTTCCAGGTGGAACGCGGCATTTCTTGTAGCCATTATCTTTTTCAAACTCTTCAGCCCCTGCTATATCTGCCATATTATAGCTTTTGCCCAGCACCAGTTTTTGAACGTCACGGCACATCAGACTGCCGAATTCCTTCTCAAACCTGCGGCAGAATCTGAGGGCTTGCCTAAGTGCCCTCATGTATCCTTCCCAATCATCTAACCTATCCCGACCGTAAGCCAACCCGATGGCCATAAGGCTGCCAATTACAGCTCCACAGGTCTCTCCCCTGGAAGCAATGCCAGGCATGACAGTAGCCGCTTTCAGAGTTGATGCATTACCTAAATGAAACTGTTCTTGAAGCGCTAGAAGGCTTCCCTGGGCGCAGTTGCCTGACATCTCTTCATAGTCTCCTGCCTTCTGCTCAAGCTGGTTCAGGATATCTTCCCTTGAGGTTTCAGCCGCCATTTCTAGTCTTACCTCCTTTCTGAGTTACAGTTCGGCATCGCTTAACCGCTTTTTTAAGTAGTCAATGACTTTGACTGGCGATGGGTCAGTTTCATAGAGAATTGCCAGATAGTAGCTGACCCAGTCGCCGAGGAAGACCAGACTCATTATCTGACTCAATTCGTCTTTGCCTTGGCTGTCAATAGTCTCATGCTCGATACCAGCCTTTTCCAGAATTTCACTGGTTACCTGGTAGCGGAGCAGAATCTTGGGGTGAAGAGAGGGGGAATGGAGTAAGATTACGTATGCTTGTTTTGCCACATGTTTTGGAAATTCATAGCCAACAACGGCATTATGGTTGAGTTCGGGAAAGGTCTCGGAAAAAGCCCAGGCTTTACTATTTTCGTTAATTTGAGTCTTCCAGCGGTGGGCCGCTGCGGAAAGGATGCCGGCCCCGTAGATGATTACCACCTTGCCAAATAGCTTACTGGCTAGCTGCTTTGCCGGATTAAGCCGAGTGGGTACATCTTCACTTACCTTTGATAGCAGCGTTTCAAGAACCTGCAGCATTTCTTCCACTTCGGCCGATTTGTTCTCAATGAAGCCCAGCTTTTGCAGGAAGGCGAGGAGTGGCATAAAGCTGTAGCCCAGGGAAGCTCGGGGTGGGCCAGCATAATCTATGGTGAAAACGGGTACCGACTTTCCTTCAGCTAAAGTTTTTAATCTGCCGCCAGTGGTGATAACCAGCTTCTTGGAGTTTGTGCTCAAAGCTTGGCTGAAGGCAGAAATGGTCTCCTCGGTCATTCCCGAGTAACTGGAAGCAATGATTAGAGTCTTGTCATCAATAAAGGCAGGCAGAGTGTAGTCGCGTTGAACAAAAATAATAGGTTTAGCAACTGATGAAGTTAGGTTGCGCAGCAGGTCGCCGCCAATGGCCGAGCCGCCCATCCCGGAAATGACTACCTTGTCAATATCTGCATAGTTAGATGGTAAGGCAAACTCTCCGGCCTTCAGCCAGGCTTCTCGGCATTGCTTGGGCAATCCATGTAGATGAGCTAGCATGTCCGCCGGGTCGAACCGTTTATATAACTTTAGGTTATCGAGATTGATCATAGTCTAAATACCTAATAGCTGTTTACCGTTTTCTAACAGCTTTCTTACGCGTTCCAGGCTGTTACTTTCGGCGTAAATGCGCACCAGCGGCTCGGTGCCGGAGAAGCGAATAAGCAGCCAAGAGTTATCAGCTAAGAGGAAGCGAAAGCCGTCAGTGGTGTCCAGCTTGACCACTTTGACATCGGCAATGTAGTCGGGTGTGGCATGAGTAATTTGGCCAATGAGCTTTTGGCGTTTGTCGGGAGTTAGCGGAAAGTCGGTGCGTTCATAATAGTGAGGGCCGACTTTGCCGTATAGATAGTCTATTAATTGTGCTGGAGTCTTTCCCGTTTTAGCCATGAAGTCGAGGAAGTAAAGTCCAGCCAGTATACCATCGCGCTCCGGGACATGACCGCGGAAGCCGTAACCACCGCTTTCCTCGCCGCCAATAATTGCCTTTTTCTCTATCATTAAAGGTGCCACATATTTAAAGCCCACCGCCGTCTCAAATACGGGGACATCGAAGATCTCCCCGAGGCGGAGCAGCATATTGGTGGAGGTCAGCGTCTTAACCATAGCCCCTCGCTCACCACGCACTTCCAGGAGATAGAGGCAAAGTAAGGCGAAGACCTGAAGCGGGGTTAGAAACTCCCCTTTTTCATCCACGATGCCGATGCGGTCAGCATCGCCATCGGTAGCCAGGCCAACATCCGCCTTTTGTTCCCTAACTAATTTGGAGAGTTTGGTCAGGTTCCTGGCAATTGGTTCTGGCTGGATTCCGGGGAAACTGGGGTTGCGCTCGCCATTGATTTCAATGATTTCTAATTTTCCGCCTTCAAGGAGCCTCTTGAAGTAGCCAATGCCAGCTCCATACATGGGGTCAACGACGATTTTAAGTCTATGTTGGCGCAGTCCTTCTAAATTAATTAACCTTGCCAATTGCTTGAAATAGGCTGAGTCTGGGTCAAAATACTCAACGAGTCCAGCGCTCACAGCTTCAGCCAGGGAAAGTCTCTCTATTTTCTTGCTGGATAGAATATTGGCTATGTGCCTTTCTATCTCGGCGGTAATTTCATTTGGAGCGCTGAACCCACCTTCAGCTTTATACTTAAATCCGTTCCAGGAAGCCGGGTTATGACTGGCGGTAATCATGATGCCTCCGGCGGCTTTGTTGTCTAAGACTGCATAACTTACTACTGGGGTTGGTGCTGCTTTAGAGCAGAGGTATACTTTTATTTTGTTGCCGGCGATTACTTCGGCAGATGCGGCGGCAAAATCCTCGGAAGCGAAGCGGGTATCATAGCCAATCACCAGCGGCCGCTTATCAAGCTCAGTTTGCTTCAGGTAATTGGCTACCGCCTGAGCGCAGATACGCACGTTATCAAAGGTGAAGTCCTCAGCAATGATTCCGCGCCAGCCATCGGTGCCAAATTTAATTGGATTTATTTACCTCACCCCCTTAGTCCCCTTCACTTATTACCTAATGCCTCAGCTCTCAAGAGTTCAGCCTTATCTGTTTTTTCCCAGGGGAGTTCGAGGTCATCCCGGCCGAAGTGCCCATAAACTGCGGTCTGTCGGTAAATGGGACGACGTAAATCCAGAGTTTTTATGATGGCCTCGGGGCGGAGGTCGAAGTGCTTGCTAATGAGCCTGAGAATGATCTCATCGGGAACTTTTCCCGTGCCGAAAGTTTCAATGGATAAGGATAAAGGACGAGCGGCTCCGATGGTGTAGGAAACCTGGACTTCAAGGCGGTCGGCGAGCCCGGCAGCTATCATATTTTTGGCGATATATCGCATCATGTAGGCGGCGGAGCGGTCCACTTTGGTGGGGTCTTTACCTGAAAAACAGCCGCCTCCGTGGCGGCAGATGCCGCCGTAAGTGTCAACTAAGATTTTGCGTCCGGTAAAACCGGTGTCGGATACCGGTCCGCCGATAACGAAGCGCCCGCTACTATTGACATAATATTTGGTCCTGTCATCTCTTAAGTTAGCTGGAACGACTGCCTTAATTACTTGTTCTACGAGGTCACGTTCGATGGTATCGTGCTCAACTTTGGGGTCGTGCTGTGCGCCGATGACCACGCTGTCCACTCTCTTTGGTTTGCCATAGCTGTATTCTATGGTCACCTGAGACTTGCCGTCGGGACGAAGGTAAGGCACGACTTTATCCTTTCTCACCTGAGCTAGACGCCGACATAGTTTGTGAGCTAGAGAGATGGGTAAGGGCATCAATTCCGGGGTCTCGGTGCAGGCAAAGCCAATCATCATCCCCTGGTCGCCGGCGCCAGTCCCATCTAGAATTTCATTGGCGGTTTCACCCCTTCTCGTTTCCAAAGACTTGGCTACTGCGCTGGCGATGTCGGCTGACTGCTCCTTGACAGAGACCATTATTCCGCAGCTTCGGTAATCAAAGCCATATTCGGGGCGGGTGTAACCAACCTCCCGAACCACTTTGCGCACGAGTTCTGGAATTTCTATATAGCAGTCGGTGGTAATTTCGCCCATAACAATTACCAATCCGATGGTTACCGCAGTCTCGCAGGCCACTCTGCCAAAGGGGTCTTTTTCCAGGATGGCATCAAGTACGGCGTCTGAAATCTGGTCACACAGCTTATCGGGATGCCCCTCGGTGACCGACTCCGATGTAAATAGATAGGATGCTGACTGATTGAAGCTATCTGGCATTTTTCTCCTTTGCTATGTCCCGGCTTCCCAGCTTTCCAGGTATTCTTTCTGTTCCCGAGTTAGAGAATCAATGCTGATATTCATGGACATCAGCTTCAGCCTTCCCACCTCTTTATCAATTTCCTCAGGCACGGGATACACCCTTAGTTTAAGTTTCCCCTTTGTTTTAGTCAGGTGCTCCAGGCATAAAGCCTGATTGGCGAAGCTCATATCCATAACGCTGGCTGGGTGTCCCTCAGCGGCGGCCAGGTTGATGAGTCTTCCCTCGCCCAGGAGATGAAGTTGCCGTCCATCGGCTAAAGTATATTCCTCAACGAAGGGGCGCACTTGTCTTTTTGCTTTTGACAGACTTTCCAGAGCCGGAGTATTTATCTCTACATTAAAATGACCGCTGTTGGCAAGAATGGCTCCGTCTTTCATTTGTAAGAAATGAGCTTTATCAATTACATTAATATCGCCGGTGGTGGTGATGAAGATATCTCCTACCTTTGATGCTTCAAGTAAGGGCATAACCTGATAACCATCCATAACCGCTTCCAGTGCTGCAAT
>JAUXIO010000007.1 GCA_030620975.1 Dehalococcoidia bacterium | reverse complement strand
AGGTTGGTTAGCTACTGTTTCCCCGTTTTTAATAAAGTAATGGAAAATATTGAGAGGATTGAAGACCTCATTTTTGCGCACCCCGGGCTTGAGGCGGTTCACGAGCTTTCTTTAACTCGGCGAGACCTCATTTCCTGTCGTCGCGTTATCCATCCTCAGATAAGTGTAGTTGAGGCATTGGAACGACAGGATTACCCCTTCTTCAAAGAGGAGCAGGAAATCTACTTCGGCGATATCGCTGACCACATCCGCAAGATTTGGGATGGCCTTGAAGACTGTAAGGAGGTTATGGACGGAGTTTTTGATACCGGCAATTGGTTGACTTCACACCGCATTCAAGAGGTTATGCGAGTACTGACCATTGTTATGGCGATTATGGCGCCAGCTACTCTCATTGCCAGCATTTACGGCATGAATGTGCCATTGCCCGGTGGTTTAAATGGCGGCAACTTCTTGCCTCTGACCATAATACTTTTTGTGATAGTGCTTATTGGTATTGGCATGTTCTTCTTTTTCCGTCATCGGCGATGGATTTGATGTCAGTTAGATTACCAGGGCAAGAGCGCTCATAATGAGTGTTTCTTACAGATTTGTAATTGTTGCAGCTATTTTTGTTACCTGCCTGATTACCGCCAATATAATTATCGTCAAACAAATAACCGTTTGTGGCTTAATTTTACCAGCGGCGATAATTATTTTCCCGGTGAGCTATATTTTTGGCGACATCCTCACCGAGGTCTACGGCTACCAGCAAGCACGCCGGGTAATCTGGCTGGGTTTTTGTTGTAATTTAATTGCCGTAGTAGCCATTTGGGTAGGCAAGATATTGCCTACAGCTCCAGTTTTCGAAGCCCAGGGCGCTTACGAGCGCATCCTGGGTAGTACACCTCGCTTCCTCGCAGCCTCCCTTTTAGCTTACCTTGCCGGCGAATTTGCCAATTCCCTCGTCTTGGCTAAAATGAAGATCAGAACTAGGGGACGCTGGTTATGGGCAAGAACTATTGGTTCAACTATCGTCGGTGAGGGAATTGACACTTTGGTGGTATTGAGTATCGCCTTCTGGGGAGTGTTACCCTTTTCTGTTCTCAGCATTATGATTCTCAGTCACTGGCTGGCGAAAACAGTATACGAGGCTGTAGCCACCCCCATTACTTATGGTATCGTTGGTTATCTCAAGCGGAAAGAAAACATTGATGTTTATGACTATGGCACTAATTTCAACCCCCTTCGTGTCGCCGCATAGATAACGGCCATGGAAATTAAGTTTGTCGTTGACAATAATGTGGGGAAACTGGCCAGATGGCTGAGAATGATGGGTTATGACAGTTTACTTTTTAGAGAAGAAGATGATGGTAAAATGATTAATATAGCTTTGGCTGAGGATAGAGTGATTCTAACCAAAGACACTCAGATCATGAGGAGGCGAGTGATCACGAAGGGCAGACTTAAGGCTATCTTTATTGGGAGTGATGATACCAAGGCTCAACTGCAGCAAGTGGCAGAAGGTTTAAACCTGGACTATGAGTTTAGACCCTTTTCCATTTGTCTGGAGTGTAATCAGCCTCTGTTGGCGAGAAGTAAAGAGGAGGTGAAGAGTCTGGTGCCCCCCTTTGTTTTTCAGACTCAAGAGCAATATATGGAATGCCTCAATTGCCATCGTATTTACTGGCGGGGGACTCACTGGCTGGCGATGAATAAGGCATTGAGGGAGTTGAAGGGAGAGATAGTAAAGTGACAAAAGCGGCTTTTATCTATGATGTAGCTCTATCTCAGCATGTCCTCAGGGAAGACCATCCTCTTCGCCCATCTCGTTTGCAGTATACTTATGAGCTACTTGACGCTTATGGTGCTTTTGGGGATGCCACATCACGTTTAATTCCACCCCAGATGCCCGATGAGGAAGCATTGCTTTCCTTTCATACCAAGGATTACATAAGTGCGGTTAGAAGTTTGAGTCGGGGTCAGGTAATAGTTAACCCAGCAACTTATAATTTCAGTGAGTATGGCGATAATCCACCGTTCGGAGGAATGTACGAGGCATCTTTGCTTCCAGTGGGTGCTTCATTAATGGCTGCTGAACTGGCAGCTAGCGGTGAGGTAGATATTGCCTTCAACATATCTGGAGGACTACATCATGCTGGACCCAATTATGCCTCTGGCTTTTGCGTTTTTAACGACGTTGTCATTGCCATTAAGTCCCTGCTGCAGAAGGGATTAAGAGTAGCCTATGTAGATATTGATGCTCATCATGGCGACGGCGTGCAAAACGCTTTTTATGACACTGACAGAGTTTTAACCATTTCTTTTCACGAGTGGGGTAGGTTTCTATTTCCGGGAACCGGAAACGTGGCTGATACTGGAACCGGGGCTGGCAAAGGTTATGCAGTAAATATTCCGCTCTTTCCCTTTACCACTGATGAGGTCTATCTTCAAGCCTTTTATGATGTAGTACCCCCTTTGGTAACCAGCTTCAAGCCTGATATTGTGGTAACTCAGTTGGGCTGTGATACTCACTACTCAGACCCGCTGACCCATTTGTATTTAACCACGGCGGGTTATACCGAGGTAATAGAAGAACTGAAGAAGTTAGCCCCAAGATGGCTAGCCTTGGGTGGCGGTGGCTATGATATGAGCGTTGTAGCTCGATCCTGGACTTTGGCCTATGGCATAATGATAGGCCGTGAATGGGCGGATGACATCCCTGAGCAGTACCAGCAGCAGTATGGGCTTAAGAAGTTAAGAGATAAGGGTATATTGCCTCCTGAGGATGAAAAGGTAGAACAAGCTCGCCAATTTGCTCAATATAATGTGGAACAAATAAAGGAGCTTGTATTTCCAGCACATGGGCTCTAAGAAATAGATATGGTTATTGAATTTAAAAAGGTCGTTGAGCACTCTATGTTTTCAGCCAAGACTAACCTTAAGGAAGAAGTTCCTCCCATAGAATTCAGGACTGACCCGCTGACCGGAGATATGGGCATTGTTCTTGGAGATCGGTGGCGGCAGCTAAAAAAGCCAGACCTGTCTCAACTAATTGCCAAATCTCTGGAAAGAGAATGTCCTTTCTGCCCTGAGGCCATTGATAGAATTACTCCTCAATTTCCTGCTGAGTTTCTGCCCGAGGGCAGGATAAAGGTTGGCGAAGCTGTTGTTTTCCCCAATGCTCGGCCCTATATGTCCCACAGCGCAGTAGCAGTGCTCAGCCGCCAGCATTTTGTTGACTTACCCCAGTTTACCGAAGATATGCTGGTCAATGGCTTTCTGGCTAGCCAAATCTATTTGAGGGAAGTCCAGAAATATGACCCCGAGGCTAAATATTGTCTCGTCAATTGTAACTACATGCCTTATGCCGGCAGCAGCCAGATTCATCCTCATTTCCAGGTTCTCGCTGGACATTTCCCTTTGAGGTACCATAAAGAGCTATTGGAAGCTTCACAAAGATATTATGCTAAGAACGGGGTAAATTACTGGCTTGATTTCATTGCCAAGGAGAGAGAACTCAATGAAAGGTACATTGGCACGGTTGGTGACACCCTTTGGTTTACCAGCTTTGTGCCTCGGTCATGGCAGTTTGATGTTCTAACTGTATTTCAGGGTAAGGAATCGTTTACAGCTCTTTCCCAGCGGGACATAGAAGACTTATGCCAGGGATTGAAAAAGGTTTTTGGCTATATGAGTGACCAGAATTTTTACAGCTTCAATCTTTGTCTTTATTCAGGTATATTAGGGAAGGATTATTTCTGGACTCAAGTTCGGCTCATACAGCGCGGCACTTATCCTCCGTTGGATGTTTCTGATTGCAGCAGCGTTAGATTATTATTTGATACCATGGTTATATTGAAACGCCCTGAGGTGGTGTGCCAGGAACTGAAAGCATATTTTGGTTGATTATCATGTTATTGGCTATTGACATTGGAAATACCAATATTGAGCTGGGCATATTTGATGGCGAGAATTTGAAAGCCACCTGGCGATTAGCTACCGGCATTCACCGCATGCCAGATGAGTATGGCAACTTGATACTCGGTCTTGTCAACCACCAGGGTTTATCCGCTTCGAGAATCAGTGATGCCGTACTATGCAGCGTTGTCCCGCCGCTTACAGCTACTTTTGAAGAATTCTGCCGAAACTATCTGGGAACTACGCCTTTGGTGGTGCAGGCGGGTATTAAGACCGGGGTGCGTATTTGCATGGATAATCCGCGAGAGGTGGGCACTGACCGCATAGTCAACGCCGTAGCTGCCCATCATCTCTACAAAGGTCCAGTAATCGTCATTGATATGGGCACTGCCACCACCTTCGATGTTGTTTCTAAAGAAGGTGATTACCTCGGTGGAGCCATTGCGCCGGGAATTGCCATATCCACTGAGGCATTATTCAACCGCACTGCGGTACTGCCGCGGGTAGAGCTGATTCGTCCCAAACAGGCTATCGGCAGGAATACCATCGCCGCCATGCAATCGGGAATAGTTTTAGGTTATGCCGGGCTTATCGAAGGTATAGTTGCTCGGATAAAGCGAGAGCTTAAGGATGAAGCTCGGGTGGTAGCCACCGGCGGCTATGCTGAGCTTCTGGCTCAGGAGGCACCGGTGATAGAAGTGGTAAATCCCAATTTGACGTTAATTGGTCTGCGCCTGATTCACGAAATGAACAAAACTTAGCCAGGCCGGAGGAATATCATGCTAACCAATAAAACTGTGGTTCTAGGGATAACCGGCAGTATTGCCGCCTATAAGGCGGTGGATATCGCCAGTCAGTTGACTGAGGCGAAGGCGAAGGTCAAGGTAATTATGACCGAGGCAGCTACCCAATTTGTCACTCCGCTCAGCTTCCGCAGCATAAGCGGTGAACCAGTAGTTACTGATATGTTTGAGCCGAAGTCTGAGTTTAGCGTTCAGCATGTATCTTTGGCCGAGGCCGCCGATGTGGTGGTTATCGCCCCCGCCACTGCTAATGTTATTGCCAAGCTGGCTGCGGGCATTGCCGATGACATGTTATGCTGCACAGTGCTGGCAACTAAAGCGCCAGTGATTATAGCGCCGGCGATGAATGTCAATATGTATGAAAATTCAATTACTCAATATAACATAGCTAAACTCAAGGCTCGCGGTTTTATTTTTGTTGGCCCCGCCTATGGGCGGCTCGCCTCGGGGAAGATGGGCTGGGGACGCTTTGTTGAGATCAGGGAGGTTGTAGACACCACTCAGCAGGTGCTGAGAAGGGGCAGTGATTTGGCTGGCAGGCACATCGTGGTTACCGCTGGTGGGACTCAAGAGCCTATTGACCCAGTTCGCCATATTGGCAACCGCTCGTCGGGTAAAATGGGTTATGCTTTAGCTGAGGCAGCTCGGGATAGGGGAGCCGATGTGATGCTAATAAGCGCCCTCACTGCTTTGCCCAGACCGGTGGGCGTAGAACTAACCGAAGTTCGCACTGCTCAAGAGATGTATGAGGCAGTGGCTGAAGCTGTAGCTGAGGCAGACGCCTTGATTATGGCCGCTGCCGTGGCTGACTATCGTCCGATGGAATTGTCTGAAACTAAAATTAAGAAAGAGACAGCCACTCTAACCTTGAAGTTAGAGAGAACGCCAGATATTTTAGGCGATGTAAGTGGAGATTTCATTAAGGTTGGCTTTGCCGCTGAAAGTGAGAATCTGATTGAAAATGCCAAGCAGAAGCTTCATAAGAAGCAGCTTGACCTCATTGTTGCCAACGACATCACAGCCACCGATAGTGGTTTTGGTGTCGACAGCGACCGAGTAGTTGTAATCAGCAGTGATGGCAAAGCCGACAGCCTACCTCTTCTACCCAAAAGGCAAGTGGCTGATAGGATTTTGGATAAGGTGGTTGAACTTTTGGCTAAGAGGTAGACCTACCAGCACTTCATAGCAAGGTTGAGCTTTGTTGGCCGCCCTCTAGAATTATGTTGCATTTTCAATAAGGGGAACTTTATGGCAGCTTTGGAAGAAAAACGAACTGACATATCCAAGGCCTATGAGCCGGGAAAGGTTGAAACTAAGTGGTATGATTTCTGGCTCAAGGAGGGATATTTCACCCCGAAGATAGAACCTGGCAAGAAACCTTTTGTAATCATCATGCCACCACCCAATGTCACTGGCGAACTTCATCTGGGACATGCCCTAACCACAACCTTAGAGGATATTATGGTTCGGTGGCATCGGATGAAAGGTGAACCGACTTTATGGCTTCCCGGAGTTGACCACGCCGGCATTGCCACTCAGGTAGTAGTGGAGCAGCAGCTATCCAAGGAGGGAATAAGCCGACATGACTTGGGTAAGCAGAAATTTGCAGAGCGCATTTGGGATTGGGTGGGTAAATACCGCCAGAGAATTACTTATCAGCACCAGAGATTGGGGGCATCATGCGACTGGACGCGGGAGCGTTTTACCCTTGATGAAGGTCCAAGCCGGGCGGTGCGTACCGCCTTTACCCAACTGTATAACAAAGGACTAATTTATCGCGGCGAGCGAATTATCAACTGGTGTCCCCGCTGCCAGACTGCCCTCTCCGACCTTGAGGTGCAGCATAAGGAGACGGGAGGGCACCTATACTATCTTCGTTATCCTCTAGCCGATGGCGAAGGCTTTATTACCGTAGCTACCACCCGTCCCGAGACATACCTCGGCGACACCGCAGTAGCGGTAAATCCCCAAGATGGGCGTTTTAACGGCCTGATAGGCAAAAAGGTTGTTCTCCCGGTAATTAATAGAACCATCTCCATCATTGCCGACGATGCCGTTGATACCGCCTTCGGCACCGGGGCGGTGAAAATTACTCCGGCGCATGACCCTGTAGATTTCGAGCTGGCAGGGCGGCATGATTTGCCCCTGATAAATATATTGAACCCCGATGCCACTATAAATGAGAACGGCGGTCTTTATGTCGGCCTTGACCGCTTTATCTGTCGTCAGCAAGTATTATCCGATATGGAAAAAGCAGGGCTATTGGAAAAAATTGAGCCTTACTCTCACTCAGTGGGGCATTGTGACCGATGCCAGACGATGATTGAACCCAGAGTCAGCGAGCAGTGGTTTGTCAAGATAGCTCCTCTGGCTGAAGCGGCGATTGAAGCCGTTAAGGAAGGTCGCATTAATATAATTCCGGAGCGCTTTACCAAGGTCTACCTCAATTGGATGGAGAACATACGTGATTGGTGTATCAGTCGGCAATTGTGGTGGGGGCATCGTATACCGGTTTGGCATTGCCAAAGCTGCGGTGACTTAACCGTGGCCGTGGATGAGCCTTCAGTTTGCGCTCACTGTGGCTCGGCGGATATCGTTCAGGACTCCAATGTCCTTGATACTTGGTTCAGCTCTGCATTATGGACTCATTCCACTCTGGGTTGGCCCGATGACACTGATGATTTTGGTTACTTCTACCCAACCTCGGTGATGGAAACTGGATATGATATTCTTTTCTTTTGGGTAGCAAGGATGATTATGATGGGGTTGGAGGACACCGCTGAGATTCCCTTCCACACCGTCTATCTTCACGGTCTGATTCGGGATGAAAAGGGCGAGAAAATGAGCAAACTCCGCGGCAATGTTCTCAGCCCGGTTAAGATCATGGAGGAACATGGTACCGATGCCCTCCGCTTTGCCCTAACCACCGGCAGTTCCCCGGGGAATGATATTAATTTGGGCAGGCAGAAGTTAGAAGCCAGCCGCAACTTTGTCAATAAGCTGTGGAACACGGCCAGATTTGTCATCAGAAGCATTGAGGCACAGCCAGCCGAAATTCAAGCAGTTCGGCAAGAGCTGCTGACAATGGAAGACCGCTGGATTTGGAGCAGACTTAATCGGCTTGTGGGCAGCATCAACGAGTTGATGGAGGACTTCCAGTTCGGTGAGGCAGAGAGGCAGATTCATGACTTTCTGTGGGGCGAGTTCTGCGATTGGTATATTGAGATGTCTAAAATTCGCCTGCGTCCAGATTTACCAGCGGCACCTTCACCTTTGCCACCTCTGGTCAATGTTCTAGAAACGCTGCTGCGTCTTTTGCATCCCTTTATGCCTTTTATCACCGAGGAGCTGTGGCAGAGCTTGAAACAGCGCTTGCCTGATAAAAATAAATATCCGAGTTCCATTATGCTCGCTCCCTATCCAATTGCCGATGAGAAGGCCATTGACCCAGAAGCAGAGCGGGTGATGAACTCGGTAAATGAGCTCATCCGCTCCATTCGCAATGTCCGAGCCCAATATAAAGTGGGGCCAGGCAAGTGGATTGAAGCTCAAATCTATGCAGACGAGCTTTTATCTGGCATCGCCTCTCAAGCTAAAATTATAGAAACGCTGGCTAGAACTCACCCCCTGGCTATTTCAAGCCGCGGCGAGCGGAAACCAGAAAAGGAGAAGGCCCTGGTCATGGTGCTGAAGGAGGCTGAGCTGGTTTTGCCCTGGGCAAGTATTGTTGACTCGGCTGCCCAAAGGCGGCGTTTGGAGGCGGAGCTCGAGGCTAATCAAATCGCAATTAATCGGCTCGAAACGAGGCTGAAGGATACCTCCTTTCTGGCTAAAGCACCATCGGCTGTGGTGGAAAGGGAACGGGATAGGCTTGAAGTTTATAAAGGTAAACTGGAGAGGTTAAAGCGGGAGCTGGCTCAGTTCAACTAGGAACCAAAGTGACGCTCCAGCATCAACTGACGTAAGTATGCTAAAGCCTTTTTGGTATCGCTGGCAACGCGAGCCTTGTCACCTTTCTTCACGCGGTACTTAAACAACCAGTAAGTAAACTCTTTAAGTTCAGTTAAGCTTACAGTTTTGCGTTGACGACGCTTCTTTTCTTTTCTGAATAATTCCAGCAGAGCTTCTTGACTTGCACCATAAATATATTGATGCGCCTTATCAATCGTATCCCTATCCTTATTTAAGCCCAAACTTCGCTGCTGTTTGCGAATCTCATTAACTGCGGTCAAAATTAAAGCTTGCTCAACCAAGATGCCATAGAGATAATTAAGGTAAGCTTTGTACTTGGCGGCGCCAATCAGCCGCTTGAACTCCCCTTTAGGTAATTCAATGGGCGGCCTGTCAAGGAAAAGGAGGTTAATTAGCTCCTCTTCTGCAATGGGGCTATCCACCTGCTCACACAGCCGCTCTGCCAGAAGCAACCAATCGAAGGCTTCACCGTCTATGAGGTAGCAGTAGTGGCGTCCACTATAGTCTTCCTCAGTGCTGGTCCACAAGCCAATAGCTTCCAGCAAAGCCATATACCAATGCTTGCCACTGGCGATAGCTTCTTTTAGATGCCGAATGGCTCGTGCATCACCTTCAGCTTGGCTGGGAACAGTTTCTAGTTTGCCTTGCGTCATTTCCGTGACTATCTTTGCGCTTATATATAAAGAGTTTATTACAAAGTTTCGCACCTTTCAAAAAATGCAGTGATTCCCTTCGTTATTGAGCGTTTAGCTGAGTCTAGTATTGGCTAAACTCATGCTTAATGTAGGAAGGCGAGTATTTCCTCCAATGGTTTGGTGTTCAGTATGTGCTCAGCTTCACACCAAGCGCGGCGGGCGACGCCAATGCCAAAGCGCATAAGTCCAAGCTGGCCGCTGCTGTGGGCGTCGGTGCCCATAGTGAGCTTCACTCCAAGCTGTCTGGCCCGAAAGGCATGAACGTCCTTCAAATCAAGCCGGTCGGGCTGGGCATTGATTTCCAGAGCCTTATTGTTTTTGACTGCGGTCTGAAAGACAGCCTCCATATCTATTGCTACTGGTTCTCTCTCTCCCAGGAGGCGGCAGGTGGGATGGGCGATGACATCAACATGGGGATTTTCTATAGCTCTGATAACCCTTCTAGTTATCTGCTCCTGGCTCTGATTCATGGCCGAGTGGATGGCTGCAATAACGATATCCAACTCAGCTAGAAGTTCGTCGGGGAGGTCTAATCTGCCATCGGCTCGGATATCCACTTCTATGCCGCTGAGGAGATGGATACCATCCAGGCGTTCATTCAATTCCTTAATCTTAGCAACTTGCTCTCTTAGCCGCTCCTCATTAAGTCCGTGGGCAATGCCCCTTCCCACGGAGTGGTCGGTAATCGCCAGATACTGATAACCCAGAGCCTTAGCCGTCAGAGCCATTTCCTCAATGGAATTGTGCCCGTCGCTCCAATCAGTGTGAGCGTGAAGGTCCCCTTTTATATCACCTAGTTCTACCAGCTTGGGAAGGGTGCCTGACTCTGCCCTTTCTACCTCTTTGGAGGCCTCTCTAAGTTCCGGTGGAATATACTGAAGTCCCAGCCGATGGTAAAATTCCTCCTCGGAGGTAAACTTCTCCAGCTTGCCGCTGGCGAGGTCGGTAATGCCGTATTCGCTCAATTTTAGACCTTGTCTGCGCCCTCTTTCTCTCAAAATGATGTTGTGCTGCTTGCTGCCGGTGAAGTATTGAAGCAGAGAACCAAAGCAATCGTGTTCCACCATGCGCAAATCAACCTGAAGCCCGCCGGGGATGATAACGCTGGCTTTAGTCGGCCCCTGAACTAACACTTGCCTTATCTGTGGTAAGGCAACGAAAGCTCCGATGACTCCTTCGGCGTTATCGGCGGTGCCCATGAGGTCAACGTCCCCCAGGGTCTCTCTGAAGCGACGCAGACTGCCGGCGGCAGTTAAGTTCCTCACCCCGGGGATGGGCTGCAGGGCAGCTAGAATTTCATCCACCTTGGGCAAAGCTTCTCCGATGGGAATGCGCTGGTCTTTGCGGCGGAATGCTTGAATTTGCTGAAGCATATTATCTGCGGTCTTGTCGCCAAGGCGAAACAGCTTGGCCACTTTACCCTGTCGGACAGCTTGCTCCAGCTCCTCAACCGACTTTATTTCCAGCTCGCTGGAAAGCCTCTTGGCCGTTTTGGGGCCGATGCCCGGGATTTCCAAAAGGCTGGTTATGCCCTCGGGAAACTCAGCCTTTAAATTTTCATAGTAGCCCAGCTTCCCGGTAGTTATTAACTCGGTGGTCTTCTTAGCTATGGCCTCGCCCACTCCTGGGATGCCTTTGAGGTCTTCCCCCTCCTCAAGCATGATTTCCATCTCCTTGGGCAGATGCTCGATAGCCCGCGCCGCCCGCTGGTAAGCTCGAATCTTGAAAACATTTTCCCCCTTGAGCTCCAGAAGGTCGGCGATATCCTGAAAAACTTTAGCTATGGCGGTATTTTTCATTGCATTTCCGAGTAATACCTGATTCTTTCCCTTATCCATTCCCACTCGGGGTTGCCATGGTTAAAGAAAGATTCGAAGTTATCCTTTAGCCACTCGTAGTAATCATCTTCGCTATACTGGCAAAAAGCCTCTACAAGCTCTTGTTTGTTGATGTCTTTGGGTATTTTCAACCCTATTTCTTCAAATTCGCAACTGAGGAGTTCCTCAACGACCTCTCTATCAAGCATGTTTTATCACTCCAGTGGTTATGTTGAACTTTTCGAAAGTAATTTCTTTATCAGTCACGTGGTACGTGTAACAATCTAGCGAATATAGTTTGTCAAAGAGTGTAATTCTTTCAAGGACAGCATTTCTCGGGTTTATCTGCTTCCCAAAATCGCGACCAATAATAACTCCTTTAATCATCTCATGCTTGGCACCTGGTATTAGCCTAGCAGCCCATTCAATATATCTCGTGAGTTGGTCGATAGAATAGGGCTCAATTACTCCCTTCTTCAATTCAAAAACTGCAGCACTCAGGGTCAGCCATATGTCTAGCACTTTCTTTTTATATAGGCATACAATGTCAATTGCTCCTCCAGCTATGAAGGTGCTTACTTGATTTAAAACATCAACTTGGTATTTATTGCTAGAAAAATCGCTAAAACCAGCGAGTTGATGAAGTTTTTCAGGGTTCATAAGGAGGTAAGCCTCTAAATAAGCCTCCATATTCAATTCTTGGATATCTTTGCCTTTGGTCTTACGAACATCAATTTCCTTTTCCTCAAAACTATGTCCCTTGTAGGGAGATTTGTCCGTTCCTGGGGTCTGATTTGCCTGTAATAAGGTTTGCATTAAAAGGATACCTTCGTCATGGAGTAAGGTGCATACTGCTTTGTCTATCAAGGCCGAACTATCAATAACCGACTTAATTTTTCCCTCTTCTCTGAGGTCCCAGAAAGCTTGGACGGATACGGGGTTTGGGCAGACATGTTCCTCTAAATACTTAAATTTGATGCGGAAAGGGTATTTATCTTTGCTGTTATCTTTAGTGTCCGGTACCCAAACGAGTTGTTCGTTGAAGAATATCTCACTTATGATCTCGAAGGGGCCGTATATTACACCCTCAGTTCTCGACCCAACCTTATGAGCAGTGTAATAGAAAACGATATCGCCTTTTTTGATATTCGCAAGCTGATTCAAATTTCTCTCGCTCACTCCGAAAAGGCCATACTCTAGGCTTCTAGAAAAAAACTTCGGGGAAATCAGTAAATGAAATTTATGTTCCAACCTTAAACTCCTTGCCTATTTCCCGCAGCAATACTTACATTTGCTACCTAAACCACAGAACAAAACTCCATCATCTCATCACTCCCAGATTTGGTCTTGGGCGAAGCCGCCCTCCAATCCCATTTTATCGGCTTCCTCTTCGGTATGGGTGTTAAATGTTTCCTTCAAAGGAAGCGGCTCTTTGACAGATATGAAGGGTCGAGAAACTAGCCTTTTCACTTCGGCGCCGCATTTTGGACATCTTTTCAGCGGCTCATCATCCATCCCCTGCCTTACCTCAAATCTGTTCTTGCACAGCTCGCAGTGAGCCTTGCCCGAAGCTTTATACTCGTAGATTGGCATAAGGCTTCCTCCGAATTCCTTTATCCACCACAGCAGTACTTGTATTTTTTCCCAGAACCGCAGGGACAGGGGTCATTGCGCCCGACTTTCCTGCCCGCAGCCACTGCCTGCTTTTTAGGCTTAGGTACTGGCTCCTTTTTAATGCCAATGCGGTAAATGCTGTGAACAATATCATGCTGGACATTGGCAAGCAGGGCCTCAAACAGGCTGTGCCCTTCTCTCTTATAAACTACTAACGGGTCTTGCTGCCCAGCAGCGCGCAGGCCCACTCCTTGACGCACGTGCTCCAGGGCGGTGAGGTGCTCCATCCACAGGCTATCAATGACTCTCAGCATTACCAGTCGTTCTACCATCCGCATGTTATCAGCGCCTATTTCTTGCTCCCGCTGCTGATATAAATCTTCAGCATATTGTTCCAGTTTCTGGGTAATCTGCTTGTGGTTTAGCTGAGATAAGGCATTGAGATTTAACTCTGGCAGCGGGGGAAAGATGGTGGAGATGTCTTCAAGTAAACCGGATAGGTCCGGTTCAATGTGGTCGTCGCTGAAGTGGGCAGCCACCACATTCTGAATTTCACCGTGAATCATGGACAGGATATTTGCCTTGAGGTCGGCACCGCTCAGTATCTTATTTCTCTCGCCGTAGATTACCTCACGGTGCTTGTTGACCACATCATCGTACTCGACGAGGTGCTTGCGGGTATCAAAGTGGTAGCCTTCCACGCGTATCTGGGCATTTTCTATGGCTTTGCTGACCATGGAGTGTTCAATAGGGGTATTTTCATCTAAACCAGCCCACTCCATGAAGCCTTTAACGCGGTCACCGCCAAAGCGGCGGACAACATCATCTTCCAGAGAGACATAAAAGCGAGAGCTTCCCGGGTCGCCCTGCCTTCCGCCACGCCCTCTAAGCTGGTTGTCAATGCGCCTGGCTTCATGACGCTCGGTGCCAACGATGTGAAGCCCGCCAAACTCTACCACTTTCTCGTGCTCCTCCTGCCATTCTTTTTCAGGGCGCCCGTCGGGGTTGCCACCGAGTATGATATCTACGCCCCGCCCAGCCATATTAGTAGCTACAGTCACTGCGCCAGTTCGTCCAGCTTGAGCGATGATGGCAGCCTCTTTTTCATGATGTTTAGCGTTGAGCACCTGATGAGGTATCCCTTTTCTCTTAAGAAGGTCGCTCAAGTGTTCCGACTTTTCAATGGATACCGTGCCTATCAGGGTTGGTGTGCCTTGAGTGTTAAGCTGCTCAATTTCTCTGGCTACGGCCTTAAACTTGGCCTCTTCGTCCTTATAAATTTGGTCAGGGTAATCAGCGCGAATCATTGGCTTATTGGTGGGTATGACCACCACTTCCAGCTTGTAGATTTTGTGAAACTCCTCAGCTTCGGTGGCAGCAGTTCCAGTCATGCCGGCTAGCTTATTGTAAAGGCGGAAATAGTTCTGGAAGGTGATGGCAGCTAGAGTGACACTTTCCCGCTGAATTTTAACTCTTTCCTTGGCTTCAATTGCCTGATGCAGCCCCTCAGAGTATCTTCGCCCCAGCATCAGCCGCCCGGTGAATTCATCAACGATGATAACCTGCCCATTCTTGACCATATAGTCACGGTCTCTCTTGAACAGAACCTGAGCTTTAAGGGCATTCTCCAGATACTGGGTGAGGTTATAGTTTGATGGGTCGTAGAGGCTGGGTGCTTTGAGCATTCCTTCCCTTTTGAGCATGTTTTCCATTTTACTGATGCCAGCATCAGTCAGGCTGGCGGTGCGCGTTTTTTCATCAATGGCATAGTCTGCATCTCTAGCCAGGCGAGGGACCAATCGGGCAAAGATATAATACTTCTGGGTAGCTTCTTCAGCGGCGCCGCTGATGATGAGCGGAGTGCGCGCCTCATCAATGAGGATATTGTCTACCTCATCGACGATGGCATAACTAGGCGAACGCTGGACGCACTGGGAAAGGTCCATCACCATGTTGTCCCTGAGGTAATCGAAGCCAAATTCATTGTTAGTGCCGTAGGTTATGTCTGCTTCATAAGCCTGGTGGCGGGTGATGGGCTTGAAGTGAGGCCAGCGGCTATCTTTCTCATCAATGTAATCAGGGTCATAGAGGCGAGCTGGAAGATGTTCATCCGGGTTCTGTTGGGGGTAGATGCTGGCAACGCTTGTGCCCAGGGCATGGTAAATGGACCCCATCCAGTAAGCATCACGCCTGGCTAGATAATCATTAACGGTGACCAGGTGGCAGCCGTGGCCGGTGAGGGCATTGAGATAGAGAGAGAGTGTAGCTACAAGGGTTTTACCTTCACCAGTTTTCATCTCGGCGATTTTACCCTGGTGGAGGACGATACCGCCCATAAGCTGGACATCAAAATGGCGCTGACCTATAGTCCGCCTAGCCGCTTCCCTAACTGCGGCATAGGCTTCGGGTAAAAGTTCGTCCAGCGTTTCTCCAGCTTTCAGCCGGCTCTTAAACTCATCTGTCTTGGCGCCGAGTTCAGCATCGCTGAGCTTCTCAAAATCGGGCTCCAGAGAGTTTATTTGAGCCACTAAAGGCTCAAAGCGCTTTAGTTCCTTCTCATTGGAGTCAATTAAGCTACCCAGCCACCTAAACATGCTTTTCCCTTACTCAAACATAGCTCCTATAGATGAGCCGGTGTGGATGCGCTGGATGGCTTCGCCCAGAATTGAAGCTACGGGCAAGACAGTGATCTTATCTAACTTCTTATCACCGGGGACTGGAATAGTATCGGTAACTACCACTTCCTTTACCGGGCTGGAAGCTATTCTCTGGATGGCTGGACCGGAGAAGACGGGGTGAGTGCAACAGGCATAGGTCTCAGTAGCCCCGTGGTCAAGGAGGGTGTTCACGGCACCAACCAGAGAGCCAGCGGTATCAATTTCATCATCCACGGTGAGGGCGCGCATTCCAGCGACATCACCGATTACGTCGAGCGTCTCAGTGGCACCGGTATTTCCCAGCCGTCTTTTCTCTATAATAGCCAGCGGCGCATTAAGTTTGGCGGCGAAATCACGAGCCCTTTTGGATATACCTATGTCGGTAGCTACCACCACTAAATTGTCCAAAGCTTTATCCCTAAAGTATTGGGTGAGAATGAATAAGCCAGTGAGTTCATCAACGGGGATGGTAAAGAAGCCCTGAATTTGCTCGGCGTGGAGGTCTATAGTGAGTAATCTATTGGCGCCAGCCACGGTAATCAAGTCAGCTAGCAATCGAGCGGTTATGGGAACCCGGGGCTGGTCCTTTTTATCAGTGCGCCCGTAATTATAATAGGGGATGACGGCGGTAATCCGACTCGCTGAAGCGCGTTTCAGAGCATCAAGCATGATGAGCAGTTCTACCAGGTTTTTATTTACCGGTGAAGATAATGGCTGGATGACAAAGACATCTCGCTCCCTGACATTCTCCAGGATGCGAACAAAGATATTCTCATTGGAGAACTCGAAGACCTCGGCCTTACCCAAAGGCATATTGAGGTAGTCGCAAATTGCCCGGGCTAAACCGGGGTGAGCGTTGCCAGTAAACACTTTCAATTCATCCATAGCTACCCCCGCTACTTTATCTGGAAACCAAGAACTAAATTGATTATAGCACGAAACTATTGCTAATTCCTGATATTGAGCGGAGCATGCTACATTGGGAGGAAAGCTAGAATAGTTTTTTCTACTCAATCCCGGGGATGGGGAAGCGCTGGCACAATGCCTCTACTTCACTGCGGACTTGCCTCTGGACTTTTTCGTCACCGAGGTGGGATAAGACTTTAACGATAAAAGAGGCAGTTTGCTTTATCTCTTCGGTGCCAAAGCCTCTGGTAGTTACCGCTGGCGTGCCCAGTCTGATGCCGCTGGTAGTCCGAGGTGGCTTGGTATCAAAGGGAATGGTATTTCTGTTTATCTGTATGCCCGCTAATTCTAGTGCTTCTTCAGCTTCTTTACCCGTTATTCCAGTCGGGGTAAGGTCAACGAGGACAAGATGGTTATCCGTACCTCCGGAAATAAGGCACAGTCCCTGCTTCTGAAGTTCCGCGGCAAGAGTGGCGGCATTTTTCAGCACCGACTGCTGATAGCTAACAAAATCGGGCTGCATAGCTTCAAAGAAACATATGGCTTTAGCGGCAACGACATGCATCAATGGTCCACTCTGTACCCCGGGGAAAACGGAGGAATCAATGGCTTTGGCCAGTTCCTTTTTACACAAGATAAATCCGCTGCGGGGACCGCGAAGCGTCTTATGAGTAGTGGCAGTTACCACTTCGGCATGAGGGATGGGAGAAGGATGTAAACCGGCGGCAACTATACCTGCTATATGAGCCATGTCAACCAGAAGTTTAGCGCCTACCTTGTCAGCAATATGGCGAAAGCGCTCAAAGTCAATTATTCTGGGATAGGCAGAGGCTCCGGCTACAATCAATTTGGGTTGGTGTTCCAAAGCTAGTTTTTCTACCTCATCATAGTCAATCGTTTCAGTTTCTCGATTAACCCCATAGGGTACAACTCTATACCATTTACCTGAGAAGTTTACTGGAGAACCGTGGGTGAGATGTCCGCCGTGGTCTAGCCTCATTCCCATTACGGTATCACCAAAATTTATCAAGGCAAGGTAAGCTGCCATATTGGCCTGAGCGCCGCTGTGGGGTTGGACATTGGCATGCTCGGCCTGAAATAGTTTTTTGGCGCGTTCAATAGCCAGGGCCTCAGCGGCGTCAACATTGACACAGCCGCCATAATAGCGGCGCCCCGGATAGCCTTCGGCATATTTGTCGGTCAGAATGGAACCCTGGGCTTCAAGTACCTGCCGGCTGGCATAATTTTCTGCGGCAATGAGATTAATAGTGCTTGCCAGCCGCTTTGCTTCTGACTTTAAAATCTGCGCTATCTCAGTATCTTGGTACTTAAGGGTGGTCACTACTTTCTCTTTTTTGGGATTTACCAACTTGCTAAGGCCGATTGAGATATCATTGGAGGGACAAATAAAGCATTACGACTAAATATAATAGCACTCCGTTCAGCTCTGGTCAATAAAACTGCAGCGTTTAATCTGTAATTCTAATAATGGACAACAAAGAATCGCATTTTGCATTGACAGATTATGGCTTAAGATGCTAAAGTAAAAGTTAGCAGTCTCGAGGGGAGAGTGCTAAAATGACGGACGCATTGAGAAAAGGGGCAGTTCTAAAGTTAATAGTTAGTGAGTACATTGCCAAAGCGGTGCCAGTAGCTTCAGAAATTATTGCTCGAAATTACAAGCTGGGAGTAAGTCCAGCTACCATTCGTAACGATATGGCGCGGCTTGAGGAGGAAGGATATATTAACCGACCTCATGCCTCGGCTGGTGGCATACCTACAGACAAAGGTTACCGGTATTATGTGGAATCAATGACTGAAGATATTGAACCCCCGCTAGCTGAGCAGCAGCTTGTGGATAGTCTATTTAGGGCAGTAGATAGGGAATTTGAGGAATGTGTGAAGCTGGCGGCAAAACTTCTGGCGCGTTTAGTTAGGAATATTGCGGTGGTTACTCCACCCAAAGCAGCACGGTGTCGGTTTAAACACCTTGAATTGATAGCAGTGCATGAATTCCTAATCTTAATGGTTTTAGTGCTGTCCGAGGCAAAACTCAAACAGCAGTTTTTGTACTTTAGTGAGTCAGCTACCCAGGAGGAACTAACCGCGATTGCCAGTAGACTTAATGCTATCTGTGCTGGACTTACTAGTTCTGAGATTTTGGCCCAGAAACCACGACTTTCCCCAAAGGGAGAGCAGGTGGCTGAAGCTGTAGCGAACGTGATGATGGCGGAAAGCAAACTGGAATACGATGAGCCTTGCTTTGAGGGGCTGCGCCTCATGCTGAGTCAACCCGAGTTTATCAGAAGTGATAGGCTGCTGGGCATTATGGAGATGATGGAAGGAAAGAGTTGGCTTGAAAGCGTACTCTGCAGGCTCAGCGAGGGCAGGGTGAAGGTAATTATTGGCGAAGAGAGCCAGGGTGTGATGTTGCGAGATTTGAGCTTGGTTTTTAGTCAATACGGCATTCCCAATGAAATTGGTGGTGCTGTTGGAGTAATTGGTCCCACTCGAATGGACTATGTTCGAGTTGTTCCCATGGTCCGTTACTTGTCGGGGGCGTTGAGTAATTTGGTGGCCAAGGTGCATTGCGGTGGTTAGCTGCTGAAAGAGGAGGTTTGATATTGGAAGAAAAAAACCTATCTGACGATCAGCCATCTGAGAGAGTTGAGACCGAGGAAACGGCGGAGGATATTGAGACATTAAGGCAAACTCTAGCTGATGAAAAGGCGAGGGCAGAAGAGTACTTGGCTAATTGGCAAAGAGCCCAGGCTGATTTTACCAATTATAAGAGGCGTGCTGAGCAGGAAAAAAGTGGGGTAACTGACTTTGCCAATGCCATGTTTGTGCGCGATTTATTAACGATTCTGGATGATTTGGAACGAGCTTTTGTTTCGGTGCCTCGGCAGTTGATGGGACTTACCTGGGTTGATGGCGTCCGACTCATTCATCGCAAATTTCAGGCAATTTTGGAAGCACAGGGCTTGAGTGAGATTGAAGCTAAAGGGCAGCCCTTTGATCCCGCACTCCACGAAGCGGTAATGTATGGAGAGGGGGAGGAGGGGATAGTTATTGATGAAGTTCAGAAGGGATATAAGTTCAAAAACCGGGTAATTCGCCCCAGCCTGGTGGTGGTGGGCAAGAGAAAAGGGGAGAAAGAAGCTGAGGCAGAACAACCAGGGAAGGAAGACGAAGCTGCAAAGTAAAGTCTGGCCAATCAATAAGGAGGACTAAAAACATGGGCAGAGCAGTAGGCATTGATTTGGGGACCACTCTCAGCGAGGTGGCGGTGATGGAGGGGGGTGAGCCAGCAATCATCTCCAGTTCCGAAGGGGAAAGGCTTGTTCCTTCGGTGGTAGCTATTAGTAAAAGCGGCGAGCGATTGGTGGGGACTCTGGCGGGACGCCAGGCGATAGTTAATCCCGAGAATACCATTTTCAGCATAAAGCGCCTTATGGGACGTAAGTATAGGGAATCTCCAGTTGAGTATGATATAAAACGGTTACCTTACAAGATAGTTGAAGCATCCAATGGTGATGCCAAGGTGGTGATGGGAGGCAAAGAGTATAGCCCGTCGGAAATTTCGGCTATGATTCTGCAAAAGCTGAAGGCCGATGCCGAAGCTTACTTAGGGGATAAGGTCACCGATGCTGTAATCACCGTACCGGCTCATTTCAATGACAGTCAGCGCCAAGCAACCAAGGATGCTGGTACCATTGCCGGATTGAATGTACTGCGCATAATCAATGAACCGACGGCCTCCTCCCTGGCTTATGGAATGGGTAAGAAAAAAGAGGGAACCATTGCCGTCTATGACCTTGGCGGTGGCACTTTTGATATTTCCATCTTAGAGATTGGCGAGGGCACCTTTCAGGTTAAATCGACCAACGGTGACACCCACCTTGGAGGCGATGACATTGACCAGAGAATTATGGATTGGCTGTGTGATGAGTTCAAGAAGGAAACTGGCATTGACCTGAAGCAGGATAGAATGGCACTACAGCGGTTGAAGGATGCTGCCGAAAAAGCAAAGAGGGAATTATCCACAGTGCCTCAAACTGAGATAAGCCTTCCCTTCATTACCGCCGATGCCGCTGGGCCCAAGCACCTCAATATTACACTCACCCGCGCCAAGCTGGAGCAGCTATCAATTGATCTGTTAGAGAAGACTATGGTCCCTTGCCAGCAAGCTTTAGCCGATGCTGGTCTCACTCCAGCTCAAGTTGATGAGGTGATTTTAGTTGGTGGTCAGACGAGAATGCCTAAAGTTCAGGAAATGGTTAGGCAAATTTTTGGCCGAGAGCCAGTAAAAGGAGTTAACCCCGATGAGGCAGTGGCTTTGGGCGCTGCCATTCAGGCTGGTGTGCTTAGGGGTGATGTGAAGGAAGTTCTACTCCTTGATGTCACACCGCTTACTCTGGGCATAGAAACCCTGGGTGGAGTAGCCACCTCACTTATTCAGCGCAATACTACCATCCCTACCTCAAAAAGCCAGATTTTCAGCACGGCTGCTGATAGTCAGCCCACTGTGGAAATTCATGTGCTTCAGGGCGAGCGTCCCATGGCAGCTGATAATAGAACGCTGGGACGCTTTATGCTCGATGGCATCTTACCGGCACCGCGGGGCATGCCTCAGATTGAGGTAACCTTTGATATTGATGCCAATGGCATTCTGAATGTTAGCGCTCAGGATAAGGGCACGGGTAAGGAGCAAAAAATCACTATTACCGCCTCCAGTGGCCTCAGCAAAGAGGAAGTGGAGAGGATGACGCGTGAAGCTGAAGCCCATGCTGCTGAAGATGCCAAGAGAAAAGAGGAAGTGGAAATTCGCAATACTGCCGATGCGTTGGCCTATACCGCAGAAAAAACACTTCGTGAGCAGGGAGATAAGATAGCCGGCGATCTGAAGCAGGAGGTAGAAGGAAAGGTCGCTGCTGTGCGTTCTGCACTTCAAGGGCAAGATATAGCTCGCATTCGCAGTACTATGCAGGAACTGTCGGAGGTTATGCAGAAAGTTGGAGCTAGTGTTTATCAACAAGCAGCGGGGACACCGCCTCCATCTGGCGAGGCTCCCGGTGATAAGGGAGAAGGGGGGACTGTAGAGGGAGAATTTAGAGAGGTGTAGAAACTCCAAGTCTGAGGCCAAGGTTAGGTGGATGAGCCTGCCATACCAAAGTTTTCTCTGCCAAAAGTTCTCTTCAGTTTGCCCTTTTTCATGATTATGCTACACTGAATTCGTGATCTATCTTGGTACCGCCGGTTTTAGCTACAACGATTGGGTGGGCAATTTTTATCCCAGGGGTATGCCACGGCGGGAGTGGATTAGCTACTATGCTCGGGAATTCAATGCTCTGGAGCTAAATGCCACTTTCTATAGCTTACCTAAACCCTCTGTTTTAAGCAGTATGATTAGAAAGACCGGGGAAGGGTTTCTCTTTTCGGTCAAGGCAAATCAGAAGATTACTCATCAGCGTGAGGGAAACAGAGATATATTTGTAGCTTTTTCTCAAGTGCTTCAGCCCTTTATTGATAGTGGAAAATTGGGCTGTGTGCTAGCTCAGTTCCCCTATAGTTTTGGGTTTAACCGGCGAAATCGGGATTACCTCGAACTTCTTGGGGAGCAACTGGGTGATTTACCCATAGTTTTTGAGTTTCGCAATATCCAATGGTTAAGGCGGGATGTATTTAATTGGCTGCGCTGCTATAATCTTGGCTTCTGCTGCGTTGATGAGCCGCCCTTGCCCAGGCTCTTACCACCTCTAGCTGAGGTGACTAGTAACATTGCCTACGTGCGCTTTCATGGACGTAACATTGCCAAGTGGTGGCAGCATGAGCACGCCTATGAAAGATATGATTATACTTACTCGGAGAGCGAGCTAAAGGAATGGTTGCCCAAGATACGCAAGTTGAATAATACAGCTGAGAAAACCTTTATTTTTGCCAATAATCACTGGCGGGGCCAGGCTGTGAACGCCATCCGCCAACTTCGGCTGATGCTTGACTAGCTTGCTGTGATATGTTGATGTAAGCTAGAATCGTATTTTGAAATTATGGAAAGGCCAGTTGTTGAAGTGACTAATTTCGTTGAGCTTTATGAGCGCTTGGAAAGGGGAAAGGCGCGATTAACACAGGAGGTAGAGCAGATAAAGGCTCAAGTACGACCACCTGCTGAGAGGCGAGAGGGTAGTCCTTTCGGTAAGAGGGAAGAGGAGGCCACCGAAGCTTTTGAGTTTGAGAGGAGGTTGGCTTCGGGGAAGAGATTGACAGACACTCTTGCCGATGTGGAGTACGCACTGCAAAAGTACGAAGCTGGCAACTACGGTCTATGTGATAATTGTGGTCAACCGATAGAGTTGGCTCGTCTTGAAGCATTGCCCCAAGCAAGATTGTGCCTGAGCTGTAAGGCACGCCAGATGAGGCATGCAAAGGGTAAACTGGCAAGCTAATAAGAGACGAAGCTGGTTATTCTTAACTATCGCCGTCTTAGTGGTGGCGATAGACCAGATAAGTAAGCTGTGGGTTAGAGCTAATTTAACAGTTGGAGAATCATTGCCAGAAACTGGCTTATGGCGATTAACTTATCTACAGAATACTGGTTCTGCTTTTGGTTTGTTAGCTAATCAGGCCTTCCTCTTGACCTTGATCGGTTTAGTCGGCCTGTTTGTCATCCTGCTCTCTTACCGCTATTTTTCCCCAATGACAGTTTTGGGTAGTTCAGCTCTCGGGTTGATTTTTGGTGGCGCTGTAGGCAATTTGATAGACCGCTTTTGTTTTGGTTATGTTACCGACTTTATTGACATTTGTCTGTGGCATGATTTTCATTGGCCAACTTTCAATCTCGCCGACTCAGCAATAACAATAGGTACTCTTGCTTTTGTTTACTTTCTCACTACTCTGATTAAAAAACAGGATGGCCATGGTTCAGAGACCAGAAACTAAGACTTTTCGAATTGCTGCATCTGAGTCAGGTACTCGCATTGATAAGTATGTGGCTGAAACCTGCGCTCAGTTTTCCCGCTCTTACATTCAGAAACTAATTGAGCAGAGCTACATCTTGATTAATGGGCATAGGGCAAAGGCAAATCAACGATTGCATATTGGCGATGAGATAAGTATTAACTTACCTCTCCCCTCGCCTATTTCCCTTGCTGCTGAGCCCATTCCCCTAACCATAGTTTACGAAGATGTAGACCTCCTAGTTATAGATAAGCCTGCGGGCTTGATTGTTCATCCAGCACTAGGTCATCCCAACCACACCCTGGTTAATGCTCTCTTATCTCATTGCCCAAGCTTAGCTAAAATGGGTGACTCGATACGCCCGGGCATAGTTCATCGGCTGGATAAGGATACTTCGGGGTTAATGATTGTTGCTAAGAATAGCAGTGCTCAACAGTACTTAATTAATCAGTTCAAAAGTCATAAAGTGCTAAAGAGTTACCTAGTGCTGGTTAGCGGGAAACTGGCTTTGGAGCAGGGAGTAATTGAGGCTCCCATAGGGCGTGACCCAGCTAATCGTAAGCGCATGGCAGTGGTGGCAGAGGGCAGGGAAGCTAGCACTCATTATGTGGTAAGAGAGTACTTGGGTAATTACACTTTGCTCGAGGTCAATCCCAGAACTGGACGCACTCATCAAATTCGAGTTCATCTGTCAGCTATTGGCTATCCCGTTGCTGGTGACCCACTCTACGGGGTGAAACTAGCTTTTCTCAAGCGGCAATTTGTCCATGCCCACCGTCTTGGATTTTGTTTGCCGTCTAGTGGAGAGTACCGGGAGTTCACCTGTGAATTGGCAGCAGATTTACAGCAAGCTTTAAGGTTTATTTCTGAGAGTCCTCCTGAGAGCCGAAGACTTTAAGTCCAGACGCTTGCTTAAAAATATGCGTGTGTGCTAGAGTATGATTAAGTGAGTAGCGGGATGAAGCAGCCTGATGAATTGAAGTCTTATGGTGCGCTTAAGAGAGAGCAGCTGGCAAGGGAAAGTGAACTCTTGTCCCAACTCCTTGGTGAAACTAAGGAGTTAAAGAATTTAAACCTCTTAGAAGCTGACTTGGTCGAGCGACGAAATGAGATCTTATTTAAAGTGACTAACGAGCTAGAGGATACTAGAAATGCTCTAAAGCAAGCGGAGCAACTAGTAGTTCGCCTCAAAAAACATTTGGACCAGCTAGAAGGGCTGCGGCGCCTTCTTTCTAAATAGAATTCAGTTTAATCAAGCAATTTTCCCTCTACCCTTGCCTTTATCGGATACCCTGCGTATAGAAGCGAATTTATGATTGGTGTGCCCATCTTATCTATGCAGTTAACATAAGCATCCAGATCGCGATTTCTGGAAACCTTTAAAGGGGAATGATAAAATGCGTTATATTTACCAGCGAGGTTCAGCTTGGAAGAAGAGCAAAGAGAGTTTGCCCTAGAGTATGCTGGGTTCTGGATAAGACTCGGGGCGTTTATTATCGATGGTATAGCCCTAGCCGTAATAAACTTTGCCATTACTGTTCTTTTTAGAGTTTCAAGTATTGCGCTCCCGATAGTCTTTATGAGACACATTTTTTTACCTCACCTTGGTATCTGGAGCTTTATAGGCTTGGTGGTGGAGATAGCTTATTTTGCTGGTTTTTGGGTGTGGCGGGGACAAACGCCGGGAAAGATGGCAGCGGGAGTGAAAATAATTCGCAAGGACGGTTCACCGCTTACTTGGGGTTGTGCTCTGCTCCGCTACTTAGGTTACATTGTCTCCATGATGACCCTCTTCATAGGTTTTATCTGGATTGCCTTTGACAGTCGAAAGCAGGGCATACACGATAAGATTGCTGACACCTATGTGGTAAAGTTACCGGTAAGGAAGGTAGTTTTAACTAAAACTTATGCTGGATGCGCAATTAAGTAGGCCTGAGAAGGGGGAATCAGTCCGAGTTCGTTTTGCCCCCAGCCCCACTGGCTATCCTCACCTGGGTAATATCAGAACTGCGTTATTTAACTGGTTATTTGCCCGACATTGCGGAGGTAAGTTTGTGTTGCGTATTGAAGATACCGATGTTGCTCGCCGGGTAGAAGGAGCAACGGAAGCTATTTTAGACGGCCTCCGCTGGCTGAGACTGGATTGGGATGAGGGACCCTATTTCCAATCACAGCGGCTGGGAATTTACCGCGAAGTTGCCGACCAGCTGCTCGAAAATGGGTATGCCTACCTTTGTTACTGCTCTCCGCGGCGCTTAGAGGCAATGCGCCAAGAACAAGTGAGGCGGAAACAACCGCCGAAGTATGACCGTCATTGTCGCCATCTAACCCAGAAGGCAAAAGCTGAACTTGAAGCGAGCGGCATTACTCCCGTGGTTCGCTTTCAAACACCACTTGAAGGACAAACTGAATTCCAAGATTTAATTCGCGGTGAAATAGTTTTTGAAAATGCTACTTTGGATGATTTCGTTCTCCTTAAGTCTGATGGCTATCCCACTTACCATTTAGCCAATATAGCTGACGACCACTCAATGGAAATTTCTCATGTGCTCAGGGCTGATGAGTGGCTTTCCAGCACCCCTCGACATATGTTGCTTTATCGGGCTTTAGGCTGGCAGCCACCAAAGTTTGCTCATCTGCCTATGATCTTGGGACCAGACAAGAGCAAACTAAGTAAGCGGCATGGTGCAGTTTCCATCACTGAATATCGGGACCAGGGTTACTTGCCCGAGGCAATGACCAATTTTCTGACATTGCTCGGCTGGTCACTGGACGATAAGACAGAACTTTTGAGCCTTGAGGAAATAGTAAGACATTTTTCTTTAAAGCGGATAGGTAAGACAGCAGCCATCTTTAATAAAGATAAGCTAGAGTGGATGAACGGAGTTTACTTGCGTCGCTTAAGTTTGAAGGAATTTGCTGAGCAAGCTACTATATTTTTGGAGAGGCACTTTTCTGCCTCGGCGGAGTGGCCGCCACCTCCTGAATATGTTTATCAAGTTATGCCACTTATTCAGGAGCGGGCAAGGACTTTAGCGCAAGCACCTCAGCTTAGCGAGTTCTTCTTCATTGATGAACTGGAATATGATAGCAGTTTACTTCTGAGTAGAGGGATGAGCTCCACGTCAGCTACTCAAGCTATTAAGGTTACTTTAGATAGGCTTAAGGCGGTGGGGAATTGGGATGTCGCCTCCCTTGAGGGCTTTCTCCGTCCGTTGGCAGCAGAGCTGGGATTGAGTGCGAGGGTCTTTTTTGGGTTACTGCGTGTGGCTATTACTGGCCGCACCGCAGCTCCACCTCTATTTGAAACTATGGCAATAATAGGTAAAAAAAGGTGCTCAGAGCGCCTCACCAGAGCTTTGGATAAGTTATCTACTTTAGATTAACCTCTCCCGCTCGAAATTCTTAGGAGATGGTCAATTCTGTGCTGTTTAATTATCGGGTTCTTGACTTGGCTAATGATAAGGGCATGTTTTGCGCCAAACTCCTCGCTGATTTGGGAGCTGATGTTATCAAGATTGAGAGACCCGGTGGCGACCCGGCAAGAAATACCGCTCCTTTCTTAAACAATGTGCCTGACCCCGAAAGAAGCCTCTATTTTTGGCACTACAATACCAGTAAGCGCGGGATTACCCTCAATATTGAAGCAAAGAGGGGGCGGGAACTATTTAAAAGACTGATAAAGACTGCCGATATAATCATTGAAACCTATTCCCCCGACTACTTGGATAATTTAGAATTAAGTTATAATGCCTTGGCTGAAGTTAATCCGCGGCTGATCGTGGCTTCAATCACTGGTTTCGGTCGGGATGGACCCTACAAGAATTATAAGACTTGTGATTTAGTTGCCTCGGCGCTGGGTGGGCAGATGTATGTCTGTGGGGATAGAGATACTCCACCGCTCAAGCCCTTTGGCAATCAAACCTATCATATGGCTTGTCTTTACGCAACCTTTGGCATTCTATTGGCTCTACGGCAGCGACATAACAGCGGGAGGGGTCAGCACATTGATGTCTCTATACATGAGTGTGTTGCTGCTACTCTTGACCACGTCCTCGTTCGCTACTTTTATGAGTGGGTAGTAGCTAAAAGGCGGGGTAACCTTCACTGGTCTAACGGTTTTCGTGTTTTTCGCTGCAGGGATGGCTACATTTTATTGCCCCTTCTACAGCAGTGGGAAACTTTAGTGGAATGGCTGGATAGCGAGGGCATGGCAGCTGACCTAAAGGAGCCAAGGTGGCGAGATAAAGCAGTGCGTCATCAAGGTATAGACCATATTATCCAGGTCTTGGAGCAGTGGACACAAGTTCATACTGTATCTGAACTGGTAGAATTGGGACAATTGATGCATTTCCCCTGTGCAGAGGTTGCTTCACCTCAGCAAGTTGTTGATAACCTCCAACTTAAAGAGCGCGGCTTTTTCGTTGAAGTTAAGCACCCTGAGTTAAAGTCACAGTACCAATATCCGGGAGCACCTTATTGTTTCGGTCAATCACCGTGGCAAATATCAAGGCGGGCTCCCCTCATTGGCGAGCATAATAAGGAAATTTATGGAGAGGAATTGGGTCTTAGTGAATCCGAGCTTTCGGCTCTAGTGAGAGATGGAGTTATTTAATGGCAGCAGTTCTTGACGGGATAAGGATTATAGATTTTACCCGGGTGCTGGCTGGACCTTTTGCCACCAGAATTCTAGCTGACTATGGAGCCGAAGTTATTAAAATTCAACCTACATTTGAAGAGGAAACGGAAAATTGGGCAAAGGGTTATTACAACAACTGGAATCGCAATAAGCTGGGAATTTCCTTGAACTTGAGCCAGCCCGGCGCCATTGATATCGTCAAAAAGTTAATCAAAATAAGCGATGTGGTGATGGAGAATTTTAGTCCGCGCGTAATGGCAAATTGGAAACTTGACTATAGCAATTTGAAAAAGGTAAGGCCAGATATAATCATGGTCAGTTTATCAGCTATGGGGCATACGGGGGCATGGCGGAATTATGTGGGCTTTGGTCCTACTATTCAGGCCTTCTCTGGCATTACTCATCTGACGAGTTTTCCTGGCAAGCCAGCTTTGGGTATGGGAACTTCATTTGCCGACCACGTAGCTGGGCTTTTCGCTGCCGTGGCCGTGCTAGCCGCCCTTGAGTACAGACTCCAGACAGGTAAGGGGCAATATATTGATATTTCTCAACTGGAAGCAATGTGTACATTACTCGCTCCGACACTCATGGATTGTGCCATAAATGGGGAAGTAGCTCGACCTCTGGGCAATTCTTCGGCTCGGGCGGCTCCCTATGGGGTTTACCGATGTCATGGTGATGACCGCTGGTGTGCCATTGCCGTATTTAGCGATGAGGAATGGCAAGCCTTCTGTAGCGTTTTGGGTAACCCCGCGTGGTGTAAGCAGTCCAAATTTGCTACTTTATCGAGCAGGCTAGAAAACACTGGGGAGCTTAACCAGCTAGTTGAGGATTGGACTAGACAACACAGTGCTGAGGAGGTAATGGTTTCACTGCAGCAAGCGGGAATAGCTGCCGGCGTGGTGCAGAGCGCCAGGGATATAGCTCAAGATATCCAGCTCGAAGCTAGAAATTTTTTTATTCAGCTTGATCACCCCGAGCTGGGAAGGACAACTATGGATGGCATGCCAATCAAGCTATCAAGGACTTCGCCGAATTTTCGATGTTGTGCTCCTACTCTGGGTCGAGACAATAACTATGTGTTACGTAACTTGTTGAGACTAAGCGAAGAGGAAATAGCTGCAAATAAAAGTATTCTCAGCTGAGTTTCTGGCAGTTGGGGCAGAAATAGCTACCGCGATTTCGCAGGGAAGTGCGCTGGATAGTACTGCCGCAGATGGGGCATGGTTTACCACCCCGGTGAGCAACGCGAAAGCTAAAGTGAGCCGTGCCCAATTCACCACCGGGGCGAATATAAGCATCGATACTGGCACCTTTGTTACCAACGGCTGACCTGAGAACGCCTTGGATGGCATGGTGAAGACTTTTAACTTCTTTGCTTGATATGTTGTTTGCCTTCTTCAGAGGATGGATTTGAGCGGTAAGTAAAGCCTCATCAGCGTACATGTTACCAATGCCGGCGATAAAACTCTGGTCGAGAAGCAGAGCCTTTATTGGTGCTTGTCGTCCTTGCAGCCACTTTTTCAGGACTTGGGCAGTAAAATCGGATGCCAAAGGCTCAGGTCCAAGCTTGCCCACAACAATCGCCTCATTTTCTGCCAGCCATAAGGCTCCCAACCGGCGCCTGTCGGTGAAGACAATCTGACTGCCATCATCAAACTGGAAAATGGCCCTAGTATAGCGCTCAGTTTGCTTTGGGTTCAGCAATAAAGCTCCGGCCATCATAAGGTGGATAATTAAAACCTCAGCACCCGATAAGTAGAAGAGCAGATACTTTCCACGGCGCTTAAGATTGCCTATCCTTTGCCCCGCCAGTTTTTGGCAAAATTGGCTAACTGAAGGGTGGCGAACCACTTTAGCATCGAGGATAATAACTTGGCTGAACTGCCGCCCAACCAACCTGGGCAAAAGTTCACTTTTGATCGTTTCCACTTCAGGTAGCTCAGGCAATTTGCTCCATCTCACCCCAGTTTCTGCCCAGCTTGACATCTATCTTCAGCGGAACGCACAATTCTAAAGCTCTGGGCATTATTTCACTAACTAGGTCTTTCACCTCTCCCAACTCTTCTGAAGGTACCTCAAAAACGAGTTCATCATGGATTTGGAGAGTCAGCTTGCTTTTTAGATTTCGCAGCTCCATTTGCTTGTGGAGGTTGACCATGGCAATTTTGATAATATCGGCGGAGGTACCCTGCACCGGCATATTTACCGCCATTCTCTCCGCAGCCTCCCTGAGCTGGCGATTGGGCGAATTAATCTCGGGGATGAAGCGCCGCCTTCCCATTAATGTTTGCACATAGCCAACTTCCTTGGCCCGCTTTTTGGTTACTTCAATGTACTCTTTTACTTTGGGATATTTTTCAAAATAGGAGTTGATAAACTTGGCTGCCTCTCCCCTGGTAAGTTCAGTGGCCTGCTCCAGACCATAGTCACTCATACCATATATAACACCGAAATTAACCGTCTTGGCAACGCGGCGCATCTCCGGAGTTACCTCGGAGGCAGAGATGCCAAAGACCTCAGAGGCGGTTGCCGTGTGAATATCTTCGTCCTCAAGAAAGGCATTAATGAGAGTGGGGTCTTGGGAGAGATGAGCCAATGCCCTGAGATCAATCTGGGAGTAATCGGCGGCTAGAAGATGTGAACCGGGCTCAGCAATGAAGGCGTGCCTTATCTTTTTGGCCAGCTCTCCCTTCACCGGAATATTTTGCAAGTTTGGTTTACTGGAGGAAAGTCGTCCCGTAGCAGTAGCTGTCTGGTTAAAACTAGTATGCAATCTGCCCGTTTTCGGATTAATTAGAGCGGGAAGGGCATCAACATAGGTTGATTTGAGTTTGGTGAGCTGGCGATATTCTAAAATGAGCTCAATTATGGGGTGTATCGCCCGCATCTCTTCGAGTACCGTCGCTTCAGTTGAATAACCACCTTTGGTTTTACGTGAGTGAGGCAACCCAAGTTCGTCATATAGTACTCTGGCTAACTGTTGAGAGGAGTTGATGTTAAATCTATGCCCGATGCTATTGTAAACTTCGGCCTCTAGCCTCAGCATATCCTTTTCCAGACGGCGAGACATCTCTATTAGTAACTCGGTATCCAGGGCAACGCCATTTCTCTCCATAGTTGCCAGCACTGGGACTAAAGGCATCTCTACTTCATTAAATAGGCGCCACAGTCCCTGTTGATGTAGCTCTATCTCCAACGTGTCTTTCAATCTTCGGGTAATGTCGGCATCGGCGCAGGCATAATTGGCAGCCTCATCTACCCCTACCGCCACCATAGAAATTTGTTTCCTTCCCTTACCAATCAGTTCCGTGATGGGTGTCATTTCTATCCCCAGTCTATTAAAAGCAAGAACTTTCAGCCCCAGCGATTTTTCACCAAGAAGATGAGCGGCAATCATGGTATCAAAACCTAAATTCCGCAAGTCCACACCGTATTGAGTTAATACCGTCATATCATATTTACCATTATGCGCAATTTTGCTAACTTCAGCGTTTTCAAGAATTGGCTTAAGCTTGGCGATGGTCTGGGCTAGCGGAAGCTGAGTTGGCTGATTTAAACCATAATGCCCCACTGGAACATAAAATGCCTCGCCCTGAATTATTGACAGCGCGATACCGACGAGGTCTATCGCCATGGCATCTATGCCGGAAGTCTCAAGGTCTATAGCAAAGTCTTTAGCCGCTGCCAGTCGTTTGATAAGTTCATCAAGAAACTGATTGGCATTCACCACTTGGTAGGCTCTTCCGGGCATAGTCTTAACTCGCGTTGTGGTTGGGATGCCTGCTGTTTCCGTTGGCAACCTGGATAGCAACCCGACAAATTCTAAGTCTCGGAAGAATTCTATGACTTGATTTCTGTCGTAGGTGCTAACTGTGCAAGTATCAAGGTCGAGAGTTATGGGAACATCGCTGACTATGGTCGCCAGCTTTTTGCTTTGGTGGGCTTGGGCTCGGTAGTCACACAATAAGGTTCGCAATTTATCAGGGGTCACTTCTTCAATGTGGCTGTAGGTTTTTTCTAGGCTACCAAACTGCTTGATTAGCTTCAGCGCCGTTTTTTTGCCAATGCCGGGGATTCCAGGAATATTGTCTGAAGGGTCTCCAGCCAGCGCCTTGAAGTCGGGGATTTGCTCGGGACTAATCCCATATTTTTGGCGAACCGCTGCTTCATCGTAGAGCACAGTATCGCTGAAAGCTCGTCTTGGCGCCAATACTTTTACTTTGGGTGATACAGTCTGGAGGATATCAGCATCACCGGTAACGATAATGGCATCTATGTTTTGCTGGCTGGCCTGGTGACTGAGCGTCCCTAGAATGTCATCGGCTTCGTAGCCATCGATTTCAAAAGCAGGTAGGTGGAAGGCGCTCACCAATTGGTGAACTCGGGCTAGCTGACTTTTCAACTCCTCTGGAGTTTTGGGGCGCTGTGCCTTGTATTCTTCAAACATTCGGTGTCTGAAGGTGGGAGATGGGCGGTCGAAGGCAACTGCCCAGTGACTGGGCTTAATCTCGGCAAGTACCTTCAGCAGCGTGCTGGCAAAACCGTAGACGGCGTTAACCAGCTCACCCGTCTTAGACACCGTTAACGGAGGCAAGGCGTGAAAAGCACGATGCACCAAAGCGTTACCATCAAAAAGTAAAAGTAATGGTTTCTGGGGGGTCAAAAGACCTTTTTTCTCCATAGGTTCTTGTTTTAGGCCCATTATACAGCAACTTGACAGGCGTGATACACTGGCGTGATATACTAAAAAACGCTTGCAACGCCAGAGGTTTGGATTGAAGGCAAAGGATTTACTCTCCATCGCCGATCTTGATGCTGCAGAAATTGAGCGGCTCATCAGCAAGACATTAGATATGAAGCGAAAAGAAATGCCTCCTTTGCTTTCAGGGAAAGTTCTGGCCCTCCTCTTTGAAAAAGCTTCTCTGAGAACGCGGGTTAGCTTTGAAGTGGCTATGCATCACCTGGGCGGATATACTATTTACTTATCGCCCGATGAGGTAGGTTTGGGGAGACGGGAACCGGTTTCTGATGTATCCCGGGTGCTCAGTCGCTATGTTGATGGCATTGCCGCACGCACCTATTCTCATAAAACTTTGGAGACTTTGGCTCAGTATTCAGATGTTCCCATAATTAATGCGCTTTCTGATTTGGAGCATCCGTGTCAAGCCCTAGCTGACTTGGTCACCATCTATGAAAAAAAGAAGAGGCTTCGCAGTTTGAAATTAGCCTTCATTGGTGATGGTAATAATGTAGCTCACAGCTTGCTTCTGGCTTGTGCGCTTATCGGTATGAATTTCCATATTGCTTCTCCAGCAGGCTATGGAGTAAAGAGAGAAATATTACAGAGGGGCAAGGAGCTTGCCGCTCGTAGTGGAAGCCAGATTTGGTTAAGCCAAGACCCTGGTCAGGCTGCAGCTGATGCTGATGTAATTTATACCGATGTCTGGACAAGTATGGGGCAAGAGGCTGAGGCTGAGCAGCGTCGGCGCGTTTTTGCTAATTATCAAGTAAACGCAGAGTTGTTGTCTTTAGCCAAAAAAGATGCTATATTTATGCACCCCATGCCAGCTCATTACGGTGAGGAGATTAGTCTCGGATTTCTGGATAGCCCTTATTCAGTAGTATTTGATCAGGCTGAAAATAGGCTTCATTTACAAAAAGCTCTATTGGTTAAGATATTTCAGGGGAGTGGACAGGGGGGAGAAGAAGTGGTATCCTTTGGCACTACTAGTTAGAAAGTACTATTTGCCGTGGCAATAGATGAAACCGGTTGTGGCTATCGTGGGCAGAGCTAATGTTGGTAAATCAACCTTGTTTAACCGTTTAGCAGCTAAACCAGTGGCCATTGTTGAGGGCATCTCAGGGACAACTCGCGATCGAGTTTTTGCTGATGTCCAATGTGGAGGGCGTGAGATAATCTTAATTGATACTGGCGGTTTAGAGATAAAGCCGAATTCCTCTTTAGACCAGAAGATTAAGCAGCAAGTGGGATTGGCTATTTCCGAGGCAGATGTTATCATTTTTTTGGTAGATGTGCGTGATGGGGTAATTGCTGCCGACCAGGAAATCGCAGGTTTGTTGCGCAGTTCACAAAAACCGGTAATTATGGCAGTGAATAAGGTAGATAATCTCAAGCTGGAGAGCCAAGTAGCTGATTTCTACCAGTTGGGCTTTGGCACTCCTCTAGCCATTAGTGCCTATCACGCTCGAGGCATGAATGACCTTATCCGTAATGTTACTAGCCATCTTCCTCAACCATCATTTATCCCTACCAAGACACGAGGAGCCAAGTTGGCCATTGTTGGGCGGCCCAACGTAGGTAAGTCAATGTTGCTGAATGCCATTCTTGGTGAGGATAGAGCTATTGTTGACGATGTCCCGGGGACAACCAGAGACGCCCTTGACACCATTCTGCGCTACGACGGTCACGAGATTTTGCTTATTGATACTGCTGGCATCAGGCGGCGCACACGCGTTGATACCAATGTAGAGTACTATAGCTCGATTCGTGCACTGAGAGCTATTAATCGAGCCGATATTGCTCTTTTAGTTATCGATGCTAGCGAACTCATTACTGCTCAGGATATGCGCATTGCCAGTTATATTAGAGAGGTTTTTAAGGGGATGGTGCTGGTAGTTAATAAGTGGGATCTTATGCCCAGAGAGCGGAGGGAGATGTGTGCTCAGCAGATTAAGCAGCAACTTAATTTTATGCCCTATGTGCCCATCATTTACGCCTCTGCGAAGTTTGGGCAAGGTATAAACGAGATCATCCCTCAGGCTCTGCGTATATTTCAGGAAAGACAAAAACAGCTATCCGACCCTGTGGTTGATACATTTATTAAGGGGGCGGCAGCTGCCCACAAGCCACCACAAGTGGGCTCCAAGCGGCTGAAGATTTTTCATGTTCACCAGGCTGAAGTTGACCCTCCGACCTTTATTTTCTCAGTCAATGACCCGCATTTGATCTCCACTCCTTATGAGCGTTATCTAGAGAATAGACTTCGTCAAACTTTCGGCTTTTATGGTACCGCGTTGCGGTTTATCTTCACAAAGACGCCTGTGAGAACAAGCGGCGAGAGAGGTGATAAGATATGATAATTGGTAAATTTGTTGCCATTATAATTATCGGTTATCTTCTCGGTGCGGTTCCCTTTGGACTGATAGTCAGCAAGTTTATGAGTGGCATTGATGTTAGGGAATACGGCAGCGGTAAAACTGGCGCTACTAATGTAATACGTAGTGCCGGGAAGAAGGCAGGAATTTTAGTCGGAGTTTTTGACTTGATGAAGGCGGCGGCAGCGGTGATGCTAGCTAAAGTAATTATCGGTGATAATGTTGCGCTTGTTTCTGGTTTTCCCATTCAATGGCAAGTTGCTCAAGCTGCAGCTCTGGTAGCGGTAGTAGTTGGACATAATTGGTCAGTATTCATGAAATTTCGCGGTGGTAGGGGCGTAGCTCCCTTTTTTGGTGGACTATTGGCTGTGTGCCCAGCAGTGGCTCTATTTGGCGGCGAAATTTGGGCGTTAACAGCGTTGCGAAGTCGGTATATGTCCATGGGCTCTATACTTGGGGTTTTGGGGGCATGGTCTCTGCTAGTACCTCTGACAGTTGTTTACCAATTCCCGCCTATTTATTTAGTTTGCGGCTTAGTGGTAGCAAGCATAATTGTTTACCAACACCGCGATAACATTGCCCGGTTACAATCTGGCAAGGAGCGTCGGCTGGGTGACAAGGGTGAGAAATTAAGTCCGTAACTGGTCCCTCTAAGGCTTAGCCATGTCCAAAGTTACTATTATTGGTACCACTAGTTGGGGTAATGTTTTAGGTGGACTGCTAGCTAGCAAGGGAATAGCTGTTGAGCTATGGGCACGAACTGAGACCGAAGCCAGGGAGCTAAATCGGGAAGACTATAATTCCAAGTTTCTCCAAGCTGGTTCCCATCGTTCCTTTACCAGCAATATGGATGAAGCCATGGCTGGGACCGACTTGGTAATCTGGGCAGTTCCCTCCCGCAGCCTGAGAGAGAATGTAAGGCAAACTAGGGACTATCTTATCGCCTCAATGATACTGATGAGTGCCGCCAAGGGATTAGAGGCAGATACTGGTAAACGAATGTCTGAGATAATAGCGGAGGAAATTAGCCCCGAGTTACGAGGCCAAGTCTGTGTTCTTTCTGGTCCCAACCTAGCTCGGGAGGTTGGTCAAGGTCTACCCGCCACCTCAGTAATTGCTGCCAGGAGCCGAGGAGTAGCAAAGAGAGCACAGGAGCTAATAGAGTCACCAAATTTTTGCATATTTATTAGTAACGACGTTGTTGGGGTAGAGTTGTGTGGGGCGCTAAAGAATATCATCGCCTTGGGAGCGGGAATGGTCGATGGCTTGGCTTTGGGTGATAATACCAAGGCCGCTTTCATCGCATTAGGTTGGGCTGAAGCTATTTCTTTGGGGCTAGCTCTCGGAGCTAAAAATGCCACCTTCTATGGAATAGCTGGACTGGGTGACTTGATAGCAACCTGTGCCAGTCCTTTAAGTCGCAATCACTCCGTCGGATTTGAACTGGCCAAAGGGCATTCTTTAAACGAGATAACCAGCTCTGCCTCACAAGCTACTGAGGGAATTGCCGCTGCCGCCGCAGCCCACCAACTGGCCCAAAAGGTGAGGGTAAAAACACCAATTATGAATCTCATTTATCAAGTGCTTTTTGAAGCCCTAACTCCCGGTGAGGCATTTGAGCAGATTAAAGGCTTAAAATTTAAGTGAGTTAGCTGATTTTCAATTTCAGCTAAAGATATCTTTAATTTAGGTTACTACTTCCTCAACTTCTTCACTGGCTTGTCTAGCTCTGGGTAAAGTTTCAGCTAATTCTGTGAAGAGCCGCCGCTGTTTTTCATTCAGAGACCGTGGCGTTACCACCCGCACTGTGATTAGTTGGTCTCCACATTTTCTGCTATTAAGATGAGGCGCCCCCCTACCCTTAAGCCAAAGCACTGTCCCACTCTCAATGGCCGGTGGTATTCTTACAGTTACTTTACCATCTAAAGTGGGCACTTCTACTTCGTCTCCAAGAGCTGCTTGAGCAAAATTAATGGGTAGTTCGCAGAGGATATTGACCCCTTCCCTTTTGAGAAACTTGTGGGGTGTTACTGAGAGAGTAATGTAAAGGTCGCCTGATAGACCACCGTGTGTGCCGACTTCCCCCCCGCCACTGAGGCATAACTCATAACCCTCATCTACTCCAGCGGGGATATTAACTGTTAGCTTGCGCTTTATTCTTTCTCTCCCTGCCCCTTTACACTGAGAGCATGGATGGGTAATGATTGTCCCCTCGCCAGAGCAGCGTGGGCAGGTAGCCACGTGAATAAAACGTCCAAAGATGCTACGCTGAACTCTTCGCACCTGCCCGCTACCGTTGCAGTTAGGACACCTCTGTGGATTTATTCCCGGCTGACTACCAATTCCATGGCATGAGGGGCAGTTTTCGGTACGCTTTATCCCAATTTCTTTATCGCAGCCAAAAAAAGCTTCTTCAAAAGATATTTCAAGGCTGGTTTGCAGGTCAGCGCCTTTCCGCGGAACTCGCTGACCTGCAGTAGCAGCTCCGCCGAAGAAGGATTCGAAGATATCACCAAGGCCGCCAAAGTCAAAGCCGTGCCAGCTCTCGGCGGACACTTGACCATAACGGTCATAAGTAGTCCGCTTCTCTGGGTCGGAGAGAACTTGGTAAGCCTCGTTGATTTCCTTGAATTTCTCTTCCGCCCCCTTTTGCCCGTTGCGGTCAGGATGATATTGAAAAGCTAATTTGCGGAATGCCTTCTTGATCTCTTCATCGGTGGCATTCCTGAGTACTCCCAGTACCTTGTAGTAATCTCTCCTCATTGTCATAGTTGCACCAATCCTTAAGTATAACTAATAGTTCTCTTTTATTGCAAATCGCAAATAGCGATTATCAAAAAATGGCAAAGAGTTGTTTTAGAGATAAGGGTGGTGATATCATTATTAAGTAGATAGAGATGGCCGTAATTTGTATAAAAGAGCATCTCAGGCAAAAATTATCTAGTCATCGGAAGAAAAGGATCGTTGGCAGAGACTTAATTGAGGCGGCAGTTCTTATCCCCATCTTTCGTAAACGGGAAGAATACAACATCCTATTTACCAAGAGGAGTGATAAAGTAGCCTATCATAAAAATCAGATTTCCTTTCCCGGCGGAGTTCGTGGGGAAGATGACCGTTGCCTTCTTGATACTGCTCTTAGGGAAGCTTGCGAAGAGATAGGGCTCGAGATTAGAGATGTAGAAATTTTAGGTGAGTTGGATGATGCTATTACTACCACTGGCTTTGTCATTTCTCCTTTTGTAGCTTTTATACCTTGCCCTTATCACTTTGTCGGGAATCGTGACGAAGTTGAGGAAATAATTCAGATACCTATCCCGGCGCTTATGGAAAAGAGCAAGTTCAGGCAGGAGTATCAACTTATTAACGGTAAAATTCGCCCCGCTTATTTTTACGAATATGATGGGCAGGTAATCTGGGGAGCTACAGCTTGGATTATAAAGCAGCTTCTTGAATTCTTAGAGCCTAGTAGTGAGGCCCTTTAAAACTTTAGAGGATGATTTGGGAGTTAATTTGGCTGGAGTGAAGGTAATGTTACGCATGGCGGAGAGAATGATGGAGATGCAACGCCAGATTGGACAAATGGAAGCAGAGCCAAATTAACATAGAGAGAATTTGGGACCGACGGAGGAAAACCTATGAGGCCAGAAAGATTTACCGAAAAAGCACAAGAGGCTCTGGCCACATCGCAAGAGCTGGTCAAGCGTTATCGTCACAGTCAGTGGGATGTAGAGCATGTATTGCTAGCTTTATTGGAACAGGAAGGCGGCTTAACCTCGGATATACTAAACGAGCTGGGTGTTGATGTGGAGGTGATGAAGGAGAAGTTGAGGTCAACCCTCGACAGCGCTCCTAAAGTAGCCTATGAGGGAGTGCAAATTTATGCCACCCCCAGAGTTGCTCGCCTTTTGGAAAATGCTGCGCATGAAGCCGATCGGCTCAAGGACGAGTTCATTGGCACCGAGCATTTGCTAATTGCCATTGCTGGTGAGGGTAAAGGTGAAGCCGCCAGCATCCTCAGCGAGTTTGGCGTTGACCAGGAAAAGATTTACCGAGCCCTTCAAAATATTCGCGGTGGTCATCGCGTTGATACTCCCGGAGCCGAAACCAAATATCGCTCTTTGGAGAAGTATGGTCGTGACCTCACCGAATTGGCTCGCCGAGGCAAATTAGACCCGGTAATAGGTCGTGAGGATGAAATTAAGCGTGTAATGCAGATACTGACTCGACGGACCAAGAACAATCCGGTAATCATTGGTGATGCTGGTGTGGGCAAGACAGCTATTGCCGAGGGCTTAGCCCAGAAGGTCATGGTTGGCGATGTGCCAGATTCTCTGAAAGGGCGAAGAGTGGTTGCCTTGGACATGGGTTCTTTGGTAGCTGGAAGCAAGTTTCGAGGTGAATTTGAGGAGAGGTTAAAGGCGGTGATCGATGAAATTCGCCAAGCTGAAGGCGAAGTCATTCTGTTTATCGATGAAATACATACCGTGGTTGGTGCTGGAGCCGCTGAAGGTGCTATTGACGCCAGCAATATACTGAAGCCAGCGCTGGCTCGAGGTGAGCTGCGGTGCGTTGGGGCAACTACGCTTGATGAATATCAGAAACACATTGAAAAGGATAAGGCGCTGGAACGACGGCTTCAGCCAGTATTTATAGGTGAACCCAGCGTTGAAGCAACCATAGAGATGCTGCGGGGGCTTCGTCCCAGATATGAAGCTCACCACAAGATTAAAATTGACGATTCAGCGTTGGTAGCTGCTGCCAGGATGAGTCAGCGCTATATCTCAGATAGATTTCTGCCCGATAAGGCAATCGATCTCATTGATGAAGCGGCCAGTAAGCTACGCATTGATATGGAGGGCGCTCCATCCAATGTTAAGAACTTGGAGCAGCGTATGCAGCACCTGCTTAACGAAGAGGAGGCGGCTTCGCAACGGCGAGATTACCAGCGGGCAGCTGAACTGAAGGCCGAGAGGCTGGGTTTGCAGGAGAGCTATAATAAGGCGAAAACTCAATGGCTTCAAGAGAAGAAAATTGATAGCGTGGTGGATGAAGAGGATATAGCTGAATTAATCTCCAAATGGACGGGGGTCCCGGTTTCGCGGATGCTTGAAGGCGAAACTGAGAAACTAGTTCATATGGAGGAAAACCTTCATAAGAGGATTGTGAATCAGGAAGAGGCGGTAACCTCTATATCTGAAGCTATCAGGCGAGCTCGAGTCGGGCTTAAAGACCCGCACCGTCCCATTGGCAGCTTCATTTTCTTAGGGCCCACTGGCGTGGGCAAGACAGAATTAGCTCGAGCCCTTGCCCAGTTTCTGTTTGATGATGAGAACGCCATGATAAGGCTAGATATGTCAGAATACATGGAGAAGCATACCGTATCGCGCCTCATCGGAGCCCCGCCGGGGTATGTAGGATATGAGGAGGGAGGACAACTAACTGAAGCAGTGCGCCGCCGCCCCTATCGGATAATTCTCTTTGATGAGGTGGAGAAGGCACACCCCGATGTGTTTAATATTTTGCTTCAGATACTTGAAGACGGCAGGCTTACCGACGGACACGGCAGAACTGTAGATTTCAAGAATACAGTGGTGATAATGACCAGTAACCTGGGCACTGAAGAATTCCAGCGTCAGGCTATTGGCTTCCAGCAGCAAGAAAAAACTGACCAGAAGCGGATTAAGAGCACAATAGAGAGCGCTTTAAAGCGAACCTTTCGCCCCGAGTTCCTCAACAGGGTAGATGACATCATCATCTTTCAGCCCTTAACCCGGGAACATCTGAAGAACATTGTTGATTTATTGATAGGTGAAGCTGCGGGACGGCTTGCCGACCGTAATATCAAATTGAAGTTGGACGATGAAGCGAAGTCCTGGTTAATCAAGGAGGGTTATGACCCAACATATGGAGCTCGTCCATTACGTCGGGCTATCCAGCGCCATATAGAGAATCCCCTGTCAGCTAAAATATTACGAGGTGAATTTAAAGAAGGTGATATCATATTCGTTAGCGCGGACACTGAAGGCTTAACTTTCACCGCAAAGAAAGCTGTCGAGGCAAAGACATAGGAAATGGCAGTTACTAGGGAGACAGAAAAGGCGGTGAACAGAAGTTGGATGAAGAAAGACTATTGGATAATTGGACTAACTCTAACGGTCACTATTTGTCTATGTATTCTCGTCGTTCAATACTGGGAATATGTGCGCAGTTTTGAGCAGTATGGCTATTTAGGACTTTTTATCATCAGCGTCCTTGCAGGAAGTACACTTTTAGTTCCAGTCCCCGGTGTGCTTGTGGTATTTACTTTAGGCGCGGTAATGAAGTATCCAGTTCTGGTGGGAGTAGTAGCTGGGTTGGGAGAGGCAGTTGGGGCAATATCTATCTATATGTTGGGTTACGGAGGCCGAAGTTTCTTCAAGGATATTAATAACAGCACCTATTTGCGGATAGTAGATTGGGTGCAGCGGAAAGGCTCACTAGGCGTGTTTGCTATGTCGGTAGTGGTCAATCCCCTTTTCTATCCGCTTACCGTGGCTGTGGCTATGATGAAACTCCACTTGTGGAAATTCTTCCTTAACTGTTGGGCAGGCAAAACAGTAAAAGATATAGCTCTCGCCTACGCTGGCTATTTTGGAATATGGGCTGTGCTGCACCTTTTAGGCATAGGCATTTGACCAAGTTTGAGCTTTTTGAAGTCTTTTGCTAAACTGAAAAATGTGGGGCTGTAGCTCAATAGGGAGAGCGTTTGACTGGCAGTCAAAAGGTAGGGGGTTCGAATCCCCCCAGCTCCACCACTTGTAACAGCTCCCGAACCTTTAGCACTAGCTGCGATAATAGCAAAGGGCGCGTTGAGTTCTGCACTAGTTATTCTGCCTTCTTTCACATAGAGGCGTTTAAGTACTGTTTCACAGAGTAACCACCTCTCATCAAAAGTACCTTTTTCGAAGAGAAAGTCTAGCTCAGTGGCAAGTTGCAGGGCTATTAGCTAATAAGACCTACGACGACGGGACACGTAATGGCGAATTATTACACATTACTGCCAGTAACCACGCGGGCGAGACTAACCTAGAAGTTGGTATAATCATTTAGAGGCAGGTCATCCTGCAGAAGCATCTATCCTA
>JAUXIO010000004.1 GCA_030620975.1 Dehalococcoidia bacterium | reverse complement strand
TCATCCAAATCAATTATCTTGCCGCACTTTCGGCAAACAAGATGGTGGTGATGTCCCTTTTCCGCCGGATGATAGCGGACATATCCCTCGCCAAGGTCGGTTTTGGTTACCAACCCCAACTCATCCAGTAACTCTAAGGTACGGTAGATGGTAGATATGTTGATGTGAGGGAATCGAGCATGAACCTGCTCATGGATTTCCTCAGCGCTAATATGTTTGTCACTGCTGTGGATGGCTTCGACAACTAACATGCGCTGCGGAGTTAATCTATATCCGTGCTCTCGCAGAGCTTGATCGCAACTCATTTCAGCTAATCTTATAGCACAAAGCTTAATTTATTGCAAGCCTTTGTAAATGCAATTATTATTTAATCTTATCCTTGCTATCCAGCAAAAGTGTAACTGGTCCATCATTATAAATCTCCACCAGCATATGTTGTTGAAAACGCCCCGTTTCCACTTTAAGTCCACTGGAACGAACTTGGTCAACAAAGAATTTAAACAGCGTCTCAGCCTGATTTGCAGGTGCTGCATTGGTGAAGCTGGGCCTTCGCCCCCTTCTGGTATCAGCTAAGAGGGTAAATTGGCTTACTATCAAAAGCTCCCCGCTGATCTCCAGTGCCGAAAGATTAAACTTGCTAGCTTCATCAGAAAAAATGCGAAGATTAACCGTTTTATTAGCTAAGTAGCTAGCATCCCACTCCAAATCATCATTGCTGATACCAACAAAGACTGCTAGCCCGCGGCCGATCCTTCCCACCACATTGTCACCTACGCTGCACGAAGCTTTGGCAACCCGCTGTATTAATATTTTCATCACAACCCCTAAGTTCCTCTTAGTATTTTATGTCAACCACTCCTGCAGCAGGTAACACTAAAATCTTCTCATCTACTGCCTTGACATCACCGCTAGGCTGAAATAGAATGCAAGTTTAATGCCACTTACTAAAATGAGTAAACGGAACTTTCATGCCCTATTTTAACATCACTTATCAGGTCAAGGAATCTATAGCTTATGTCACCCTCAATCATCCCCAGGACGGCAATATTATCAGTGAATCACTAGCCCAAGAACTAAGAGACGTCTGCCAGGAGATAAATGAAGATGGAGACATCCGCGCTGCTGTATTTAGCGGTGCCGGGAACAAGGCCTTTTGTCTGGGAAACGAATTGGAGCGGCACCTAAGGGATAAGAATACTGGACGAAATATACTAGTTGAAATAGAAAGCGTCCCTTCAAGATATGGTGTCGCCAGCGCCATTGCCAGACTTACCTGCCCGGTGATAGCAGCCATAAATGGAGATGCTTTGGGGCAAGGATTAGAGTTGATTCTAAGTTGCGATATTAGAATTACAGCAGATGTGGCTCACTTCGGTTTTCCCCCCATTGCTCTTGGCCTCATGCCCATAGATGGTGCCACGCAACGTTTGCCTCGCCTTATAGGCAAAGCTAAAAGCCTGGAAATGCTGCTAAGCGGCGAGTTAATCAGTGCCCAAGAGGCCTATCAAATTGGCCTGGTGAGCAAGATAGTTCCCCAGAGCAGATTAGCTTCCGAAGTAGACCAATGGGCAAAGAAGATAACCACGAAAGCCCCCATAGCTTTAAGATACGCCAAGGAGGCAATAAACAAAGGTTTGGATTTAACCCTAGAACAAGGATTGCGGCTAGAGGCAGATCTCTATTTCCTAATTCATACTACAGAGGATAGGGAAACGGGCGTCAGAGCATTCTTGGAGAAAAAACCGCCAGAATTTGAAGGAAAATAAATTTTAGTACCAAGTACAGCAATAAACCCGCTATTACTAGCTAGTGAGCAAAGCATTTATTAGTGATGAGGCAATATCCCATGAGTGGTTTTGAGACAATTATCTACGAAAAAAAAGAGGGCATCGGATATGTTACCCTTAACCGGCCTCAAGCCTTAAATGTTTATAATTTAAAGATGAGGGATGAACTTTACCAAATTCTGGGCGCTATAAAGGACGATAGCGAAGTCAAGGTGGCTGTTTTCCGCGGTGCTGGCGAAAGGGCTTTCTGTGCTGGTGCCGATTTAACCGAGTTTCTTACCGCGCCTTCGCCAACGATTGCCCGTCAGGCGCGCTGGGAACGCGATGTCTGGGGGCTCTTCCTCAGTTTACCTCAACCCATAATAGCTGCCCTTCACGGCTATGTTTTAGGCTCCGGAATAGAGATAGCACTTTGTTGTGACCTCAGAATAGCTTCAGAAGATGTTCAATTTGGCTTGCCTGAGACGGGACTGGGTATCATACCAGCCGCCGGAGCTACTCAGACGCTGCCGCGAACTATAGGTAGAGCTAAAACTTTAGAAATGCTGCTAGCTGGCACCAGACTTAACGCCCAGGAAGCTCTGCATTTGGGGTTAGTTAATCAAATAGTCCCCCGCGAACAACTCTTTCCCGCCACAGAAAAGATAGCTCGAAAGATTGCTTCACGCAGTCAGCCTGTGGTAAAATACACGAAGTTTGCCATTCTTCATGGGCTTGATCTAACTCTGGAGCAAGGGCTTGAGCTGGAAAGCAAATTAGCTAGCCTTGCTCTTAAAGTTAGATATGCAGAGTAAACTGTGGTAGTTCAAGAATTAACCTATCTTACCAATAAAGTTGCCGACTTAATCATTGAAGCCAGAAGAAGTGTAGTTTTCACCGGCGCTGGAGTAAGCACAGAATCGGGAATACCTGATTTCCGCAGCCCGGGGGGAATCTGGAGTAAATGTAATCCCGATGAATTCACCTACCAAAAGTTCGTTAGTGATTCCGAAGCTCGTAAGAAACACTGGCAAATGCTTACCAGCGGTGGCCTTACAAAGGAAGCCGAGCCCAACGCAGCCCACTATGCTATCGCCGAGCTGGAGGAATTGGGTAAGCTGGACTGCGTCATTACCCAAAATGTGGATAATCTACATCAGAAAGCAGGCAACTCTGGAAATAAAGTACTGGAACTACACGGCAATATGAGGCGTGTAGTATGTTTGAAATGCCACAGGCAATTTGCTGTAGGAGAGATACTATACAGGTTAAAACAAGGCGAGGAAGCTCCAAATTGCCCAGATTGCCACGGTATTCTGAAACCAGACGCAGTCTTGTTTGGCGAAGCATTGCCACAAGAAACACTTAGAGAAGCTGTTCACCATGCCCGCAATTGTGACCTTTTCATCGTTATAGGCTCTACCCTCGTTATTTATCCCGCTGCCTATATGCCTATTTACGCTAAGGAAGCCGGGGCAAAATTAGTTATCATTAATCTCAGTTCCACTCCGCTTGACCAGCAGGCCACAGTACTCATCAGAGAAAAAGCCGGCGAGGTAATGGGAAGGGTTATGGAAAAGGTGAGAGACAAATTGAAGATGGCCACATAAATAAAATTCTGTCTTTTTAGCGACTGTCAAAAGGAAGGAGGGTTTATATGATAGACAAAGTTTGGAAGAGTGCCGAGGAGGCGGTAGCCGATGTACCTGACGGAGCTACAATAGCTATACCCGGGTTTTTCGTTGCTGGAGTTCCCAGAACTTTATTGAGGGCCTTGGTGGCAAAGGGTGTCAAAGATATCACAATGGCATGTGGGTGTGGTCCCTTAATAGGAGACCCTGAGCTGCTAGATTTGCTTGTAAAAAATAAAGTAATGAGAAAGGTCATAGACTCCTACTCACTCTATCGCTCAGCCAGCAAGGGAGCACAAGACCCCTTTGAGCAAGCAGTTAGAAGCGGTGAAATAGAGTTAGAAGTTTACCCCATGGGGACTCTGGCAGAAAAATATAGGGCAGCTGCGGCGGGCATTGCCGCTGTCTACACTCCCACCGGCATAGGTTCGGTAGTGCAGGAGACTACCGTAGACAGCAAGAATCCGGTTAAAAAAGAGTCTAGGGTATTTGACGGCAAAGAATACGTAATGGAACTTGCTCTGAAACCAGACTTCGCCTTCGTCCATGCCGGCACCGGAGACAGAGAGGGCAATCTGCAATATAGAAGAACGGCGAGAAACTTCAATTCAGTAATGGCTGCGGCGGCTAAAATAACCATCGCCGAGGTTGAGAACCTGGTGGAGCCGGGAGATATTGTTCCCGAATTTGTGCATACCCCGGGAGTATACGTTCAGCGAATGGTTGTTGTGCCGCGAGTTACATATGCCATAACTATAGATTAAAGGTTAAGGAGGACAGAAATGAAATTTGAAGGACTGCCTCGAGAGATGATTGCCCTGCGGGCAAGTAAAGAGTTAAAAGACGGCGACTACGTGAACCTGGGAATAGGAATTCCAACTCTAATCAGCAACTGGATAGAGGGAAGGGATATAATACTCCAGTCGGAGATAGGGATGACCAAAACTGGTCCTTTAGCTTTTGGAGATAATGTAGACCAGGACCTCATAAATGCCAGCTGCCAGGCAGTGGAGGGACTTCCCGGAACTGCCTATTTTGATATAGTCGAGTCCTTTGGCATGATTAGAAGCGGCTATATGGATGTTATCTCTATGGGGGCTCTCCAGGTTAATGACAAGGGCGATTACGCCGGCTGGAATAATCCGGCAAGAGGTCTGGGAAACGTGGGAAATATAGGAGGCTCTATGGACCTCTGCGCTGGGGCAAATAAGCTTGTCATTTGTATGGAGCACACCACCAGAGATGGCCAGCCCAAGATAGTTAAGGAACTTTCCTACCCTGCCACTGCCAAGGGAAAGGTAAACATGGTAGTAACTAACCTGGGTGTATTTGAGATTACACCTCAAGGAATGGTCTTAAAGGAAATCTATCCCGGGCTTACTCCAGAGGATGTCCAATCAGTAACTGGGCCCAAACTCATAATAGCGCCAGACCTAAAGGAGATAGAGCTCTAAAGTAAATAGAAGGCAGTAGATAGTGCCTCCTTAAAAGATCCTCTAAACCAGAGAAAGAATAGCTAGAGCTGGTTTATCCAAGCAAAACGGTAAAATCAGTTCTAGCTATTCTTTATCCTAAACTATCACCAATTAACCTGATATTGCCCAGAGCTAATATAAATGCCTAATCGCCTTTAGATCGATTACTCAGGACAACCTAATCATTGCAATTATGCCTAAAGCTAAAAACCCCGCACAAACAATTGCCGTCACAATAACCTCTGGAGCCATACCATTACCTCCCTATTTCGTTCTCAATCCCTGCTCATCTATTCTCTTATATTCGCACTATAGCGCTAAGAGCTCATTAACTCCAAACTCTCTCCAGCTAAAGCAAACAACTTCTCCACCGCCTCGGCTGATATATCTACCCCTCCTAGCACGGTTTCCGAATTACACTCTAGCTCGTGAAAATCACTGCCGCCTGTAACAATAAGTTTATAGTCATTAGCAACAGCTAAAAGCTCATCAATTATACCTGAATTATAACCATTATAGTATACCTCAATGCCCACTAACCCAGCTACTTTAAGCTCCACAATAAGCCCATCCAGGTTGTTGATGTCCGCCGGATGAGCTAAAACGGGTAGTCCATGAGCACTCGCTATCAATCTTACCGCTTCCACAGGAGTCGTTTTATCGCGCTCCACATAAGCAGGAGCGCCATGACCTATATACTTAGCAAAGGCCTCTTTCATCGAGGTAATATAACCCTTGTCCAATAAAGCCTGTGCTATATGCGGCCGCCCTACAGAACCGCCCTGGGCTAGTTCCCAAACGTGTTCCCAATCGATACTCATACCCAGGCTCTCGAGCTTGGCAATCATTTTCAGCGCTCGCTCTTTTCGAGAGTTACGCATTTTCTCTAAAGTAGCACATAACTCGGGAGCAGTGTAATCAATGAAATAGCCTAAAATGTGAACTTCGCCATGGGAAACATCAGTATTAATTTCAACACCGGGAATAACTGTAAGCGAGGACGGGGCAGCAGCTAAAGCCGGCGCAATACCCTCTATGGAATCATGATCTGTAATGGCAATGACATCAAGTTCAAGCCTCACTGCCAATTGAACAATTTCCAGGGGGCTAAGCCGTCCATCGGATGCAGTAGTGTGAATATGTAGATCAGCTTTCATATCTCTAATCTACTTCCCGCTGGATGCGGTCGATATTCAATGCCTTTCCAGATATCTCATCTACTCTAACTAACATCGCATTAAAAATAGCCTGCCCTTTAGCCACCGAAATCCGATGGGGCATATTACTAAGAAAGCTGTGAATTATAGACTCAACGTCTTCGCCGATAACCGAGTCTTTGGCACCAACCATACCTACATCAGTAACATAAGCCGTATCCCTGGGCAATAGGCAACTATCAATGGTGCCAATATGAGTATGCGTGCCAAGCACGGCACTCACTCGACCATCTAAGTACCTGCCCATAGCCACCTTCTCCGAAGTCGCTTCAGCGTGAAAGTCAACAATAATGACTGAAGGCTTATCCTCAAGTTCAGCGAGTAAAAAATCTACAGCTCGAAAGGGACAATCAGCATTACCCATAAAGGTACGCCCAATGAGATTAACCACCAGCACCTGATTCTTCACCAAGTAGCCACGGCCCGGGGCACGAGGAGAAAAGTTTAATGGGCGGAGAATGGGAAGTTTGCCCTCCAGGTAAGGAATAATTTCTTTATGTGCCCAAACATGATTGCCCGTAGTTAGCACATCTACGCCGGAGCTGAAAAGCTCCTGTGCCGTAGCTAAAGTTAATCCCACACCACCGGCGATGTTTTCTCCGTTAGCTATTACCAAATCTAATTCATATTTAGCGCGCAAGTCCGGCAAAAGTTGCTTTACTGCCTCCCTACCCGGCTTGCCCACTATATCGCCTGTCATTAGTATCTGCACAGGTCTCTCTTGCAAGACCTCACTTGGCATAATCCACTGCTCTGGTCTCCCGCACTACAGTCACCTTTATCTGACCCGGATATTCTAAACTCTCCTCTATCTTTTTCACAATATCTCGAACTAACCTCGCTGCCCCCAGATCATCGATCTCTTCCGGTTTAACCAAAATGCGCACTTCACGTCCAGCTTGGATGGCAAAAGCCTTCTCTACTCCAGCAAAGCTATTGGCCACGTCCTCAAGGGCCTCAATGCGCTTCAAATACTGCTCTACTGACTCACGTCGAGCTCCCGGCCTTGAACCACTTATGGCATCGGCAGTAGCAACAATAAAGCCTAAGACACTGGTTGTAGATACCTCACCATGATGCTCAGCGATAGCTTGAGCTACTTCTGCTGATTTTCCCCACTGTCTAACTATGTCAGCACCTACCAAAGCATGAGGCCCCTCTACCTCATGATCAACCGCCTTACCGATATCATGGAGCAAGCCAGCCCTTTTAGCCAGCTCCATATTAGCTCCGATCTCGCCCGCAAGCGTGCCAGCCAAATAGGAAACTTCAAGACTGTGAGTTAGGACATTCTGACCATAACTGGTGCGAAACTTAAGCCGACCAAGTAACTTAATCAACTCAGGATGTAAGTCCGACACGCCAGCCTTATAAACTGCTTGCTCTCCCTCATTGTGAATAATAGTTTCAACTTCACCTCTTGCCCCCTCCACCACCTCTTCAATCCGAGCCGGATGAATGCGTCCATCAAGAATGAGTTTGTCTAAAGCAATCCGGGCTACCTCACGCCGTATCGGGTCAAAGCTAGAAATAACAACCACCTCTGGAGTATCATCGATGATAAGATCAACGCCGGTAGCCTGCTCTAATGCACGGATGTTACGCCCCTCACGCCCGATAAGCCGCCCTTTCATCTCATCACTGGGCAATGGAACAACAGATACCGTAGTCTGCGCCACTACATCAGTGGCGCAGCGCTGAATAGCTACAGACAGGATTTGTTGAGCCTTACTACTAACCTCTTCTTTTATCCGTGCTTCTTCCTCTCGAACCCGCCGTGAGGCCTCTTCTCGAATCTCCTTCTCAACACTCTGAAGCAAAAGTTGTTTCGCTTCCTCGCTGGACATCCCGGAAATCAACTCAAGCTGATGCAGCTGCTTCTTCCTTATCTCCACAAGGTCAGCTTTTGCCATTTCTACTTCTCTCTCACGACCAGCCAAATTGCGTTCACGTCGTTCCAATGTATCTAGCTTGCGCTCTAGATTTTCCTCCCTCTGATTAACACGCCTTTCGAGCTTCTGCGATTCGAGTTGGCGCTCTCTAGCTTCTGCCTCGGCAGCCAATCTAATCTTTATAGCTTCCTCTTTAGCCTCAACAACTAGCTCTTTATATTTAGCCACCGCCTCATTTGCTAACCGCTTTGCCTCTACTTGAGCACCGCGAAGTTGCTCATTAGCTACCAGTTGTCGAGCAAAATAGGCTATAACGCTGCCCAAAAGAAATGCTAATACTATTAAAATATACGCTATGGTTGGCATTTCATTTCCTCTCTTCCTTAAGTACCATACACATAAGAGAAATTACCCCTCAATACTAGTCCCCAAAGACATCAGTGTCAATCAAATACTACCTTAAACAGGATTGTTGGCAGCTACTTTGCTCTTGCCATAAACGGTCTATAATGTGTTTGATGATCTCGTAGCTAAAGCCACGCCATTTAAGATAATTGACCAAACGCTGGCGAAATTTTGAATAGTCCAAACCACCTAGAAGGCGGGCCTTTCTGCTTCCAGCAACATAAGCACTTGCCTCATCATCCAGATCCCTAGTCACCTCCTCTATGATTTCATCAACCACGCCCTTTTTCTTTAACTCACAACTTATTAATCGACGACTTCGTGGGCTAAAGCATACGCGGTTATCTTTCCAAAACTCAGCGAAAGCAACATCATCAATCAGCTTCTGCTCCTTTAAATTAGCTATAACCTCCTCCACCACATTGCTGTCAAAACTGCGGCGTAGCCGCCTTCTCACTTCAGCCTCACTGCGTGGTCGATAGCTAAGGTAATGTAGAGCTAGACCAAAGCAACTTTGGAAAAAGTCAGCCTTTAATAACCCTCCAACCTCATCTGAAGATAACTCCTGACCAACCTGAAGGCCAACTCTAGTCACAAGTTCAGCATCCAAAGTAAAAGTAAAAGTACTATTGACGACAATATTAACTCGCCTCCCACTCCTCTGCGGCCGAATGTCAGTGACCTTCTTCATCAATGCTCCGCACTTCTTTACTATCGTATTATCGCACAATAGAGAAGGCTGGGAATTCCCAGCCTTCTCTAACAAGATAAAGCGTCGCTACCTACTCAGTACTCTCATGGTCAACAGCAACATGAGGCATTGAGGCAGACACTAAAGTTCTAATCTTGTGCTCTATCTCCGAAGCTAATTCGGGATGTTGTACTAAATAGTTCTTAGTATTTTCCCGGCCTTGCCCCAGCCTTATTTCGCCATAGCTAAAGAAATTACCCATCTTTTTTATTACACCTAGCTCTGTGCCCAAATCAACCAAGTCACCCTCTCTACTTATACCTTTATTAAACATTATGTCAAATTCAGCAGTGCGGAACGGTGCGGCAACCTTATTCTTAACTATCTTAGCCCTGACTCGGGTACCTATTATCTCAGAGCCATGCTTGATGGGATCACCACGCCTTAAATCTATTCTCACTGAACTGTAAAATTTTAAGGCTCTGCCCCCCGGCGTCACCTCAGGGCTACCAAAAATAATACCTACCTTCTCCCGCAGCTGATTAACAAAAACCACTGCAGTATGCGACCTACCAATAGCCGCCACCAACTTCCTTAATGCTTGAGACATTAATCGTGCCTGCAAACCAACATGAACATCGCCCATCTCCCCCTCGATCTCAGCCCTGGGCACCAATGCCGCCACACTATCAATAACTATTATATCAACGGCGCCACTCCTCACCAGAGCTTCGGTAATCTCCAAAGCTTGCTCGCCCGTATCGGGTTGGGAAATAAGCAAATCATCAACTTTGATACCTAAATTAGCCGCATAGACCGGATCAAGCGCATGTTCAACATCCACATATGCAGCAATGCCCTTCTTTTGGGCTTCAGCAATTATATGCTGGGAGAGAGTAGTTTTCCCCGAAGCTTCAGAACCAAAGATCTCTGTAACTCGGCCTCGAGGAATGCCACCTATCCCCAAGGCTAAGTCCAAGGCCAACGAACCTGTGGGGATAGCTTCCACAGCCATTACAGCTGAGGCTTCGCCCAATCTCATAACTGAACCCTTGCCAAATCGCCTCTCAATGTGGTCAATGGCTAACTGCAGTGCCTTTTCTTTCTCCGTAGCCATCTGTGCTGCTATCTTTACCTCCTCCAATGCCAACTGTAGCATAACATAGGCACTGTCCTAACTCAATACAGTCGATGTCCACTGCATTCCCCGCGCTTTAAAGAATTTATCTGCTAAAAATCAGGGATGGCGCCAATAGAGCGCTTATGGCTATTCTCATTCATCATTGAATCAATCTTCTGCCTTAGTTCTTTCCCAGCTTCGCCCGTTGCCAAATACTGGTCAAGCTCAGTATAGGTTAACCCCAATTCCACCTCATCTGTTTGTCCAGCCCACAAACCCGCTGAAGGTGGCTTACTAACAATTTCCCGAGGGATGTCCAAATAGGTGGCTAACTCATATATTTGAGTCTTGAACAAATTTCCCAAGGGAAAAAGGTCGGCAGCCCCATCACCATGCTTAGTGAAATAACCGATAGATAATTCGCTCTTATTACTTGCGCCCACTACCAAATAGCCAAGGCAATTGGCCAGATAATAAAGAACAACCATTCTTAGTCTAGGCTTAAGGTTAGCTTGGGCTAGCTTCTTGGTGGCAATATCCAAGTCACCTTTAGGTAATATTTCGAGCAGGCTATCGAGTACCTCATCAAGGACAATGGTTTTAGTAACTATACCAAATTTACCGGCAACAAGTTTAGCATGGATCTCATCGGTCTTATTACTATAACAAGGTATGACCACCCCCAAAGTACTATGAGGAAAGGCAAACTGGCATAGCACCGCCACTGCCGATGAGTCAACTCCTCCACTCATCCCAACTACCACTCCCCTACCATTTGCAGCAATCACTTTCTCCTTAATCCACGAAGTTAAACTGGCAATTAATCTCTGCATTTTCCTCTCCATTGTAGAAGGACACCAATCTCAATATAATATACTTTACCCAATTTAAGTAGTCAAAACATGAAAGCCGACCTCATTCTTTATAATGCCAATGCTATAACTCTGGACCCTAAAAAGCCCAAGGCTAACCTCATCGCCATTAAGAAGAACCGAATTCTGGAAGTTGGCGACCATAGTTTGCCAGAGATTCTTACCAGCAGCAAAACCAAGCTCATCAACTGTCATGGCAAAACGGTAGTCCCCGGTTTTAACGATGCCCATTGCCATCCTTTTGCCTTGGCTTCAAGCCTCCTCGGCGTTGATTGTAGCCCAGCTCAGGTTACCGGCATCAATGACATAAAGGTGGCTATACATCAACGTGCTCAAAAAACTCCGCCTGGCAAATGGATAAAAGCTACCGGCTACAACGAGTTTTATCTCACTGAAAAGCGCCATCCCAACCGCTGGGATTTGGATGAGGCAACTTCCAACCACCCAGTCAAGTTGAACCACCGCAGTGGACATGCCTGCGTACTTAATTCACTTGCTCTGTCACTAGTCGGCATTAGCAGGGAAACGGCCGATCCACCGGGCGGGATTATTGACCGAGACCTTCAAAGTGGCGAGCCCACCGGGCTACTTTTTGAAATGAACCGGCAGGTTGACCAGACAACACCCCGTTTAACTGCTGACGAATTGGAAAGGGGGATGAAATTTACCAACCAAACTTATCTCTCTCAAGGCATCACCTCAGTTCAAGATGCCACTGCCAGCAATGACTTCAGCCAATGGCAAAGCTACCTTCGCCTCCAAGATATCGGTATACTGAAGAGTCGCGTTTATATGATGATAAGCACCACTGCCCTTAGCAGTTTTATGGATAGGGGACTCGTTTCCGGTAGCAGAGATGAGCATTTACGCTTGGGCTCAGTGAAAATAATAGTTGATGAGACCACAGGTGACATCTATCCCTCAGAAGATAAACTCACTCAGCAAGTGCTTCAAGCACATCGGGCTGGTTTTCAAGTGGCACTGCATGCCATCGAAGAAAGACCTCTAAAAGCGGCAGCCAGCGCCTTAGAGCAAGCCAGCTCTTATTCTCACCGTCCCAACCTGCGACATCGCATAGAACATTGCTCAATCTGCCCCCCAGAGCTGCTGGAGCACCTGAAAAAAATTGGAGTTGTCATTGTCAGCCAACCCCCTTTCATATACTATAGCGGTGAGCGCTACCTTGCTGAGATATCTCCCCAGCAGCTACAGTGGCTCTACAGGTTCAAGTCTCTTTTAGAAGCGGGTTTAACTATAGCTGGCAGCTCAGATTCACCGGTGGTACCCAATAGCCCATTAGTGGGCATTTGTGCTGCCATCAACCGCAAAGCGAGCGCGGGACAGGTAATTTTGCCCGAAGAGAAAATCACATTGCCCCAAGCGCTAGCCATGTACACCATTAATGCTGCCTATGCCAGCCGAGAAGAAAAGATAAAGGGAACGATTAGCAAAGGCAAACTAGCTGACTTGGTTACTCTAAATGCTGAACTTCACAAAATACCAACAGATGAAATAAAGAACATTGGCGTTGTGATGACCATCATTGATGGCAACATCGTCTGGGAAATTTGAAATGCCGAGCAATTTAAACTAAAATAAATAAGCAATGCCTATCTACGAATATTTCTGTCCTGATTGCAACTCTAGATTTGAGTTATTACGCCCTCTAGATGAAGCCGGTGAAAAAGCACCGTGCCCACGGTGCAAAAAGAGTGTGAGGCGAATTTTCTCCGCTTTCGCTTTTTCTTCCAAGAACTCTGAAGGAATGCTGGAAACATCAGCCGTTGCTTCAAGTCCTTGTGCTACTTGTGCAGCTACTAGCTGCGCTAGCTGTAGCAGTAAAAGCTAACCCCTCTTACTTCTCAAAGCCCACCAACTAATGCCACCAAGAAATAACGCCTCTATTATTATTGCGCCGCAAACAAATAAAGAGGCATCTTGAAAGAACCCTCCAGGGAACATCATAATCAAGTAATCTTGGCTTGGATCAAGTATCCAATATAAGTTGTGGAAACTGACGAGGTGAAATTGAAGAAACAGCCGCTCGAAGCCAAAAATCGCCCCAAGAGCCAACGCAAGTATCAGGAATGCGCTAATGATGCTTCCCCAGACTATTTGACTAGCCAACGCTCGCCACGAACCATATTTGCGCCAAAATAGCAATACCAAGCTGCAAACGATAACAAGAATGAGGCTGCCTATCTGAACGCGATAATCAAGCTGGATTAAAGCTTTCACATCTTCAAGATGAACCAGCTCACGTTCATTAAACAAATCAAACTCACTACCATCTCTGATAACTTTCATCTGAGGCGTTTCCACCTTGGAATTGAAATAGTCAATTAGTCTCGTTGCCGCAGTTTTCAACTCAGCCTGACCTATTCCAGTCACATCACTCACCCCATACTTATTAAAGCCATGTTCATAAAGTTTAATCTCATGGGCTGCCCAGCGAATATTAGTGGTAATAAGTAGCAACAAAAAGCAGACTACGAATAGCCACCGAGCGCTCATCCCAATAATCTTCAATTTACACCCTCATCAAGTCACAGCGATAATAGCCAGCAGACTCCCGGCCTGTCAAGGTAAAAATTTCCTGATTTCCTCACATCCAAAAGCAGCTAATTCAAAGCCTGTGTTATAATTAAACTAAATCTACTTTACAAGCCGCAAAAATTTGGAAAGTGTCTAAATTCACTCATCTTCACGTTCATACCGAGTATAGCTTGCTTGACGGCATGTCACGTATTCCCAAACTCATTTCCAGAGCCAAAGAGTTGGGCATGAATAACCTTGCTATTACTGATCACGGAGCTATGTATGGGGTTATTAACTTTTATGTAGCAGCTAAAGAGGCAGGAATAAAGCCAATCATTGGCTGTGAGATTTATGTCGCTGAAATCAGCCGTAACAGTCGAAGCCCTGCTCGCAAAAGCCCTTACCACCTCATCCTGCTTGCCAAAAATGAGCAGGGATACCGTAACCTAATCCAGCTAGTTACCAAGGCTCATCTTGAAGGCTTTTATTATAAGCCAAGGGTAGACAAGGAGCTCCTGGCACAATATCATGATGGCCTTATTGCTTTATCAGGTTGCATCCAAGGAGAATTAGGCCAGCTTATTTTACAGGGGCGACTTGATGATGCCACCGCAGCAGCTCTATGGTACAAGGAAACCTTCAACGACTATTATCTGGAAATTCAGCGGCTCCCCATTCCCGAACTTGACCGAATTAACCAAGAACTTCTCACTTTGTCCACCAAGCTGGATATCCCATATGTAGCCACCAGCGATGTGCATTATATCAATAAAGCAGATGCCTCCAGTCACGAACTTCTCTTATGTATACAAACTAATACCTCCATCTACGATGAGAAAAGACTAAAGATGGCTGGTGATTTTTTCTACCTTAAAAGCCCCGAGGAGATGATAAACTTGTTTGCCGATCTACCTCAAGCCATAGAAAATACCTGCTACATCGCCGACATGTGCCAGCTGGAGCTAGATTTCAGCAAACTTCACCTGCCACAGGTAGAACTACCAAAGGATAGAACGGCTGACAGCTATTTAAGCGAACTTTGCTGGCAAGGACTAAAACAACGCTATGCAAAGCCAGCTCCAGAAATAGAACAGCGGCTCAATTATGAACTTGAAGTCATCAGAAAAACGCAACTTGCTGACTACTTCCTTGTTGTCTGGGACATTGTTTCATTTGCCAAAAGACAGAATATCCTCTATGGAGTTCGCGGAAGTGCTGCCGCCAGCTTAGTTCTTTACTGCCTAGGCATTACTAATATTGATCCACTGCTGCATAACCTGGTCTTTGAGCGCTTCTTGAACGTGGAACGCTATGAGCTACCAGACATTGACCTTGATTTCCAAGATGACCGCCGCGATGAAATAATTACTTATGTGAGTCAAAAGTATGGAGCTAACCACGTTGCCCAAATCATTACTTTCGGTACCCTGGGAGCCAGAGCTGCCTTAAGAGACGTGGGAAGGGCTCTAGGTATACCCTATGGTGATGTCGATAGGGTAGCCCGATTAGTTCCTCCACTGCCAACTATGACTTTAAATAGAGCCCTGGAAGAGAATAAAGAGCTCTATGATATTTATTACCAAGACGAAACGGTACGTAATTTAATTGAATCAGCTAAGAAGGTAGAGGGAATTGCCCGTCATACAAGCACTCATGCTGCTGGTATCGTTATATCCCGAGAACCGCTGACACAATACACACCGTTGCAATACGCCGGCAAAGGTGACCAAGCTACTGTTATGACTCAATTCCCCATGGAAAATATCGCCCGCCTAGGACTGCTTAAATTAGATATCTTAGGATTAGCCAACCTGGCTATTCTATCCAAGGCCACAGAGCTTATAAGACAAAATCGGGAGATTTCCATCGATTTGCAGCGTATTCCCCTTGATGACGCCAAGACCTTTGAGCTACTCGCCGAGGGTAAAACCAGCGGTGTCTTCCAGCTAGAAGGTGCCGGCATGCGTCATCATATAAGAGAACTCAAACCCAGCACATTCAATGATATTGCCGCCATGGTTGCTCTATACCGCCCCGGGCCCATGGAGCACATCCCAACTTTCATAAGGGCTAAGCATGGGCTCGAGCCTATTCGCTACCCTCACCCCACCCTGAAAGAAATCCTAGAGGAAACCTATGGTGTTATCGTATACCAAGAGCAAGTACTTTTCATCGTACAGGCACTGGCTGGCTACAGCCTGGGACAAGCTGACATTTTCCGCAAGGCTATGGGGAAAAAGATTCCCAAAGTAATGAAGCAAGAGCGAAAGAACTTCATCAACGGAGCAAAAAATAAAGGCATATCCCCGGAGCTAGCTGACGAAGTTTTCACTTTGATCGAGCCCTTCGCTGGCTATGCCTTCAACAAGGCCCACAGCGTGAGCTACGCCCTCATCGCTTATGAAACTGCTTACCTTAAAGCAAACTACTCCATAGAATATATGACTGCCTTACTAAATACCCACATTGATCAGCCAGATAAAGTTCGTCCAGCAATCAATGAATGTCACCATTTAGATATTGCAGTATTACCCCCCGATATCAATCAAAGCCAAGCAATCTTCACCATTGACAAAATGGAAGACAGACAAGCCATCCGCTTTGGGCTAACTGCCATCAAGAATATTGGATTAACAGCCATTGAGCCCATTGTACGGGCTCGCAATCAGGGAGGGGAGTTCAAATCCATCGAGGATTTCTGCCGCCGTGCTGACCTGCGCAGCACTAATAAGAAAGCCTTGGAGACCTTAATTAAAGTGGGCGCCTTCGATTGCCTAGCTAACCGCGGGGCACTCCTTCAAGCCCTTGACCAAATCATTTCCTTGGCCCAAAGAGAGAGACGGCTTAGAGAATCGGGGCAAACTAGCATGTTTGATTTATGGGGACAGGTCGCCCCTCTGCCACTCAGCCAGCTGAGTTTGCAAACCGTTGACTTATCTCCTGAACAAAAGCTAAATTGGGAAAGAGAGCTACTAGGTGTTTATTTTTCGGAGCACCCCCTTGCCTCAGTGGCTTCTAAACTGGCTTCGGCAACTACTGTATTATGCGGAGAAATCGATGCCAGCATGGTGGGTAACACAATAGTAACTGCGGGAATAGTAAGCTCAGTACGTCAATTATATACTCGAGATCAACGCCCCTTCATCGCCGCAGTTCTTGAAGACCTCAATGGCAGCATTGAAGCTACTGCCTTTCCCAAGGTCTATGACAATACTAAGGAGCTATGGCAAGAAGGCAAGATCCTTTTAATCGAGGGAGTGGTGAGGCAACGTGAAGAAAGGGTCCAGCTTAACTGTCAGCGAGTACGCCAATACCAAATCAATGGTCAGCAAGATGAGGAATCGCCCACATTAAATAAGGCAGGAAACCACGCGCAGCCTAAACACTGCTTAGTAATCAATATTGAGGAAACGGACGAGGCAAAAAGTGATATTGAACGTGTTCACCAAACTATTGATATTCTTCGACGCTATCCCGGGCAAAATAAGGTCTACCTAAACATTATCAATAAAGATAAAACAGTTAATCTTGAACTCCCCGATGTGACCACAAACTATTGCCCTGAGCTGATACAAGAGCTAACTCACATACTGGATGAAGCTAGCCTCCAAATAAAGGAGCTGAAGTAAGCTTATCGTAACTTGAAGCTTCTATATCAAGTAAACGTCTCTTCCAATCTATGCCAGCACTAAATCCACCTAAAGCTCCAGAGCTACAAACTACCCGGTGACAGGGGATTATAATAGGTAAAGGGTTCCTTGCCAATGCCTGACCCACTGCCCTAGCCGCATTGGGCATACCCAACTTGCGGGCGATCCAAGTATAAGTTCTGGTATTGCCATAGGCGATAGATCGAGCTGCTTCCCATACCCACCGCTGAAAAAAGCTAGCTTGAGTTAAGTCTAACTTATCTAGAAGGCCTACAAACTCACCGCCTAGGAAGCGCTTCAGCCTGCTGGCTAAATCATCTAAATGTTTATCTTCACGGCCTTCCACAATATTGCTTAAAGGTCTACCCTTAATGTGGTTAACTCCGAGTAACTGCATCACTTTATCCCTTGAATCTTGAGGTAAAACAACCTGCACCAGCCCAATTCTCGAACTTGAAACCCCCATCCACCCTAAGCAAGTGTCAAAAACAACATAATTCAATTTCATCGGGAACATGCACTTATCAGCTAGGCTAGCTGTGGCTCAATCAATCCATAGTTACCATCTCTGCGCCGATATAATAAACTAACCTCACCGCTATCAGCGCCAACAAAAAGAAAGAAATCATGCCCTAAGAGTTCCATCTGTTCTACTGCCTCATCTACAGACATCGGCTTAACCATAAAACGTTTAACCTTCACCACCTTCTTGGGCACCACCTCGGAAACCAGCTCATCACTATCTATTTCCTGCCGAGCCAAAGACATGCCTCTGCCCTTATCATAAAGTTTCCCTTTGTAACGCTCAATCTGACGAGCTAGAACTTCGGCTACGCTATCAATAGCTACATATACATCCTCACCTCTATTTTCACCTCTGATTAAAGTGCCTTTACTATTAACGGTAACCTGAACCCTGAAGCGCTGTTGAGGAGACTTCGTCTTTTCCTGATAAATTTCCACCTTACATTCAGCAATATTAGATAAATATCGACTTAACTTACCAATCTTCTTCTGTATATATTGCTGAACTGCCTCAGGAACTTCCAAGTTCTTACCAATAATCTGTAGCTCCATATTTAACTCCTCCACTTTTAAATCTCTTTAGCTATCGTCAAGCCCCACACTGAAACAGCGCCCCCATCTTTAGCAGCATGAGCACAAGCTTCGAGTGTAGCACCTGAAGTGCATACATCATCAATGAGTAAGACGCACTCCCCCTCTAACTTCTGGTCGCGGCAGACGAAAGCACCATCAACATTGCGTCGCCGCTCCTCAGCACTTGCCGTTCTCACTTGAGGCGGCGCGTCCTTAATGCGAATAAGTGAGTTATCATCAACAGGTAAATGGATAATCCTACTCAGCTCTCGAGCCAAAAGGCTTGATTGGTTATAACCCCGCTCACGCAATCTCCGAGGATGAAGCGGCACCGAAACTAGAATATCAGCGGGTAAAGGGTTTAGCTGAAGATAGTCAGCTAGCAACTGAGCCAGAGAAGGACAAATAGCTTTCACATTCCGGTATTTTAATTCATGAATGGCCTGGCGCACAATTCCATCAAAGCGAAAGGGAAAGCGGATGCCATCAATCTCAGTTTGTCGCCCCCAGCAACTTGAACATAAGATGCCACTTGATTGCGGCTCACCACACCTGGGACAAACAAATGACTGAATCCGAGGCAACTTCCTCAAACACTCAGCACAGAAAAAATCGCCCACACTTCCACAGCCAACGCAGTAACGCGGAAAGAAAAAATCAAGTACTATTTCTGAGAACCGACTCAAGCGCTGGGACAAAGTCACAATTAAAAATTTAATGGTAGCCTATGAGCGTGAGCGCACAGTATGAACTGCTCCACTCATAATTGGCTCATTTATGTACAGATCACCATTCCTAATTTTTATATTATAACCACAATCAGGATTGGTACATACCCAAACCTTATAGTGAACTGCTGATCCTTGACTACCAAAGTCAGACAATGGCACCAAGTCACCAGCATTACACTTTTGACATTTGGGGAAACAGAAGCCTTCCACAGTTACCACCTCCCGAACCAAAGTTACTTAAAGTATATATCAACTACAGATCGATGACAAGATATACTTATCCCCCCTCAGAAATAACATAATCCCCATTGCCAGTGGTTAGCCCTGCAGCCCGGTTGCCGCCAAACGACTATAAATAGCACCGGTGGGCGTGAGCTGGCTTCTCATAAGGTTAATGCTTCCTGCATTAATCACATATTTGACCTCAAAGCTGCTAGCTATCACTAACTCACCGAAGCTTCGCCTTTCTTGTGATGAAATCCCTTCCCGAAGCCGGGCTAAAGTTAAGTGAGGAACAAACCGGCGCGATTCCCTAGCGAAACCCAACGGGGTAAGAGCATCCTCAAGCCGCTGCTGAAGAACAACCAACTTCTCTACCTCGCCGCCAATGCCTATCCAAAGGACGCGAGGTCGTTTGGCATCGGGAAAAACTCCCAAATCGCTAAACTCTAACTGAAATGGAGAAATTCCCTGACTAGCCCTCTCCATAGCCATTATTACCTCATCCACCTTGCCCCGAGAAATGCTACCCAAGAATTTCAAGGTGAGATGAATACCCTGTGGAGCTACCCACCTAACAAAAGAATGATTGGCCGATTTCAGTTTATTTCGAAGCTGTGCCAACCCAGCTCTGGCCTCTTCGGGCAGCTCAATAGCAATAAAGCAGCGTAATCGCTGATTACTTAAGGAAGAGATAATAACCTCCGGGCATTATCACCAAGAATCTTAGCCTTATCACCCTCATCAAGAACAGCAGAGCTAATCTCATTAACCACTCGACGCTGAGAGAGGAGAGGATAGTCACTACCAAAAAGAATTTTGTCAGCGCCAATAATGTCACCAACCTCTTTAAAGATTTGAGGCCGGTAAAGAAAAGGGGTAGCCGCAGTATCTACAAAGACGTTAGTTAAAGCTGCAGCTACCTCAGGCATTAACGCATAGAAAGGCAAGCCACCACCCCAATGAGCACAAACCAGCTTTAAATCGGGGAAATTCACAATAAAGGGGTAGAGAATTTGAGGAGTAATATCTCCTTTACCCGAATATTGATGTCCCACCGGCTCAGAAGCATGAGTTAAAAAAACTAAGTTATGCTTCACAGCTACCTCAACTATAGACCTCATCACCTCAGCGTCAGCGAGATCAAAACCTTGAACATCCGACCTCATTTCACCAATGCCTCTGATGCCATTGGCAATGCAGCGTTCCAGTTCAACAACTGCTGCCTCACCAGCCTTAGGTTGGATACTGCAAAAGCCAATAAGTCTGTCAGGATAGCGAGAAATAGACTCCAGAATATATTCATTGGTTTCAACGCATAATTGATGGTCTACCCAACCCAAATTGAGAATAACTGATTTATCAATACCGGCCTCATCCATGCTGGCAACGAGCTCCTCTGCAGTTACCAGTTTGGCTTTGGGCTGAGAATAAAGTAGGTGGAAACAGGAATCGCGCTCAATATACTCACCGCGTTTATCTCTCAGCCAGGGAGGGGCAATATGAGTATGAAAGTCTATGATCATCCCAAACATTATACCGACTGAACTCAGCATCCTCAACCAAGAAGAATCTGCAGACCCATCCTATAGACATTACCCAACTAGCTGCCTTATAATCCATATTGCAAAAGGAGCAAGCTTGACGCGAGAAAAGAATAATTTAAATATCCACACCACTTCAACTCCCATTCCATCAACTTTGCCACTAAATAAGAATAAATTTACTCTATCCACCAAAGAGCTAACCGAGTTGGCCAAGAAGCTGCGTCGCCATGTAATTACTATGATAGCGACAGCAGGTAGCGGACACCCCGGTGGCTCTCTATCAGCGGCTGATATCATTGCCGTCCTCTACTTCAAGGTCATGCGCTATGACCCCCAAAATCCTCAATGGCCAGAGCGCGACCGATTTATTTTAAGCAAAGGGCACGCTGCTCCCATCCTCTATGCGGCACTGGCAGAAAGCGGCTACTTTTCGGTAGAAGAGTTAACTACTTTAAGAAAGTTAAATAGTCGTCTTCAAGGGCACACCGACAGAACCACCACGCCCGGAGTAGAAATGTCAGCAGGTGCCTTGGGGCAGGGATTGTCTTTCGGCATTGGCACTGCTCTAGCCGCCAGACTGGATGCCAGAGATTACCAGGTATATGTCCTTCTTGGCGATGGCGAGTGCGACGAAGGGCAAATCTGGGAGGCAGCTATGGCAGCAGCACATTTCAAAGTCGATAACCTAGTAGCTATCGTTGACCATAACAAGCAACAACTTGATGGTTGGACTCAGGATATCATGAACTTGGAACCTCTAACTGAAAAATGGCGCGCCTTCAACTGGAACGTTATTGAGATAGACGGGCACAATATTAACCAAATCCAGCAAGCCCTAGAAGAGGCCAAGACAATAAAAGGGAAACCCAGCGTTATCATCGCTCATACTATTAAGGGCAAGGGAGTTAGCTTCATGGAGAACAATATAGACTTCCATGGCAAAGCACCGACTCCAGAACAAGCTGAGTTAGCTCTCAGAGAATTAAGTTAACCATGACTATAGAAATATCCAGCAGAGAAACTTACGGAAAAACCCTAGTAGAACTGGGCAGGGAAAACCAAAATATAGTTGTTCTTGACGCCGACCTATCGCGGTCAACCATGACTAACTTATTTGCCAAAGAATTCCCAGACCGCTTTTTCCAGTGTGGCCTAGCAGAGCAAAACATGATTGGCATTGCTGCCGGGCTGGCTGCCTCAGGAAAGACCGTTTTTGCCAGCACTTTTGCCATTTTTGCTTCCTGCCGCTGCTTCGACCAACTCAGGATGTGCCTTTCTCAGCCACAGCTAAATGTCAAAGTTGTGGCTACCCATGGCGGCATCACCATTGGTGAAGACGGTTTCTCTCACCAAGCAATTGAGGATTTGGCGCTCTTTTGTTCCCTTCCCGGCTTCAGCGTTGTCGTTCCCGCCGACGCCATAGAAACCGCTGAAGTAATAAAATCAGCAGCAGCTACTCATGGACCAATCTATGTCAGGCTCGGTCGCCCCAAAACCCCACTTGTTTACTCCCAAAGCTATCAATTCAATCTGGGTAAAGCAATAACCATGAGACAAGGTAAAGATATTACCATCATCGCCATCGGTATCATGGTAGCCAAAGCGCTAGAAGCCGCTGAAGCCCTGGCAGCTGAAGGCATAGATTGTTGCATAATAAATATGCCCACCCTAAAGCCATTAGATGAAGAAGCTATTATAAAAGCCGCCTCGGAAACGGGAGCCATCGTTGTCGCCGAAGAGCATCTAGCGCATGGCGGCTTGGGTAGCCGAGTAGCCCAGGTAGTAGCTGGAGAGAAGCCGGTGCCAATGTCATTCGTCAACTTAAAAAATACCTATGCCAAATCGGGCAAAGCTGAAGAATTGCTCCAGCGATATGGACTAACGGCTAAAGACATTGAAGCAGCAGTAAGAGCGGTTAGCTCAAAGAAAAAAACTTTTCATATGCCGCCCAGCGGCAAATTATCACAGGCAATAGCTGATATTAGAGAGTTAAAGGATGAAGAGGACATTGGCTTACATTGATCTTAACCCAATCTGCAGTTGATATAGAAAAACTCATTCAAGGTAGGTTCTTTAACTCGTCCAGGTCAAGATAAAGCTTTTGGAGGAACAACGTGATACAGAAAAAGTACTGGGACCCAGAAATAGAGACAATGTCTTCAGACGCTTTAAGAAAACTGCAGTTGAGCCGGCTGCAAGAGGTGGTCAGCAGAGCCTATGAGAAGAGCAATCTTTATAGGCAAAGGTTTGATACCGCTGGGGTAAAACCAACCGACATAAACAGGCTTGATGATATCAAAAAACTGCCTCTGCTTGAAGATGCCGAATTCCGGGCTACTCCGCTACAAGATAGATTAACGGTACCCATCTCTCAAATTCCAGTAATTTGCTCTAGTGGTGGCACCACTGGCATCCCCAGTCCTCTACCGCGAACCCAAAGAGATTGGGAGAATAACTGCATTGCTAGACAAGCAAGGGCACGCTGGACAGCCGGGTTCAGGCCGGGGGACATAGCTCAAGAGCGAACTAATTATGAATGTACAGGAGCAGCCAATAAACTTATCGGCGTGCAGAGGTTGACCCTTTGTGCTGGTAGAGGCTTTCTGGATAACCAGATAAGGCTTGCCCAGCTGCTTGGTGTTACCATTATTGTGGATGTACCTAGCTTTGCCCTGCGCTATCTTGATCGAGCCCGGGAGTTGGGAATCGACATCAAGCAGACCAAGATTCGAGCAATCTGGCCGGGGAGTGAGACTTGGGTAGAATCGTATAAGAAAAGGCTAGAGGCTAGGTATGGTGTCACCTTCCTGCCCGGCTTCTATGGCGCCAGTGACACTGGAGGCATTGAGGCCAACGAGTGTGAGTACTACAACGGTTATCACATATTTGCCGACCATGTCCTCTTCGAAATCATCGACCCGGAAACTGGAGATGTTTTGGAGGATGGGCAAGAAGGAGAACTAGTAGTTACCACGCTTACCCTAGAAGCTTTACCCTTAATCAGATGGAGAGCTGGTGATATAACTAGTATACTTCCCTATGAGCCCTGTCCCTGTGGCCGCACATTGCCCAAAATGGCACGGGTCAGGGGCAGAATAGCTCAAAGCGCCCTGGTAAAAGGCAAGCGAATCTTCCCCATTGATGTTGAGGAGGTGATATTTACTACGCCGGGCCTGGGCGAGGAATACCAAATCATTGTGGATACTCCTGGAGAGCAGGATAGACTTAAAGTGAAGGCTGAATACGCTCCTGAAGTTACCAGCTTAAAAGGGATGAAAGGACAAGTTGAAGAAGCACTGACACAGGCACTCGGCGTACCCACCGAGGTGGAATTAGTACCTGGACGTAGCCTAGAACACGCATTTTTCAAGGCCCAACGGATAATTACCACCTATCCCAAGTCCTAGGTTGCACTGACTCAGTATGCAGATAAGTCAATGCAACCTAGGCAAAAGGACTTTGACCACTTTATTACTCCAATGACACAACTACTTAACAAGGAGTTCAAGCCATGCACAAGCAAAAGAGCTGGCGAGTAGCTTTTCTTCTATCTATCTTCCTTGGTTTCCTGGGGGTTGACCGCTTTTATATTGGCAGGACACGCTCAGGAATTGTCAAGCTCCTTACCTGTGGAGGCCTAGGTGCCTGGTGGATTAGCGATTTTATCCTCATTGCCAGCGACTATCGCAAGGATGCTAAGGGTCAACCTCTAAGGCATTAAAGGTAATCTACTTACCCTCTACATAAAGCCTTTTGACAGACAGTATGGTTAAGCAATAAACTCACAGAAGGCACTTAAAGGGAGGTAGCATGAATAGACTGATAACTTTGCTGATGGCATCAATGTTGCTAGGTGGTTTAGTCGCGGGCTGCACATTTGGGCAACCGAGGGAATACGCCGACCCCAGCCAAGGAATTGAAATAGTCATCGGCGAACAATTCATCATAGCCCTTGAGTCTAATCCAACAACGGGTTACACGTGGGAGACAGATTTTGACGAAAGCTTTCTCAAGCTGGTACAAAGCGAATTTAAGCCCGGTGAAGCTGCACCTAGCATGGTTGGTGTCAGTGGGGAGCGCAGGTTCACCTTCAAGGGATTGAAAGAAGGGGAAACCGAGCTAACATTGACATACAAAAGGTCGTGGGAGCAAGACTTCGCCGACCAGAAGGTCTTTGCAGTCTCCATCAAATGAGAATACTGTAGAGCCAGATTGCTTCCCAAGGCCTGTTCAGATAGAGACCCAACCCAAATACCCTTCAGGTATGATCTAGCACAGTGGTGACCTATAAAACCTCAAGGCTTTCTGAAATCAAGGAATTCCGCTAACGCCCGCTGAGGCTTTCATATGTGCCGGGGGCGGGACTCGAACCCACACCCCCTCGCGGGGAACGGATTTTAAGTCCGTCGCGTCTGCCAATTTCGCCACCCCGGCGAGAAAGCCAAACTATCCTTCTGCCCCTTAAACCGAAGGCTCCTTTTTACGAATGTAGTCCAGCTTAAATAAGAGAGCCTAAGTCAAATATTTGGTTACAATTAGGGCAATTTACATCCATCACCGAATAACCTAGAAGCTTGAGAGAGGCGGCGAGCGGATTTGAACCGCTGCATAGGGGTTTTGCAGACCCCCGCCTTAACCACTTGGCTACGCCGCCATATGGAGCGGAAGACGAGATTCGAACTCGCGACCTCCTCCTTGGCAAGGAGGCGTTCTACCGCTGAACTACTTCCGCCCGCACACTAAATTTCACTCCTTCGGCTTAAGCAAACCAAAGAGGCCAAACACGGCAAAAAGAGAAAGCAAACTTAACCTGACATCCACAAATCCCTGAAGGCCCGAGCAACCCAAGTAAGATAGCTTATAAAGCTTCATTCTCTACCTATATCTCTTTATCCATATCTCCTTATCTACACTTCTGGTGCCGAGGAGGAGACTTGAACTCCTACGGGCTTACGCCCACCACCCCCTCAAGATGGCGTGTCTACCTATTCCACCACCTCGGCGTGGCAGAAGGGGGAGGATTCGAACCCCCGACCTGCGGTCTTGGGGTCCGCTGCTCTCCCAAACTGAGCTACACTCCTACAATACTTTCTCTGCCTCAAGTACCCCTGGGGCGACTCGAACGCCCGACACGCGGTTTAGGAAACCGCTGCTCTATCCTCTGAGCTACAGGGGCTCAAAGCTAAATTAGCGCAGTCGCCTAACTACAAATCCCTCTGGCGTAGTGTAGACTCGTGCCCCTCCTCGTGGCCGTGGCACTTCTCTGATTTCTTCTTTAAACTCTGGCCTCGGACTCGGTCTTTCTGCCCTTTTGTCCAATTCAGTTAGACTCTGTTCCAACAATTTGAGACGCTCACTTAGAGGAACTTCGGGAGAGGTCTCAACTTCGCCGCCGGTCAAATCCTCAATCTCACCAACATAGCTCTGAAGTTTACGGCTGCGCTCCTCCAATCGCTTGGTACACTTAGTTAACTCACTGATGATGTTCCGAATCTCGGGAATCTCTGAGTCAACAAGCTTTTTAGCTACGCTCTTAGCAGCACCTTTTTTAGCCATATTTAATCATCCTTCCTCTTGGTGGAGATAGGGGGATTCGAACCCCCGACCTCTGCGATGCGAACGCAGCGCTCTCCCTATTGAGCTATATCCCCGATAGAGCTAATTTTACAGGGGCTCTAAATCCCTGTCAAACTTGCCCCAGTATAACAATATTGCTATACTGGATGGGTTCATGGATTACCAAATTGTCATTGGCCTAGAAGTTCACGCTCAACTCCTGACCAAAACCAAGATGTTTTGCTCCTGCAGCACTGATTACGCCAATGCTCCACCCAATACCCATGTCTGCCCCATCTGCCTGGGCATGCCCGGCGTCCTGCCAACCATCAATAAAAGGGCAATTAAGTATACCACAATGACCGCTTTGGCTCTAAATTGCACCATCCCGGAATACACTAAATTCGACCGTAAGAATTACCCATATCCCGACTTAATGAAAGGCTACCAAATCTCTCAATATGATGCCCCCATCGGCCTAAATGGTTGGGTGACCATTGATACCAATGGCACCAAGAAGAGGATTGGACTTATCCGAGTTCACCTCGAAGAAGATGTAGCTAAATTAGTCCACCGCGCTCCACCATCTGGGGAAAGTTATAGTCTAGTAGACGTTAACCGAGCTGGAGTTCCCTTGCTTGAGATCGTCAGCGAGCCTGAACTCAGCTCCCCAGAAGAGGCCCGCCAGTACCTGATAAAACTACGTAATCTGCTTCAGTACCTCGGCGTATCAACCGGCAATATGGAAGAGGGCAGCTTCAGATGCGATGCCAATATCAGCCTTCGCCCATCGGATAGTAAAGATTATCTACCCAAAGTCGAAGTCAAGAATATGAATAGCTTTAAGGGTGTCTATCAGGCTTTGGACTACGAGGCTAAGCGCCAGAGAAAGGTATTAGAAGAAGGTGGCAGGCTGGTCCAAGAAACCAGGGGATGGATAGAAGAAAGGGAAATAACTGTGACTCAAAGGAGCAAAGAATATGCCAATGATTATCGTTATTTTCCCGAACCCGATTTGCCACCTCTGATTCTTGACCGCAGCTGGGTAGAGGAAATAAGGGCAAGGTTGCCCGAGCTACCCGAAGCCAGGCATGACCGTTTTATGTCCCAATATGGATTGCCCATCTACGATGCTAATCTTCTCACCAATTCTAAAGCGCTAGCTGACTACTATGAAGACTGTATTAAATTAATAAGTTCAACCGATAACTCCCAATTTAAGCGAAAGACCAAAACAGTAAGTAATTGGCTCCTTGGAGAATTTGGCCGACTACTTAATGCCACTAACTCTCAAATTAGCGATACCAGAATTAGCCCCCGGCGCCTGATGGATTTGCTAAACTTAATAGACCATGGTAACCTCAGCGGTCCAGCGGCTAAGGCAACATTTGAAGAGATGTTTCACACCGGGAAGCAACCCGGTGAAATCATTAGCGAAAAGGGACTTACCCAGATTAGTAATGCCACAGAGATAATGGAAATAGTAGAGCAAGTAATAACTACCAACACTCAAGCAGTGTCAGACCTCAAAGCTGGTAAGCAACAAGCCTTGAAATTCTTAGTGGGACAAGTAATGAAAGCGACCAGAGGACGTGCCAATCCTTCACTGGTAAATAAAATTCTTATGGAAAAGTTTGGAGTCAAATAAAATGTCTACTTACCTTACCATTGCCCAGATAATAGTGGCCATAGCTCTAATTGCAACCGTTCTGCTTCAAGTGCGTGGTGGAGGATTGGGCGGTATATTCGGGCAACCAGATACTGTTTACCGCACCCGGCGAGGCATAGAAAGAACTCTTCTGCGGCTAACTATAATTCTGGCTGTTCTGTTTATCATTTTTGCCATATGGACCGTTAGGCTCTCGACCTAGCAATAAATCGAAAGTTAAATATGCCTTCCATAATAACTCTAACTACCGATTTTGGTTCAAGTAATATCTATGTGGCTAGCTTAAAGGGTGTCATCCTTAGCATCAACCCAAGAGTTAATATCGTTGATATCTGCCATTGTATTAAGCTTGGCAATATTGCCGAGGGAGCTTTCCTCATTGCTACCGCTTACCCCCACTTCCCCAAGGGAACAATCCACGTGATTGTTATCGACCCCGGCGTTGGCAGCGAGCGTAAACTAGTTATCCTGAAAACGCCCTTGGCCTTCTTTCTAGCTCCAGACAATGGCGTTCTTGGCTATATAATTAATGACCTGTGCCCACCCAGTTCTCCAATCTCTCCAAACCTCAAGCAGAGGAAGCTGGATAAGCAAATTGAAGCCATTGCTATCACCAATCCCCGCTTTTGGCGACAATCAGTCAGCACTACTTTCCATGGACGGGATATTTTGGCTCCAGTTGCCGCCCACCTTTCTCTAGATACACCAATCAACGAGTTTGGAAGCAAAATTACTTCCCTCAATATTTTTCCCATACCGCAGCCACATTTTGATGCTCAAGGTAACCTAATTGGTCAAATCATTCACATTGACCACTTTGGTAATTTAATTACCAATGTTAAAGGCGCTAATTTGCCTGAGAAAGAAATTACCTTTAATATAGGAGCTCAGTCCATTCCCAACTTGAGCCACTTCTATGCTCAGGGGAAAGGACTAATGGCTATCATTGGCAGCAGTGGCCATCTGGAGATATCCCTGAAAGATGGCAATGCTTGCACCTTTTTAAATGCCGCCGTAGGCGACGAAGTGAAAATTAAATATAAGTGAGGAGGTAAAGTTATGATAATTGATACACACGCTCAACTAGGCATACCCGGAGTGGGAGGAAGACCAGAATGGCAAACAGGCCACCAGCAAACCTTTGGAGGTCGAGGCCTAGTGGGCACGGTCGAGGCTAACATTGCTGATATGGATGCCGCTGGCGTTGACAAATCTGTAGTTGTAGCTATTGACGCTGAAACTATCTCCCACTATAAGGTTTCTAATGAAGAAGTAGCTGAAGCTATAAAGAGATACCCAGACAGGTTAATAGGCTTTGCCAGCGTTGACCCCCACAAAGGCGTACTAGCTCTGGATGAGCTGGACCACGCCGTCAATGATCTGGGGCTTAGAGGCTTAAAAATTATCCCTCATCTGATAGAACTTTATCCCAACGATGAATCGATATACCCCCTATACGAGAAAGCGCAAGAGTTGGGAATTCCGGTGCTATTTCACAGTGGAACCCAATTCCACAGCGGAACCAGGATAAAATATGGCCAGCCCATATTCTTCGACGATGTTGCTGTGGACTTCCCCAAGCTAAAGATAATTTTGGCTCACTTTGGCTTCCCCTGGTTTGCTGAAGCCATGGCAATCGTCCAAAGAAATGAAAACGTTTACTTTAATATTGCCGGCTGGGCACCAAAGTACATCCCCGAGATGGTAGTGAATCGCATGAATAGCGTGCTCTCAGGGAAAGCACTCCTAGGCAGCGACTGGCCACTGTTACCACGAAAAAGGGTTCTATCTGAGTTAAAACAGCTGCCTCTAAAAGAAGAGAGCCTAAACAAAATAGTTACCGAAAATCCAAAGAGGTTACTTAGTATAACCTAGCAAGCTAAAAATTTGGTAATGGGAGACTGAAATGGCTATTAAAACAGGCGAAGAATATCGCCAACGTGTACTAAAGAGAAAACCAAAGGTTTATCTGGGAGGTAATAGAGTAAATAGCCTAATGGAGAATCCCACTACCAGGTCAGTAATAGAGGCCAATGTCCAAGTCTACGAACTAGCTCAGCGGCCAGAGTACCAAGATGTGATGACTGCCAAATCCCACCTCTCCGAAGACATAATAAATAGGAATTTACATATTCATCAGTGTATTGACGACTTAGATAAGCGCGCTGGAATGGCATTACTCACTGCTCAAAAGCTTGGCACTTGCAACTATAGATGCCCCGGCTGCGATATGCTCAGCGCAATGGCAAGCATCGCCTGGGAGGTGGATAAGAAAAAGAAAACGGAATATTACCAAAGGCTCATGACCTACCTAGAGTTCCTTCAAAAAAATGATTTAGTCCTCAGCGGCGCAACCACCGACACTAAAGGCGACAGGAGTAAAAGGCCTTCAGAGCAGGACCCAGACATGTATGTTCACATCGTCGATAGAAAATCCGATGGGATTGTAGTTAGAGGAGCAAAGCAACATCAAAGCGGTGCCTATGCCGCTGATGAAACAATGGTCTTAACTGGGCTTGCCTGCCACAAGGGAGAAGAAGACTATGCCATAGCTTTTGCCATACCCACTGGCTCACCGGGAATGAGCTACATTTGCCAATATAACCCCTACACTGCAGAAAGAGAAAATACAGATGACCTGAGTTATCTGGGCAATCCAATATATGGTCAGCGCGAGACCTGCCTCATAATCTTCGATAATGTTTTCGTCCCTTGGGAAAGAGTGTTCCTCTGTGGAGAAATAGAATATACTCAGCAGCTGATTGCTCGATTTGCCAAAATGCATCGGATGAATTGCGGCGGCGCCTGTAAAGTGGGTTTTATCGATTTGATTATCGGAGCTACCGCACTCACTGCTGAGTACGCCGGGATCAGCAAAATGCCTCATGTTATGGATAAGATAACGAGCATGGTTAATATTAGAGAAACTGTCAGCGCTTGCAGCCTTGCCGCAGCCTTTAAAGGCAGAGAGGAACCTCAGGGCTCCGGCATTTGGCTTCCCGACGATGCCTACAGCAATGCCGCCAAGTTAAATGTTTCCACTGGCTTCTGGCAAGTAATGGCTTTAGCTGCAGATATTGTCGGCGGACTGGTAGCTACCATGCCCCACGAAAGAGAACTAGAAAACCCTGAAATAAAACAATACGCCAAAAAGTACTTGAAGGCGGCATCTTCAGCTGAAAAGAGACTGCGCATAGCCAAGTTCCTGCAACACTGGGTGGCTGGATTACACGGAGCATCTACCTGGCATGGCTCGGGCTCAACACAGGCACAAATGATAACGCTCTACCGAATTACCGACTTTGAAGAAAAGAAAAGGCTAGCTAAAGATTTAGCCGGCATTAAAGATTGAGGAACTACCGGCAGTTATAATAGAATCTTAGAGAACATACTACTTGTCAAGGAGGAGAAATGAGCCTTCGGATTACTACACTGAGCGAGAATACTGCAGGCAGAATAGATGCATTAGCCGAGTGGGGATTAAGTATTTTGATAGAGATGGATGGCCATAAAATACTATTCGATACCGGATTGAATATGTCGGCAATTCATAATGCTGACCTTCTAAGAGTAGATTTAACCCAACTTGATAGAATTGTACTCAGCCACGGGCATCGCGACCACACCGGCGGTTTATACAAGATGTTAAACAGAATAAATAAGCAAATTGAAATAATCGCCCATCCTGATGTATGGGCGAACAAATACATACGAAGCTCTAGTGGAAAAGATAGATATCTTGGAATCCCTTTCGCTCGCGAGGCACTGGAGGGCTTAGGAGCATCCTTCAACTTAACTAAAGAGCCCGTATGGCTCAGCGATAACATCGTTACAACTGGCGAAATCCCCATGTACACTGAATATGAAAAGATTGAGCCTAATCTTCAGGTCAAGGAGGGAGAAAAATTTCTGCCCGACCCACTTTGGGATGACCAGGCAATCATCATCAAGACCGAAAAGGGTTTGGTAGTTATTCTAGGCTGTGCTCATCGCGGCACAATCAACACCCTGCACCACGCCCAAAAATTAACCGGAGTGGAAACTATCCACATGATTATCGGTGGTATGCATCTCATTTACGCTGCTGAGGAACGAATATACTTGACTATTGGAGAATTGAGGGGGTTTAACATCCAAAGGCTAGGAGTATCCCACTGTACCGGCTTACCAGCCTCGGCTATATTGGCCCAAGAATTCGGCGACAGCTTCTTCTTCAACAACGCTGGAAATCAAATAGAGGTCTAAGAGTAAACTCACGCTATTTTTGATGAAATCAGTAGCTTTTTCTAGAGTTTTCGCCTCCGCCGCAGTGTCTCCTCCAAATTCAAAGGTATAACTTCAGGCCTCGAGGCCTCGTAAACCGTCACTACCCCTTTAATGCCAACAAACCCATCCCGTATACCAGCAATTTCTTCCGGAGTTAGTGGCTTGAGAGCACAAGGGCGCAGTGGCGTGTCAATATGCACCTCATCAGGTAAAAGCTCCTCAGCAATTTTTGCCAATTCTCTGGCATAATTCTTATTTGCCTCAATGAACATCATCTGGAGAGCTAGCCTGCCTTTGAATTTTTCCCTGAAAAGCTTAATAGAGGAGAGTACCTCATCAAGGGAGTAACTTACTGCAGGTCTGTTAATTTGATGGAATAGCTCCTCATTCGGAGCATCCACTTTGGCCACCACCACATCTGCCTCGGCAAGGTCATCCCGCACATCTTCTCTGAGCATAAGTGAAGAATTAGTTAGAACAGCTACAGGCAGCGAAAGAACAGATTTCGCTAGCACAATAGCCTGGCCCAAATTGCTAGCCAAAGTTGGCTCACCCATTCCAGAGAAGGTAACATAATCAGCCACCACATCTCTAACAGTCGCGAGCTCCCGAGCAAGCTGAGCAATCGTTACAAAGCTTCTTCGCTCTACTAAGAAGTGACTTGTCCTTCCCAGCTGGCAATAGACACAATCAAAGGAGCAAACCTTATCCCTGGTAGCTAAAAGGTCAACTCCCAGCGATTTTCCCAGCCGCCATGAGGGCACGGGACCATAAATAATGGAACTCAAGTCTAGCCCTTACAACTAAATTTAATTTTACTTCTGCCAGCGAGTAACCTTCCTAAGTGGCACTCCCAGCCCCTCAATCTTTTCACCCTTGGCTAAACTATGATAACCAGGAGGCATCCCGTCCAGCGCATTAACCTGAGCACCATAAGGAGAAATGGGATAACAAACACCCCTCTTGTAGAGTTCCTGAAGATTCCTCTCCACCTTCTCTAACATTTGAGGAGGCAGTGCCATAACCAGCTCATCATCTTGAGCATGCCCATACCTTCTTTCCCCATAGCAAGGAATAGTAAGCGAAGGCTTCTTCGAAAAATAGCATTGAGCAATGGCATCTACACACGAGCCTTCACCAACGCAGAAAAACTGAAATCTCTCATAATCCTCAAACTGGAGGGCATTTATAATCAAGATCATCTGAGCTGGATTGCCATAGATTAATACCATATCTGGCTCATAAGAAATATAAACCAGAGGTGCCAGAACCACAGCCTTGTATTTACCCACAGGAATTCTCGGAGTGGAATCTTCGCACTTCTTGCCCTCTTCTTTGGTCTTACACCATACCAGATTCCTAAAAGTTCCATCCTTAACATCCTCAGGCAACTCAACCAGACCTATTACAGCGGCACAGAGGGGATAAGCAAAATCTTCTGCAATCGCACCCACTGTCCAGTCGAAGGTGCGGACGATGTTTATCATCTGGCACAGAGTCAACTTCGTATTCGGACGTCGTGCCCACTTATATTCCGCCAACTCCTTCTCATCTTCCAAAAGCTTCAGGGCTACGGGGAACGTCTTCAATCGAAGAAGCGCTTCCAAATGCCTGACCAACTCTTCCCATTCAGCCTTTTCCGGCATAATTATCTCCTTTCATAAGCAGGTTATATACTTTTTCTACCTGCTTCTTGGTCTCTTTAAACAAGCCATCATTATAAATGACAAAATCGGCAAACTTGATCTTCTCACTGAGAGGCAACTGTGCTCTGATTCTGCTTAAGGCATCCTCCCTGCTAAAGCCCTTTTCCTCCAACCTTCTCAACCGATTCTCTTCGCTGGCATAAACGACAACTACCTTATCAACACGCTTGTGAAATCCAATCTCAACCAGTAACGGAACATCTTTAATAATTAAAGCACTGGGGTCGGCTCTCCTAATCTCTTCCGCCATCCTGGCATCTTCTTCAATTATTCTGGGATGCGTCATTTCATTCAGTTTATCCAATTTCTCCCTATCCCCAAAAACCATTTTGGCTAATCTAGCACGATTAATGCTCAAGTCCTCATTTAATACTTCCTTGCTAAAATACTCAACGATCTCTCTCCAAGCTCTTAGGTGAGGACGAACGACCTCCCGTGCCAGCACATCCCAGTCAATCACATAAGCGCCAAGCTCCTTAAAAAAATTAACCACTGTGCTTTTGCCCGATGCAATGCCGCCAGTGAGCCCAACAACAGGCGTCACTTCCTCCCGCCCACAAAGTAATCAGCTCTGAACCTGCCCGCTTTCAACTCAGCTATAAGCTCAGCCTCATTCTTGATATCATTCTCAAAAATTGTCACACAACGGCCTATCTCCCCTGGTCTATGCCCATCGCTCCCACCAGTCCCCTTCATACCCAACTTCTTGGCCACATCCTGAGCAAGTCTATTTTCACTCTCACCCGCTCTCCCGCTAAACGCTTCAAGTGCATCCACCACCTGCAAAGCTGGCCTCGCCGATGCTTGTTCCACATCTAAACTTATATCTGACATACCAAACATAAGAAAACTCTTAAATGGATGGGCAAAAATTATTACTCCACCCACTTTATCAACCATCTGACGGAGCTGACTTACATGCATAGTTTTCTTAATATCTTCATGAAGCCCGAACACCAACATATGCCCTTCAGCAGTATCTACCTCCATACCACCTATAACCACAAAGTCCCACTTCTTACTTAATTTCTCAGTGTCCCCGACGCTCCAGGCTCTGTTGTGGTCCGTGAAGCAGATACCATCTAACCCCTTTTGTTTTGCCTCCCGAATTGCCTCCTCTGCATCCCGGTCAGCATCAGGTGAAAGTTCTTTTGTATGAACATGTAAATCAATAATCAATTTACCTCCTTCCCACCAAAGCATCAAGAGTAGAGAAGGCAGCTATCTTTCAAGTCTGGAATCTTCTTGAGCTGCTCTTTCAAAAAGCTCTCTTTGCTTAAAGAAGCATCCTTCTCCTTAAGTTTCCGCCACCCACCATAAATTGCTTGCTGCCTAATTGCATCGCAGCACTCCAACAGCAAGTTGGCAAAATGGCTACATCCTTGTTTCCCCACACCCCTGTTTATCTTACTAATGAAACGCTCTTCACCAATACGCAAACTAATAGCATTTCCCAACTTGGGAACAGCCTTCCAACATTCCGCAGTAGTAGTTCTCTTCATCCTACCTTGAATGCCAGTGATCTCAAAATCAGGAAGCTTCACTTCAACATCAAGTTCCATAGCATAAATGTTATCATCTAACACGCCGTGAGCAAGCAAAATGTTTTCCTTGGGACTCTCAACGCCGATAACTTTAGTTCGAGTGAATGATAGCATATGCGTAACCTCCTCAGTACTCATACTTCCAGTCCTTCCCTATATGGGCTCCCCTCAGCAAAAGCAATACAACTACCCACAAGCCTTGGACTTTTTCTGAGGTACACTTGATAGGCTTCCAGTTGTGCCTGCCCAGCCAGAGGAACAATTTCTCTCAATGGCGGCATGGTATATCGCAAGATAACATCGTTGAATCCCTCAAGAATCAAATCCGCCAATCTTGGGCAACCACTTGGGCCACCGACTAAATCATTAACTGCCTTAATGATGCCAGAACCCACTCGCATACCCACCACCTCATTCAATAAGGGAACAGCCTGCTGGCATTTATCACTAAATGCTCTCTTTACCTTTCCCTTAATGGAAGTAACCTCCAAAGCGGGAAGCCCCACCACCATCTCCACTTCAGCAGCGTAAAAGGTATCCTCCACAGCAACCCGCACTAACAAAGAATTCTCCTCCAATTCAGCTATACTGGCATGCTTGCATCTGGTGTAATCTAATATCAATTTCCCCCCTCCTTATGTAGATTTCTAGTAATATCTATTAGATTAAGTTGGGCAATTTCCGCCTTAAGCATAGAGTCTACTATTTATGCAGATTTGTTAATATAAGCCGTTAATCAAGAGCAGCCATTGTCTCAGCAAGAGCTCTAGCAAAAGCGCTAAAAGCATCTGAGTTATAGCGCTCAATCTCTCCCCGGTCACACAAATTAGCCAGCTCAGGGTCAATGGGAAAGGAACCCAAAAAGGGTGCTGCAGCCGCTTTTGCCATCTCTTCCCCCTTACTTTCACCAAAAAGCTCTAATTTCTTCCCTGTATCTGGCAGAAGTAAATAACTCATATTTTCCACTACGCCCAAAATAGGCGTTTTCATGGTTTGCGCCATTTTCACCGCTTTCTTTACCACCATTGCAGTAAGGGCCTGAGGGGTAAATACAATAACTACTCCCGCTAATGGTAAAGATTGCATCACCGTCAGCGGGGCATCAGCAGTACCCGGCGGTAAATCCACAATAAGGTAATCAAGCTTACCCCAAAGCACCTCCTCCCAGAACTGGGTTATCGCCTTACCAATAAGAGGTCCTCGCCAAATGACAGCATCGTCCTCCTGGGGTAGCAGAAGATTAATAGACATAATTTCAATTCCCGCCTTTGATAGCACGGGTAAAAGCCCATTCTCACTGCCGCCGGGATGACTGCTTATACCGAACATCTTGGGAATGCTGGGACCGGTGATATCGGCATCAAGGACACCAACGTCTTTACCTTCTCTAGCCATGGCAACAGCCATCAGGCTGGCCACTAAAGACTTACCCACTCCGCCTTTACCACTCATAACCGCCACCACATGCCCGATTCGGTTAACCTCCTTAGGCTTCGTTTCAGTAAACTCAACCTTGGCCTCACGCACCCCGGGAAGCCCATGTGCAACCTCTAACACCTTATCCTTAAGCCAAACTTGAGCACTGCTATTCAAAGCTGCTGAAGCCAATGCGATTTCCAATTTGTCATCAGCAATATCTATGCTGCGAACGAGATTAAGTTGTATCAAGCTACGCAACACGCCGGGAACAAGCACTTGCTTCAGGTTTTCCCTAACCTGTATCTCAGTTAACATACAACATCTCCTTAAAAAAATAGCACGTCAAGAAGCTAACCGTAATCTATCCTCTGAGCAGAGCAATGTTAACTTATTAACATCTATCAAGCCCAAGGCAAAAAGAAAGGCAAAGATGTTAATAACTTCTCCTACCACCTTTGCCACGAGCAATAAATATCACTTTATATTAGCCAATACTATAGCAAGTTGTTTACTAGAATTACTAGCTTGTCTAGTGTTGTCTATTAGGACTTCTTTTTCTCTAATTCTTCTATTCGCCGCTGGACTTGCCTCAACTGCTGCAATAGCATCTGACTCTGAGCTTTAAGCACTTCTACTTCGTGCTCTGAGCTTGCCGATTGAGAAGCTGGCCCCACCCCAGACATCGTACCAACTCCTCTACCCATACCCATACCAAAATGGGCATCCACAGTAGGTTGAGGGGTCGCTCCAAGCTGTCCCGCTTTATAACTCTCAGTGGCATCCCGCACTTTACCCACAACTCCGCTAATAACTTGAATGCCAACTGCTGAAAGGGTCTGATACGCCTTGGGCCCACAATTACCAGTAAGTACAACGCTCACTCCCTTACTGGCAATCATCTGAGCAGTAGAAATACCAACACCGCTTAAACCAGATACATTGGGATTTTCTAAAGCCTCAAACTCCATAGTTGCTGGGTCAACAATAACGAAATACTGACAGCGCCCAAAACGAGGGTCTACATCGGCATTCAAGCTAGGCGCCGTCGCCGATATCGCAATCTTCATAGCTGCCCTACCTTTCTCCTAATGACAAATAATTAAACTAGATTCCTGAGCCTGCTACCCTGTCTCCAGTTCCCTTATTCTAGCACCTAGCTATCTAATTGTCACCCTCGTTTAAAGTTATCTGGGAAACAAACGGCATTAGCCAATTACATTGCGCTCTCAGGTCTTCTATTTCTTAAGCTCCTCCAGCCTTTCCCTAATACCTTCTAACTCATGTTCCAAAGCCCGAGCTTGGTCTTCAAGCATTGCTATCTCCTGCTCCTTAGAAAGAGGCGCCCAAGGCCATCCATAACCGCCATAATAAGGCGACCCCCCAGCATAAGGATAAGGATAACCATAAGCCCAGCCTGCTGGTCCCATTCCAAACGGCATGCCTCTTCACCTCCCTCACAATATTTAATCTATAATTTTACCACCAGCCACGTCCACGTCCCCAACCACGTCCACGTCCCCAACCACGTCCCCAGCCGCGTCCCCAGCCAGCATAGGGGTAGCCATAGCCCATATAAGGCATACCAGCTCCATACCCACCAGCATAAGGATATCCATATGACCCACCAAAGCGTCCAGGTACGGGATTAGCAAAGCCTGACATGCCAAAACCGGCACAATAACCAGCCGCTCTCCCCGTCATCGGTCCCATCCCCATAGGTCCAGTTCTATCTCCTAATGGCATCCTATTCACCTCCTTCCTACAGTGATTTCAACGGAATTATTGACATATGTCCATAATCATTTTAAAGAATGCTCAACCATCTGTCAAGTCCCCGCCATTCTATAACGCTAATTTTCAGTGAAATTACCAACAAAGTAAGATGGCGAAAATGAGAACGAAAAATTGAAAAACTACCTGAGGAAAATTAAATCTAAGAGCTTGAGCTTAAATTAGATGAGGTAACCGATTACCTCTTGCTTTTCCACGCCGTACCTTTGGGCGTATCTTCAAGTTCTATTCCCTGCTCGGCCAGGCCACTGCGTATCTTATCAGCAAGCTGCCACTCATTAGCTCGCCGCAACTCATCCCGAACTGATATGAGAAGCTCAACGAAAGGCTCAAAGCCAGCGGGCAACTTCACCTTTTGTTGCAAAGTGAAACCCAAGACACCAGCTAACTCCGCTAAACTGTGCCTAGCTTCCGCTACATCAACACCCGCTCCCTGACAGCGATTAATCTCCCTCACCAACTCAAAAAGCACTGCCATTGCTTGGGCGGTATTAAAATCGTTATCCATCGCCTCAATGAATCTCCGCCTGAAAGGCTCGACCTCAAGCACGCTCGCTCCTTCGCACCTCTCTGCCATGCTCCTAACTGCTTGACTCAACCTCTCCACACCCCTCCCAGCAGCTTCCAAAGCTTCCTTGCTATAAGTCAGTGAACTGCGATAATGTGAATTGAGTACAAAAAGGCGGATGGCATCCGGGCTAAAGAGCTGCAGCACTTCCTTAATGGTTATCAGATTGCCCAAAGACTTGCTCATCTTACTTTCCCCAACCTGTACCAATCCATTGTGCAGCCAATACTTAGCAAAAGGCACAACTCCAGTAAAGCTTTCAGCTTGTGCTATCTCGTTCTCGTGATGAGGGAAAACAAGATCATATCCGCCACCATGAATATCAATGGTCTCCCCAAGGTATTCCAATACCATAGCACTACATTCTATATGCCAGCCTGGTCTGCCCTCCCCCCAGGGACTGGGCCACGAAAGCTCACTGGGCTTCGCCGCTTTCCACAAGGCAAAATCCAACGGGTACTCCTTTTTGCCTTCTTCAATGTTCCCCCCAGATATCATCTCCTTCAAATTTTGGCGGCTGAGTTTACCATAATCGGGAAAGTTTCTTACTCTAAAATAAACGCTACCATCAGATTCGTAGGCATAACCTTTGTTAACCAAGCCCCGTATAATCTCAATAATTCTAGATATCTCCTCGGTCGCCTTCGGATAGATATGAGCTCGCTTTATATTTAGAGCATCCATATCAACAAAATATTGGGAAATATACTCGTTAGATAGCTCTAATGGCGATATTCCCAACTGCTGAGCACGATTTATAATCTTGTCGTCAATGTCTGTAAAATTCTGCACATGTTTTACTTTATAGCCCCTAAATTCCAGATAACGCCTGACCACATCAAATATAATGTAGCTCATAGCGTGGCCAATATGACAAGCATCATAAGTAGTAACCCCACAAACATACATTGTTACTATTTCACCCTGGGGAGAAAACTCTTCCTTCTTCCCAGACAGAGTATTAAGTACCTTCACCTGTTTCCTCTGAAGATGAAGGGTCAACGGCTGCTTTAAACTTCTCAACACTTTGGCCAACACCCAAACTTGCCAAGCGTTCTTCCAGCTCCGCTACCCTCTTTTCCAAATTCTGAAGTTTCTCACCAACGGGGTCAGGCAACTTCTCCACAGTATCCATATCTGGATCACGAACCTCAACTACTCGCCCTGGTACCCCAATTACAGTGGCGTTGTGCGGTACCGACTTGATAACTACGGAGCCAGTCCCGATTTTGACATTATCCCCAATAGTAATGGCTCCAATAAGTCGTGCGCCAGCACCAACAACTACATTATTACCTAAAGTGGGATGGCGCTTTTCCCGCCGTAGGCTGGTGCCGCCCAAAGTCACCCCCTGGTAGAGAACAACATTATTCCCAATCTCCGTGGTCTCACCAATAACCACTGCCATGCCATGGTCAATAAAAAATCCCTCACCAATCTTAGCCCCGGGGTGAATCTCAATCCCGGTAAGAAATCGATTGAGATGCGAAAGCAACCGAGGCAATACCGGGATATGCCAATTCCACAAAGTGTGAGCGATGCGATGAAACTGACGAGCATGAAAACCAGGATAAGCAAGAATAATCTCCCAGACATTCCTCACCGCCGGATCATGCTCAAAAACCGCCTGAATATCCCTTTTAATACTCTTAATAAGCCTCACAAATTTCTCCCTACGAACTTATCAAATCGTATCTATCAAGGCAACCGCCTGAGCACACACTCCCTCTTCCCTGCCTATAAAACCCAAACCTTCACCACTAGTAGCTTTAACTGCAACTTGCGTCACCTCAACGCCTAAAGCTTGACTAATTTGATAGCGCATTTTTCCAATAAATGGCGAGAGCTTAGGACGCTGAGCAATAATAGTAGCATCAATATTCACAGTTTTGAAGCCCTGTGCCTCAACCAATTTCTTAGTTTTACCCATCAAAATAAGGCTAGAAATATCCTTATACTTGGGATCTGCCGCTGGAAATTGACTGCCAATATCACCAAGACCAGCAGCGCCAAGCAGAGCATCAATTATGGCATGAGCTAGAACATCGGCATCACTATATCCAGACAGGCCTTTATCAGAGGGTATTTCTACTCCCCCCAACATCAACTTACGCCCTAAAATCAGTGGGTGAACATCGTAGCCGATTCCAACACGCATCCTTCCCCCTATCCTTTGCTATAATCTTGGCTAATGCCAGATCTTCTGGAGTGGTCACCTTTACATTGTCATAGCCGCCAGCATAGAGCTTAACTTTATAGCCCAACTTCTCTACCAAACTGGCATCATCGGTAACTTCCTCATCTACTTGCTGGTAGGCTTTAACTATTATATCAAAGCGAAATATCTGAGGAGTCTGCACCACCCATAACCGGGAGCGTGGCAATGTCTCCTCAACCAACATATGTTCACCGCTGAGCTTGATAGTTTCCTTTACTGGAACTGCTGCTGCAGTGGCTCCAGCTTCCACAACCGCCTTCAATCCCCTTTGAATCAAATCTGAGGTTAGAAAGGGGCGATCTCCATCATGAATCATCACCCAATCGCATCCCTTCAATTTATTTAATCCCTGCCTCACCGAATCCTGCCGTCGCTTACCACCGAGACACACCACAACCGCTTTAGACCAACTTCTTTCTTTCACCAGCTTCTGCCCCAACTGCAAGTTCCCTTCACTCAATACAACAACTATCTGATGAATTAAATTGCACTCCCCACAGATATCAACTGACCAAGCCAGCAGCGGCTTGCCACCCAGAGGTAGAAATAGCTTATCTGCTCCACCTATTCGCTCGCTTCTACCTGCAGCAACTATGATAGCCCCAACTTTAGAAGCCTTAATCACCCCACCCCCTTGACAAGCCCCAAGCGCAAGGCTTCGGCAACAGTATTCACTTCAATAAGCTGGACATCTATCGACCCAACGAGAGACTTAGCAGATATGGCCGGGACGAGACAGCGCTTAAAACCCAACCTGACAGCTTCAGCAATGCGCCGCTCCAGCTGTGGCACCGGCCTAAGTTCGCCACTTAACCCCACCTCTCCCAGCGCTACAAGTTCTGGAACTACACCAATATCCCGAAAACTTGAGGCGATAGCCAGGGCAATTCCCAAATCAGCCGCTGGCTCATCAACCTTCAAGCCACCGGTAACATTAACCACAATATCCTGGTTAGAAAGGTTTATTCTGCTACGTTTAGAAAGCACGGCAATGATTAAAAGCAACCGACCAAAATCAACCCCATTAGCAACGCGCCTGGGAGAAGTAAAGCTGGTTAGCGTAGTCAAGGCCTGAATCTCCACCAGCAGGGGGCGGCTACCCCCAAGAGTAGGCACGACCACTGAGCCAACAGCCACATCACTCCGCTGAGACAAAAAAGCTCGGGATGGATTTTCCACCTCTGCCAAGCCGCCATCGCCCATCTCAAACACAGCTATCTCGCTGGTTGAACCAAAACGGTTCTTCACACTCCGTAACACCCGATAATTACTAAAAGGCTCACCCTCAAAATATAAAACTACGTCAACGATGTGTTCCAGTGCTTTGGGCCCAGCAATCGCTCCCTCCTTGGTGACGTGCCCGGTAATAAGCACTGGCACGCCGGTTCGCTTCGCCCAATTCATAAGCCTTAAAGTGGACTCACGTATTTGAGTAATGCTGCCCGATATGCCAGCTGTACCTTCAACACAGACAGCTTGAATGGAATCAACAATCACCATGCTCGGTGACAACTTTTCCAGCTGCTCTAAGACAATCTCTAGATTGGTCTCCGAAAGAAGGTAAAGCTTCTCTCTTTTCAGCCCCAATCGCTCCGACCTGAGCTTGACCTGATAAACGGACTCCTCCCCGGAAACATAGATAACTGCTCTCTCACTCTCGGGGGCCGTTGCCGCAACCTGAAGCAGTAATGTTGATTTACCAATACCAGGTTCACCGCTAACAAGCACTAGTGAACCTGGTACCAAACCCCCGCCCAGGACCCGGTTCAGCTCGCTAAAATAAAGCTTAAGGCGGGGACTTGCTTGCAACTCTACCTGAGAAAGTTCTTGAGGAGCGCTTTCCGTTAAATTTCGCCACTCAGCCGAAGCGCCGGGAAGGCCAATTGGCGTCTCTACAAAACTATTCCACGCCTGACAACTGGGGCAGCGCCCCAACCATTTAGGGCTTTCCTTGCCACACTCCTGACAAATAAAAATGATTCTATGCTTAGGCTTACTCAAACTGCCAAATTAAAAAACTAATATGACCCCAATCTAAGACTCAATAACAACCATGGGGCTACCACCCTCTACAAACTGATCCGCCGTAATTTTCACTTCTTTAACCTTCCCCGTCACCGGAGAGATTATGGGATTCTCCATTTTCATGGACTCCAAAACGCAGACCTCATCACCCTCTTCAACGGTGTTCCCCTCGCTGACATTTATACGTACAATTTTACCTGGTATTGGAGCCACGATAATCTCTTCTGCCATTTAATGATACCTCCTTAATCTCGACTTGATTACTAAAAAGGGTGAGCATCACCAACAAACTTATCTGGCATCCCCACCC
>JAUXIO010000051.1 GCA_030620975.1 Dehalococcoidia bacterium | reverse complement strand
TGCGGCAGGATACCTTTTTCGGTGGGGGAATAGTAGGACATATTCCTTTTGCCGAGCCGTTCTGCCCTGTCCTCAGCAACATACTTTACGAATCCGCCCGCAAGACTGGAGTTAGAGTTCACGATGGCGGCACCGTCATTGTAATGGAGGGACCACAGTTCTCCACCAGGGCTGAGTCCGAGTTATATCGTTCCTGGGGAGCTGATATTATCTTTATGACTGCTCTGCCCGAGGCCAAGTTAGCCCGTGAGGCGGAAATCTGCTACGCCACCATCGCCATCGTCACCGATTATGACTGTTGGAAGGAGACCGTTGAGACAGTATCTGCAGAAATGGTCATAGCCAACTTAAGGCGCAGCATCGAAACTACCAAGAAAATACTGAGACATGCGGTAACTCGTGTGCCCCACACAAGGGATTGTCTCTGTGCCAATGCACTAAAGAACGCCATAATTACTTCGCCAGAGCTCATTCCAGAGCAGGTGAAGAAGGACCTGACGCTTTTGATTGGAAAGTACATTAAATAGGATAAAACCGATGTCAGCTAAAATTGAGTTCGGCTGTTTGCCCACACTTATCGGCAGTATGCCTCAAGCTGATGCCAAAGAGGCCTGCTCCCAGGTGATTAAATACCTTCCCGATATTCCAGCCTGGCCTCAATTGCCCAAGCGCTCCAGCCTGGAGAGTATGTATGTCCAGTTCAGTGAGGGCTTCCCCGGTGCGGTAATAGAGGGGGATAAGGTCTATGTTGAGCAGTCTTCAGGCTTTGATAATGAACTTGAGCAGCTCTACACCGCTTATCTGGAAAATAACTTTGACAATTATGCCACCAGCGCTAAATATGCCGCTGGGCTGCATGCCTTTCTTTCCCTCAAGGGAGAAAGGCCAAAGATGGTAAAGGGACAAATAACCGGACCCATAAGCTGGGGGCTCACCGTCACCGACCGCGAGCAGCGGGCAGTTCTCTATGATGAGACGCTGGCTGAAACTACAGGCAAATTCCTAAGACTGAAAGCGGCCTGGCAGGAAAGGGCTTTAAGCCAGGTCTCGCCGAATACCATCATCTTCGTTGATGAACCTTACCTAACCTCACTGGGCTCGGCCTTCGTCTCCATACCTCAGGAAAGGGTAGTTTCACTGCTGGAGGAGGTCTTTCGCGGCCTTAGCGGACTGAAGGGAGTGCACTGCTGCGGCAGCACCGACTGGCCGCTTCTTTTGGGCACCACTGCCGATATTCTCAGCTTTGATGCCTACAACTACGCTTCGTCTTTTAGCCTTTATCCCGCTGAAATTCAATCCTTCCTGGAGCGCGGCGGCACTATCGCCTGGGGAATTGTCCCCAACGACGAGGAAGCCCTGGCCAAAGAGTCCCTAGCCAGCCTCAATGACCGCTTTGGGGAGACTTTGGCACCATTTACCAGAGATGGCATCCGCTTCAAGCAGCTCATTGAGCAAGGCTTGCTAACTCCATCATGCGGCCTGGCAAATTTGTCACTGGATGCAGCCACACGAGCACTGGAACTGCTGACGGAGCTTTCCAGCAAGATTAGGGGAAGATATGTAACATGAGAAGACCTAACTGCTTTTTGAGTTGGGAACAATTATGAGATTGCCGCGCTTCGCTCGCAATGACAGGGAAGGACGGATGTGCCACTAATCAACTGGACGAGCACCCCACTTTGCCATTCCTTGAGAACTTATAGTATTATGGAGCTGAAGCTATGAATAAAGCAAAGAGGATGGCCGGCTTAAAGCATCGCCGGCGCAAGAAGAAGCTAAAGGAAAGAGCCAAGGCTCAAGCCGCCACAGCCAGTGAATGAAAAAGGTTTGCCTGCTCACTGGCAGCCCGGGCACGGGCAAGACCACCATCATTAAGGAGGCTTTAGCCAGGACAAAAGTTAGCGCCGGCGGCTTCTATACCGAAGAAATTCGACTCGGCGGCGTAAGGCAGGGCTTCAAGCTCATTAGCCTTGATGGGCAAGATGCCATACTGGCGCACATAAATATCTCCAGCCCGCACAGGGTGGGTAAATACGGCGTTGATGTTGATGGCCTGGACCGAGTTGGCGTTTCCGCCCTCAATAAAGCAGTAAGAGAAGGCGATTTAGTCGTCATCGATGAAATTGGCAAGATGGAACTTTTCTCGGCCAATTTCAGGAGGGCGGTGCTGGAGGCAATAGAAAGTGGCAAGAAAGTGCTGGGCACCATCATGTATCGCCCCCACCCTTGGGCAGATGAAATCAAGCGCCACCCCAAAGTCAAAGTGCTCGTGGTGACCAGAGCCAATCACAACCAAGTGCTGGAAGAAATACAAGGCTGGCTGAGGCATGAAGATAACGCTTAAGCCCGTGGGCAACGTTGACAATCGCATAATGGAGGAGCTGAGAGAAAAGCTCAGCCAGATTTTCGGCTGCCCCGTAGAGATAAAGTCGGGAATTGACAGCCTTGAGCACGCCTATGACTCAAGGCGGAGGCAGTATTTTTCTCTGCTGCTGCTTAACAACATAAAGGCCAAAGGAATAGCCAAAGATGAAAGAGTGTTGGGGATAGCCGATGTTGACCTCTATGTTCCAGAGCTCAACTTCGTTTTTGGCGAAGCTGATGTAAACTACAGAGCAGCCATCATATCCCTATATCGCTTGAGGCAAGAATACTATGGTCTGCCACCAGACGAAGCTTTATTTTTGGAAAGGGCGCTCAAGGAGGCAGTCCATGAGCTGGGACACACTTTTGGCCTGGAACATTGTTCCAACGCCGGATGCGTAATGCACTTTTCCAACAGCTTGCCCGATACCGACTGGAAAGAAGCGGCTTTCTGCAGCCGGTGCCATCCCAAACTGAAGATTTGATTGAAGATGGATTTAAATGGGTAAGTTACCAGCTATAGCCAGGGCGCTGCTCAAACCCAAAGCCTACCCGCATCAGACTCAGGAAATAGAGCTGGTGCAGACCCAGATGTCCTTCGTTTTCCTCACCGGCGATTACGTATACAAGGTCAAGAAGCCAGTTGACCTCGGTTTCCTGGACTACACCACTCTGGAAAAGCGCCATTTCTTCTGTCATCAAGAGCTGCAGCTAAATAGACGCCTCTGCCCCGATGCCTACCTGGAAGTGGTGCCCATCATCCAGGATGGGGGCGAAGTTCGCCTGGGTGGTAAAGGTAAGGTGATAGAATATGCGGTCAAAATGCGCCAATTGCCCAGAGAACGCATGATGGATAGCCTGCTCCCCTCGGGAGAGTTAACCGAGCAAATGGTGGTGAAGGTGGCAGAGAAATTGGCGGCATTCCACAATGAAGCCAAGACCAGCCGAGAAATTAGCATCTACGGAGGACTGGAGACTATACAAAAAAACGCCGACGAGAATTTCAGCCAGGCCGAGAAGTATATTGGCATTTCAATCCCGCCGCGTAAATATCATCAGATTAAGACCTACACCGATGATTTCATCAAGGCGAATATCTCCCTGTTTAATAAGCGAATGGAGGAGGGCAGGATAAGGGACTGCCACGGCGATCTCCACGCCGCTCACATTTGCTTCACCAATGGCATCTGTATCTACGATTGCATTGAGTTCAATGACAGGTTCAGATACTGCGATGTGGCTTCAGAAGTTGCCTTTCTGGCTATGGACTTAGACCGCTACCTGAGGCCTGCCCTCTCCCACGCTTTTGTTAATGCCTATGCTCAACTGAGCCGAGATGAGGAATTGCTGAAGCTGCTCAACTTCTATAAGTGCTACCGCGCTTACGTCCGCGGTAAAGTGGAAAGCTTTAAACTCGACGACCCTTACATTCCACAAGATAAGACAATATTGGATGCCGCCAGCAATTATTTTGGTCTGGCTTATATGTACACCAGAGCCAAGCCCATCCTCTTCATCACCGCCGGCCTGGTGGGCACGGGCAAGACCACTCTGGCTCAAGCTTTAAGCCGGAGGCTTGGGCTCACAGTTATCTCTTCCGACATCACCAGAAAAAAGTTAGCTCGTATTCCAATAACCGAGCGCCGTTTTGAAAGCTTCGAAGCTGACATATATTCCGAAGATTTCTCCAGAAAAACCTATGATGAGATGTTTACAGAGGCAGGCAGGCTTCTATCCCAGGGGCAGCCGGTGATATTGGATGCTTCCTTTAAGAAAAAGGAGGAAAGGCAGCGAGCCAGGAAGCTGGCCGAGCAAAGCGGAGCCGACTTCGCAGTTATTGAGTGTATTCTCGATGAAGAAACCGTTAGAAAGCGCCTTGAGCAAAGGGCAAAAGAAGGCTCCGTCTCCGACGGCCGCTGGGAGATATTTGAATCCCAACAACGGGACTTCGACAAAATAACTGAAATCCCCACTCAAAAACACATCGTCCTTGACACCTCGCAGCCTTTGGATGAGAATATCAATTTAATATTAGATGAGGTTTGATAATGAAGAGTTATGATATTAAAGATACCTCTTTAGCTGACCAGGGCAAGCTGCACATTGACTGGGCTAATAGGGAGATGCCGGTGCTGAAGCTAATCAAAGAAAGGTTTGCCCGGGAGAAACCACTTAAAGGAGTCCGCATCTCGGCCTGCCTCCACATCACCACCGAGACCGCCAATCTGGCGCTGACTTTGAAAGAAGCCGGTGCGGAAACGGTTCTATGCGCTTCAAATCCGCTGAGTACTCAAGACGATGTCGCCGCTGCCTTGGTTAACTATAACATCCCAGTCTATGCCATCAAAGGTGAAGATGATGAGACCTATTACCAGCATGTTATGGCCGCTCTGGAGCACAAACCTCAGCTCACCATGGATGACGGCGCCGATTTAGTTACCACCCTTCATAAACGGCGCACCGAGCTCATTCCCAATGTAATCGGAGGCACTGAAGAAACTACCACCGGGGTTATCAGACTGAGAAATATGGAAAGAAAAGGTAAGCTGAAATATCCCATTATCGCGGTAAACGATGCCAAAACCAAACACTTCTTTGATAATCGCTATGGCACTGGACAGAGCACCGTAGACGGCATCACCAGAGCCACCAATATTCTCTGGGCGGGTAAGAAGGTAGTGGTCTGCGGCTATGGCTGGTGCGGCAAAGGTATAGCCATGCGGGCCCATGGTTTCGGAGGACAGGTGTTCGTAGTCGAGGTTGACCCCATTGCAGCACTGGAAGCGGTTATGGATGG
>JAUXIO010000022.1 GCA_030620975.1 Dehalococcoidia bacterium | reverse complement strand
GAATCGCTCGTAGTCCTAAAGAAGATATGAGATTAAATGCATCCTGATTTTATGGAGCATGAGCGAACAGGACTCTGAACTATAAAGCCAAGAGGCAATCCCACCTGAGAAGTGGGCTGAATAACAGCTTTTTTGCTACCATTGCACAATCTGACGTCTTGTTCAATACCTGGGCTGCCCACAAGGTAGTGGAACGCATTGGCTCAGGGATAACAAAATGGCTGTCATAACCCCAATACAGATTGAAAAACAGGTTTCATAGGCTAGCCTCAGCGCCCTAAGAGCGGGTATTTTTATATTAGAAAGTCGGAGGCGGAGGAACATCAAAAACTGGTATATGCTCCAACAATAGTTGAGAAAAGGCAGACTGGCCAATGGCCTCAGCTACCCCCGGCAGGTAGTTGCCAACGATGCCAATGACAATGGCACACAGCATTCCCCCCACTCCAAGGCCAAAAATAAAACCAACTACCCTATCTACCCAACCAAGTGCCAACTTCCCAACAACCCCGGCCACGATAAAGCCGGCCACGCTGGCCACTAACAATGTAACTACCAGAATAATGGCAAAGGCGGCAACTCCACTCCATGCGGCTTCACTGGGGAAAAACATATCGGCAAGTGACTGATGATACTGATTTGCCAATATCACACCCCCGGCCAGCCCGGCAATTGTAAATGCAGCCCTTATAAGCCCATGCCTCAAACCAATGAAACCAGATATGACGGCAACCACTATAACAGCTATATCTACCCAGTTCATTTATAAATTAGCCCCCTCAATAAGAATCTAAGACTTAACCTTGCGCCTTCGCCTGAGCCAGATTACCAAAGGCGGACCCCAAACCCAGCAGAAAATACCCAGCCATATAAACACATTAGCCAAAACTTTACCAACGGTAATCAGCCCGCGCACCGCCGATTTAAGGGTATTAATAGCATTCCAGGGGCCGGCCAGGGCCTCGGTTTCCCTCAAGCTCACCTCAATGAGCGCCATGTCTGAGGTTCGCTCCAAGTATTGCATGCGCCCTTTAACCCGTTCAATCTGCCCCCGAACATTGGAGAGTTCCCGCTGCACAGCCAATATGTCTTCCACCGTCTCCGCCCTATCCAATAATGCCAAATATTGAGCTTCGGTCGCCTCCAGATTGTGTAATTGAGCTTCCAGGTCAGTATACTCTTCGGTTACATCCTGACTCTCAGTCCTTTCGTAGGGCGCATCTATGGCAAGCTGGCGAAGCCTATCAAAGGCATCATCAAATCTGTCGGCAGGAACTCTAAAGGTAACGCTGCCAAAAGTTCTGTTATCACGCTCATGCTTATCGGAGGAAACCACATAGCCGCCTAACTCATCAGCTACTTCGGCAACTCCATCCATGGCCTCGGCGATATCCGTTACTTCCAGGGTTAAATAGCCATTCCTTACAATTTTACGGTCTACACCTGCTTCACCACCGCCTGGGACTGCACCAGAGGGATATAGACCTTTATCAACAAAGGACTCTTCCGCCCCCGGCGGCATTAGTGCCGGCGCTGGCATCACTTCTGCCGGCGGAGCTGCAGCACAGGCACTGACTAATATTACACTCAGACTTAAAATTATCGGCATCAAAATCCTAACTAATTTATTCATCACTTATCCTCTCTTTGCCAGATTATAAAATAAAGTGCTTAAAAGGGCTATCCCCCACTCGCACCTGATGGCGCTCCACAACCAAGCCCAGAAGGTCGTGTCTCAAATAATTAGTCTCTTCACCTAATAATGAAACGGGATTGAAGTCAAAAAGTTTAGTTCCAAGCTGTGTTACAATAATAAATTGCGGCACAATCATGCCATCAATAAGATTTGTAGCCAAGAAAGGCTCAACATTTCACGATTTTCCCTATTCCAGCCCGGAGCGGAAATGCTTCCATTGCTGGATTATCAATGTTACTCCCCCGGGGCCAAGCCACTGCATACACAATTGCATCTATTGCTATGCCAGAGATGCCATCTACTCCAATTATTCCCAGGATACTATAATTTACAGTAACCTGCCCGAACTGGTGGACAAAGACCTGAGGAAGCTCACGCTATGCCCGCCGCTCTCTCTATCAAATGTCTCCGACCCATGTCAGGATATTCCCGAACTAAGACGAGAGGTCAAAAGACTAATTCAGCTTCTTATGAACTACGGAGTTTCCTTCATTATCACCACCAAAGGAGACCCCGGCTTCCTTCTTGAGCTGCCTGGCTTTATTAGTTACGAGCCCAAGGTTATAGCAATAACCATTGAAGGAACTGCCGAAATTCTCCGTCTCCTTTCCCCCAAAGCTCCGCCCTTCCAAGCCAGAATAGCCGCCGTCCACAAACTATCCAGCTTGGGCATTAACGCCATAATTCGCCTCGACCCCATTTTCATCCACCTCTTTCAAGCCCTTTACGGCGAGCTTTGGTTTGATGAAATAGCCGATTTAGTTGATACCTTCGCCGCCGCCGGAGCTAAACACATCATCTCCAGCACTGGCAGGTTATCCAGGAAGCCTCCCCGGCTCGGCTATGGAGAAGAAAGCACTTGGCAAAAGGTGCTAAAGGTCATCCGAACACGGTCATCTTCAGCTGCCAGAAGGTTTGAATCTGAATATGCTTATGAACGGCGATGGTCAGGGCACGGCTATCTTCTGCGCAAGGATTTGAGGCTCGACTTCCATCGCAAATTGAAGGAATTGGTTGAAGCCAAGGGAATGACCTATGCTACTTGTCAGGAACTCTCTGCCGAAGAAAGTGATTCAAGGAGCATCCCACACTGTGCCGGTCTACCCCTTCCTTTCGCCAGAAAACAGCCCAATGGCAGATTCCAACCCATTCCCGGTTGCACCGCCAATTGCCACACCTCCTGCCCCGAACCATCCAGCCCACCCTGCGGCCAACCCAAACTGGTAACTTACAAGCCTCTCAAGATAAGCAAGTTGCGCCTTAAAAAACAGTTTAAGCAATAGTCGCTTGAATTTTTAACCGCAAAAGTTAATAATTTACCAGCTCAGCCACGGTAACCCCGGCTCCACCCTCACCAAACTCGCCGAGACGAAAGGACTTGACCAAAGGGTTTCTTGCCAGTTCCTCACATACCGCCTGACGCAACGTTCCAGTCCCCTTGCCATGTATAATTCGCACAGAAGGCAAGCCAGCCATAAAGGCATCATTGAGATATTCATCCAGCTTGAATAAAGCTTCGTCTACAGTGAGGCGTCGCAAACGCAATTCTGACTCTACAGTCTTCATAACAACCTATCAAATTCCAGATGAAGAATTCGTTTCGTGCTCTCGGTAACTTTGACCCTATCATCAATGCGCCAGCCCACTACCCACAGGATCCGCTCGGGAGAGCAAACTATGGGAATCCTATCCCGCCAGGCTCGCGGGATTTTGGCATCAACCATGAAACCATACAACTTCTTGGGCTGAGCCATGCCTAAAGGTTGAAACTGGTCGCCCCACTGACGCTGACGCGCTATCAGCTGACTGCCAGCTCTATCAAAATCAAAACTCGCGATAAAGCCACCCCGTTCCTCCACAACTCGCCCCTCAAAGATGCTGGCTCTTACCCGCCATCCTGGCAAAGTGGTTTCCCCAGGAATATTAAGTTGAAATTTGTTTTCAATAACGGGCAAAGAACACAGCGAGGCTGAATCTGGCGCCAATACCATCTGGTCATATTCTGCGAGAAAGACCAGTTCCCGAGGCAAATACAGCCTCTTCCCCGCTGGCTTCGTTATCAAGCCCACCATTGCCTCAATATGGTTGGCTTCAATATTTTTAACATCCCCGAGAAGCTGGGCTATTGCCAGCTTGAGGAGTTGTCTCTGCAGCGCTCCGGGCAATCTGGTAATCTTCCTCTTATCCAGGTAAATTACCCCGCCTTCTCGCCTGGCTACCTCAGCCCACAACCGAGAGGCTTGTTCCTCAATAAAGGAAACATCGCCGTCAGCAATATTAGCCAGGCGAAGTAAAGTCTCGTCAATATTGGGGTTATAATTTCTCAAAAAAGGTAAGAGTTCAAGGCGGAGGCGATTCCTCAAGAAGGACAATGATACGTTGGAAGAATCACTTCGCGGCGCAAGCTGGTGCTCCCAACAATAAGCCGTAGTTTCCTCCCTGGTAATATTAAGCAGAGGTCTTATTAGTGTTAGATGCCATTTAGCTTCCCTGTATTCCATTGAGGAGCTGGGCTGTAAGCCGCGCAATCCAGCTGTTCCCGTTCCCCTCAGTAGATGCATTAAAATGGTTTCCACTTGGTCATCTCGTGTGTGCCCTATTGCCAAGCGATGAGTACCAACTTTCTTGGTCACTTTAACAAAGAAGCTATAGCGCAGCTCGCGAGCCGCTTCTTCCAGGGAACAATGCTTTCCACGCCGATAAGCGGCCACATCCCTGCGCTCAACGGTAACTGGGATGTCCAGGCGCTCAGCCAGGCCGCACACATAGCTGGCATCGGCATCCGACTCGGCACCACGGAGTTGGTGATTGAGATGAGCCACGTGCAGCTTTAACCCCAGCTCTTCCCGCCATCCCGCCAAAATGTGCAGCAAGCATACCGAGTCAGCACCGCCCGATACTCCAATAACCAGCGTCTCCCCAGTTGGAATTAGGCAGTACTCCCGAATAAGGTTCAGGACTCTTTGCCTCAATGTATCTTGTTTGCTCAGACTTTTCCTGACCATGCCCTTATGTTAAATGACTGGTGCTATTAAGTGTCACCAGCTGAGGAGCCTCGTCTTCGAAATCAAGAATGCTCAGGCTGGCAACATCTACCTTTAGCCGTGGGAAATAACTCAGTGATAATCCCAAAGCTTTGCAGACAATTGATAAAATAACAAAACAGTGGCTGACTATTATCACCACCCCATCCCCATGTCGCTCAAGTACATATTGAATGGCTGTCCAGGCCCTTTCTTGCAACTCAGCCAAACTTTCACCGCCAGGTAACTTCACCAACCCTTCCCCGTGCTGCCACTGAACCAGAAATTGGCTAAGAGTACTGCCCAAGCTGGCCAAAGACACGCCTTCTAATTTGCCAGCTTCGATCTCCCTTAAATCGCTGACTGTCTCTATACTCATATGATGATAATCTGCAATGGCCTGAGCTGTATTTAAAGCACGCTTCAGAGGGCTAGAGTAAATGGCACTAATTTTCTCCCCCCTTAATAGAAGCGCCAGAGTCTCCGCCTGCCTTCTACCCACTTCGCTCAAATCAATATCACTGCCGCTCCCCTGAATGCGGCGTTCTTGATTCCAATGGGTTTCGCCATGCCTGATCAAAAAGAGCCTCAGCAATTGCTACCTCAATGAGCTTCCTTCTGATAATTATAAGCTAAGCTCACCCGTTTGGTATATGGGGGGTGGTCATAAAATAAAAGTTCCACCCAGCGGCTGGGCTGAGCCTCGGTCAAATTCTGGTCAGTGAGTTTTGTCATCACCCTAACAAAAGCTTCAGGATTATCAGTTAGCCATAAGGCAACCCCATCAGCTCTCAATTCAACATGGCGGTTATAAGCATTAGTTAACGGCGTCATTATTAAGCCAAACCCACCCAATACCAACAACAGCAATGGCAGAGCGGCTACATCATCAATTCCCTGCAGAGACAATGGAACTAGGCTGAACTTCAAGGTCAAATCAGCTAAATAAAATCCCAGAAGTAGGATAGCCGCTTGAACTGCGATGAGTTTCGGAATATCTCTATTTACATGATGAGCCAGCTCATGAGCTAGAACTACTTCCAACTCCTCAGGGGAATATTGCTCAATTAAGGTATCGCCGAGAATAATGCGTCTGGTCTTGCCCCAGCCAGCTAGCATGGCATTTGCCGTGGTACCCTTACTACTTAAATCTATAGTAAACACGCCGCGAATCTGAGTCTTAGCCCGTTCTGCCAAACTCACCAACCTCTGTTTAAGTCCCACATCCTCCAAGGGTTCCACTTTGAAGAAGAGGGATAAAAACAAAGTCGGCATTAACCAAGTCAAAAGCAAGCTGAGCAAAAGCAGAAAAATCCCAGCTAGAAGCCACCACATACCGGGTAAACGCTCCATCAACCAGTAAATAACTGCTACCGCAGCCGAGGCCATCAGCATGCTCAACCCCGCAGCTTTGGCTTTATCACCCAGCCAGCTTCTAAATTTCTGGGTTAATAGACCATACCGATGTGGCAGTACAAATCCCTGATAATAGTTTAACGGCGCAGTTACGACTCCACAGCCCACCGCTAAAATCACCAAATACACAGCTGCCGCCCAGGGTTGGGAGACAGTTAAAAACTTGCCTAACTCGATCGAGGCACCGCCGAAAAGAATGCTCAAGAGTAAAACGCCAACTATCGCCAGCTCAATCAAAGAAAGCCGCCGTGATAGCCTGCCATATTCTTGAGCTTTCTCCTGGCGTAATGGATCTACAGAGGACTCCGCCAGAGCCATAATTTGATTGAAAACCTACCCCGCTCTCAAAATTAGCTTGGTACGATGGACAAACTCAGGGCGCTGAGGAAAACCTAGAGCGGCAACCACTTGTTCCGGTCTGCCACTGCCTCCCGCGTCACAGCGTAGCCTCATTCCCAAAGTACACAGGGAGTTCTGACAGCCAATAAGCCACAAATCATCCACCAAAGCTCGCAAGTCATAACTGCGCGTTTTGGTATCCCTAACGTGCTGCCAAGGTAGCTGTTTTGTCGAAAGCAACTTCTGAAGACTCGCTGTTACCTCCTGAACAGTCTTGTCCATTTCCACATCAACTCTGTATTCAGCAAAGCGAACCTGGGATTGAAGTGAAGGGGCACTAAGCTCAATCGCCCCAACATCCAAAATGCTGATGCCGTGAGGTAGTTGCTTACTTACCATAATTATAAGAGACTTGGGCGGCATCCAGCGAGTCAGCCAAATATCCATCAACTCGGCTTCGCTGGTTACACCCAGCGGTAAAGGTGCCGCCAGCGAAATTCGGGGATGGAGAGTGAAACCTTCAGAATAAGCCAAGGGCACTCTGGCACGGCGCAATGCCCTCTCCCAAAAGCGCATCAAGTCCAGGTGAGAAATGAACTTAACTTCCTCGCCGCGACTAAACTTAACCCGCAGGCGCTGCATCCTCCTCCTTGGTCACCAGCACCCGCTCGATCTTCATCCTCCGCATTTCAGTTATAACCAATTTCAAGTCTTTATACTTTAGTTGCTCGCCCTGCTTTGGAATGCGACCAAGATGGCTGAGGATGAAGCCGGCGATCGTCTCATAGTCACCGAAAGGTAAACCTAAATTTAGCTCCTCGTTTGCCTCATCAATGCGGAGTCCACCGTCGACTTGAAAGGCGTTCTCACCAATAACCACAAACTCCTTCTCTGCCTCACCCAGCTCATCGCCAATGCCACCAACGATCTCCTCAACCAATTGTTCTATAGTAACTACCCCGGCTATACCGCCAAACTCATCCACCACCATTGCTATATTATAGTTACCATCCCTCATCTCAGTCAGAAGTTCATCTAAAAGTTTGGTCTCGGGCACAAAGTAAGCAGGCCGCACCAGGTCATCGATGGGACTCGCTTTAGTTATGAAGCCATCAGCTTGAGCCTTGAGCACATCCTTAATGGACAGAATCCCCACTACATTATCAGTGGTTTCTTTATAAACCGGGAAACGAGAATGTGGGGCTTGGGAATAAATTTGAAGGAAATCACCCAGCTTTGATCCTTCCTCTACCCAGGTAATTTCCGTCCTTGGCGTCATCATTTCTCTCACCGGACGGTCACCAAACTCAAAAACCTTATGCAGCATCTCAGCCTCAGCTTCTTCCACCACCCCCTCAGCTTCACCCACAGTTATAGCTGTGCGTATCTCCTCCTCGCTCACCAGGCCTTTAGCTTCTTCAGGTCCAGATAGCACCCTGGTAAACCCCAAACCAATGTGACTCAGCACCGCTGCGAAGGGGAAAAGCAGCCAAGTTACCCCCCTCACCGGTGTAATATAAAGCAAAGCCAAACGCTCAGCGTGGTGAGCGGCAAAGGTTTTGGGTATAACCTCGCTAAAAACTAGAATTATTACTGTTACTCCAACGGTGGCAATAAGTGCTCCCCAAGCCGGACCAAAAACCTTCACTGCCATCACGGTACCCAGAACAGCCGCGGCCACATTTACAAAATTATTACCCAGCAAAATGGTGGCTAAAAACTTGCTGGGCTGCTCCATGATCCTGGCCACCCTTTCAGCTCCCCTCATCCCACTATCTACCAGATGCCTAATCCGAAGCTTAGGTAAAGAAATAAAAGCGGTCTCAGCGCTGGAAAAGAATGCCGAAAACCCCACGCAGACTAAAAAAAGCACTAAAAGCCAACTACCATCTACGCTCTCCATATACTACTAAATAAGTCCTCCTATTATTGTTAAATAAACCCAGCCTTGCCCAGCTGGGTTCCAAAATAAAACATACAAATTCCCTCCTGGCATCATAGCACCAGCCAGTTGGCCTGTCAAAACCAGGTCAATTTACTAGTATAATGGTTGACATAGCCAATACTTCTGCGATAATTGGGGACGGAGCTAAAAGAGATGGCTAGGATAGCTAAAGATGTTACCCAGTTAATCGGCAATACCCCTCTGGTGAGGCTTAACAGAATACCCCGTGGGCTTGATGTCACCGTGGTGGCAAAGCTGGAGTTCTTCAACCCCACCGGCAGTATAAAAGACAGGATTGGCGCGTCCATGATTAATGCTGCAGAACAAGCTGGGTTAATCAACAAAGACACTGTAATCATTGAACCCACCAGCGGCAATACCGGCATTGGCTTGGCTTTCGTCTGCGCCGTGAAGGGATATAAACTTACTATCACCATGCCCGATACCATGTCGCAAGAGCGAAGACAGCTCCTGGCCGCCTTTGGAACTGAATTGGTTTTAACTCCGGGCAAGGAAGGTATGGCTGGCGCTGTAAAAAAAGCTGAGGAGTTAGTAGCCAGCACGCCCAACTCCTTTATGCCTCAGCAATTCAATAATCCCGCCAACCCTAAAATTCACCAAGAAACCACGGCCGAAGAAATATGGGAGGATACCGATGGCAAGGTGGATATTCTAGTTGCTGGCGTTGGTACCGGCGGCACGATCAGCGGCATAGCTAAGACAATCAAGAAGAGAAAACCTGATTTCCAAGCCATTGCCATAGAACCTGCCAACTCTCCTGTTCTTTCCGGCGGCAAAGCGGGAAGCCACAAAATTCAAGGTATTGGTGCCGGATTTATCCCCAAGGTCTTGAGGCTGGACTTAATTGACGAAATCATCGCCGTTACTGATGAAGATGCTGCCACAATGGCCAGAAGGCTAGCCAAGGAGGAAGGGATACTAGCCGGTATCTCCTCCGGTGCCGCTACCTGGGCAGCTTTGGAAATAGCCAAAAGGCAGCAGGGCAAAGGTAAGCTCATCGTGGTAATTCTCCCCGATAGCGGAGAACGCTATCTATCTTCGGGACTCTTCTAAAACCAGAAGCCCTAATAATCTGATATAATGTGAGATTGCTTTTCTTAATTATGAAACGGGAGATTTAAAATGGCAGAGGGTCTTGATGAGGTAACTATATCCCGGGCGATAATCGAAGGTTATACCAAAGAGTTGCTTGAGGCAACGGAGGTTGATGTAGCCATAGTTGGTGCCGGACCTGCTGGTATGACCGCTGGCTATTACCTGGCAAAAAGTGGTGTGAAAACGACCCTCTTCGAAAGAAAACTGAGCATCGGCGGCGGCATTTGGGGTGGTGGCATGATGTTTAACCGTATTGTAGTTCAAGCCGAGGGTAAGGAAGTTTTGGATGAGTTCGGCATCACCACCAAAGAATACCGGAGTGGATATTACATCGCCGATTCCCTGGAAACCGCAGCAACTCTCTGCTCTCAAGCTATAAAAGCTGGTGCCAAGATTTTCAACCTCATAACTGTTGAAGATGTAATGATTAGAGAAGATGACAAAATAGCTGGCTTGGTGTTAAACTGGAGCGCTGCTTCTCTGGCAAACATACACGTTGACCCCCTGGCTATAAGGGCACGACTGGTAATAGATGCCACCGGGCATGATTGTGAAGTCTGGCGCATAGTTACTCAGAAAATAGGAGCGAGGTCAAAGAAGAGAATTAGCCAGACAATTGGTGAGAAACCAATGTGGGCTGAAGTGGGCGAGAGAGAAATCATCAAAAACACCAGGGAAATTTACCCCAACCTCATAGTCGCTGGCATGGCAGCCAATGCCGCTTTCGGCTCCCCGCGAATGGGACCCATATTTGGCGGCATGCTCTTATCCGGCAAAAAAGCCGCCGAGTTGGCTGCAAACTTGCTAAAGAAGAGCCGAGGTCTATAAATGTCAAAGACCGTCACCGAGATTAACGAAAAAATCCGCAAGGGACAGGCAGTTGTGGTTACCGCTGAGGAAGTGATCGACATCGCCCAGAAAAAGGGCATCACCAAGGCAGCTGAGGAAATCGATGTGGTAACCACAGGCACTTTCAGCCCAATGTGTTCCTCAGGCGTCTACCTCAATATCGGGCACTCCAAGCCGAGAATAAAACTCGGCGGCGGTAAAGTTTACCTTAACGATGTTCCCGCCTATACTGGATTGGCAGCCATAGACATATTCCTCGGAGCTACCGCCCTGCCCGAAGATGACCCCAAGAATAGAATCCATCCCGGCGAATTTAGATATGGTGGTGGTCACGTTATTGAGGAGCTGCTGGCAGGAAAAGACATCAAGCTAATTGCCACCGCCTATGGTACAGATTGTTACCCCAGACGAAAGCTGGAAACCTGGATCAACATCAAAGACATCAATGATACCACTTTATTCAATGTAAGAAACGCTTATCAGAACTACAATGTCGCTGTAAATCTCTCCGAGCGGACGCTCTACACTTATATGGGGGTACTCAAGCCAAAGCTGGGCAATGCCAACTATGCCACTGCCGGTTACCTGTCTCCCCTGCTTAACGACCCTTGTTACAAAACTATAGGTGTCGGGACTAAGATATTTCTCGGCGGCGGTATCGGTTATGTTGCCTGGCATGGCACGCAGCACAATCCCAACGTTCCGCGCCGAGACAACGGCGTGCCCAGAACATCCGCAGGTACTTTGGCCGTCATCGGTGATTTAAAACAGATGAAAGCGGGGTGGCTCATAGGCACCAGCATGCTCGGCTACGGTGCAACCATCACTGTGGGCATCGGCGTTCCCATACCAATACTCTCTGAGGAAATTCTTCGCTACACCCTTGTTACTGATGATGAAATCTCTGCCCCCATTGTTGATTATTCTGAAGCCTACCCTCAGTTGAAGCCAGACACTCTGGGAGAGGTTAGCTACGCACAGCTGAAGAGTGGCAAGATAAAGATTAAAGGAAAGGAAGTCCCCACCGCCTCCCTCTCCAGCTACCCCAAGGCAGTAGAAATTGCCAACACCTTGAAGGAGTGGATAAAGAGAGGCGACTTCTTGCTCACCGAACCGGTAGCTCCCCTACCCGGCGTGGAATCAGGGATTATCTTTAAACCCCTCAAGGAGCGACCAATACCAGAGTAAGGTGCAGAAATGACTGTTTCCAGAAGAATAGTGTTACACTTTCCTCAGATGGTGGTAGACCAACCGGTAGTTTATCATCTGGCAAAGGACTTCAACCTCAGCTTCAATATATTGAAAGCATCAGTCACCCCCGGAAAAGAAGGTCTCCTGATTATGGAGCTGAGTGGAGACCAGGAAGATTACGATAAAGGCATCCAATACCTGACCGAAGCCGGGGTAGAAATCCAACCTTTAAGCCGGGATGTAGTCCGCAACGAAGCCAGATGCACTCACTGCGGAGCTTGCGTTGCCCTTTGCCCAACCGGCGCCTTCTCACTTGAACCCAATACCAGAAGAGTACTTTTTGATAACAGCAAATGCATTGTCTGTGAGCTATGCATTAAGGCTTGCCCGCCGCATGCCATGGAGCTATCTCTCTAGAATCAGCCTCCCAGTGTAGTATCAAGCTTCAGCCCGCTAACTGAGAGTCAACTTGCACCATGTATGAACCGAGAACCTATCGCCACTGGATTAAAGACAATGACCTGCTCTCCTTTAATGTGACTGTCAAAGAAACCGATTTGTACATTCGAGCCCAGCGCCAGCTTGAAGATGAAGCCTTAAAGTCCATCTTAAAGCACCGCACGCCTTTGGAAAAGTACATTGAGTCCCACCCCGCCTTCCTGACTACTCTGGTGCCTTATCCCATGGAAGAAGACGCGCCAGCCATTGCCAGAGAGATGGCAAAGGCAGCCCAAATAGCAGGCGTCGGTCCCATGGCCGCCGTAGCTGGCGCCATCGCCGAAGCCGTAGGCAGAGACCTGCTTGCCTTCTCACCGGAGATAATCGTCGAAAACGGTGGCGACATTTTCCTCAGGACCACACAAAAAAGAGTGGTGGGCATATACGCCGGCAAATCCCCATTTACCGGTAAAATTGCCCTGGAAATTAAACCGGAAGCTACCCCCCTGGGCATTTGCACCTCCTCGGGAACTTTGGGACATTCCCTCAGCCTGGGTACCGCCGATGCCTTGATTGTCCTTTCCGCTTCCACTCCCCTAGCTGATGCTGCGGCTACCGCCCTGGGCAACTTGGTTAAAGACGAGAAGGACATCCCCAAAGTAGTCCAGCGAGCTCAAAGCATAAATGGCCTGCACGGTATAGTAATAATTAAAGGTGATAAAATCGGCCTCTGGGGTAAAGTGAAAATCCTTCCGCTATAGAAGCAAACCCCTCGTGCTCTCGTTGAAAGCCCTTCAGTTATACTCTATAATCTTATTGTAACTTGCTTGGTGGGCGTAGCCCAGTGGTTTAAGGCGCCAGGTTGTGGCCCTGGAGATCGAGGGTTCGAATCCCTCCGCTCACCCCACATTCGCGCCTATAGCTCAGCGGACAAGAGCACCGGTCTTCGGAACCGGGGGTCGTGGGTTCGAATCCCTCTAGGCGCGCTTCTGAATCATCCTCTTTTGCTGACATTTTGCCGACATTTTCCCTTTGCGCCAGCCCTAAGTCTCCCCGATTTTATCAGAAGGCTCAGGTTCACTAACTTCTGAACGCAACCTCGCTTCATCCTTCCCTTTGCGCGGCGTTCCACATTCGAGTATAATGGCAAATAGACAGCGAAGGAGCGAGCGATGGTAATAGATAAACTTCTAACACGGAGAGGATGGCGCGTAGTGGCACACTCTATGCTGGCGGCAGCTGGGATAGGTTTTCTTTACGTATTAACCACAATGATCATAGGGGATATCCAGCACGGCTATCCGTTAAACTGGTGGATTTTAGGCGTGGGAATTACCCTGTCGCTATGGTCAGTGGCACTTGGAAGCATGCTGGCAAAGGCTGAACTAACTGACCGGAGGTAATACTGTAGCTAGAGGAGTAGCTCCTTTCGAGTTGGTAGCCTGCCCCTGTGTAGTGTCACTCCTTTGCGCAATTGATGAGCAAGCAATATCATATCCACAGGCAGCCCGGACTATTCTAGCCCCATACCGCCACAAAATGATATCGGCTGAGCTGTTTGCTGGAGCAGAGGATAACATCCGTGCCTAGTGTAGCTATTGTGACCGATAGCGTTGCTGACCTGCCACCTCACGTAGCTGAAGAGTTCGGAATTACAGTGGTCCCACTCGTTGTCCGCTTTGGCACTAACATCTACCGTGATGGTCTTGACCTAAATCCCGATCAGTTCTACGGGAAACTAAAGACCAGCAAGATTTTGCCTGCGACGTCCGTGCCATCCCCTGCGGCATTTGCCGACGCATACGATAAGCTTGCCGAACAAAAAGAAATCGCGGTTATCACTCTAACTTCCAAGCTCAGTGCTACCTATCAAGTGGCGTTACAAAGCATAGGGTTAATGAAAAAGCAATGCCGGGTAGAGGTTGTAGACTCGCAATGGGCGGTTATGGCACAGGGCTTCATAGCAATTAGCGCTGCCAAGGCAGCCCAAGCTGGGGCTAGCCTTGATGAGGTGCTGGATGTAGCCCGTCATACCATCCATCGGGTAGATATGCGTGCTGCCTTTGATACTCTTGAATACCTGGAACGCGGCGGGCGCATCGGCAAAGCGCAAGCCCTTCTTGGGTCATTACTCAAGGTAAACCCGGTCATAGGCATCAAGGATGGCGAGGTGCATCCCTATGCCAGGGAACGCTCCCGGGCTAAGGCGATAGACCACCTATACAACTTTGCTGCAAGCTTTGGCAATGTTGAAGGACTAGCTGTTGAGTACGCCACCGACTTCAATGAAGCCGATCAGTTGCTTCAGCGGCTCCGTTCGAAGTATCCTGAAGTACCTATTTACCTCTCCCGTGCAAGCCCTGTTATCGGCACACACACAGGACCTAGCCTTATCCTTGTTAGCGTGTTTGGAAACAGGCAAGCCGCCGCCTAGCAATGGAGCAGGTGACGGGATTGAAACCGCTATATCATAACTTGTCTCATAAAAGTAACAACAGGGCATTTTGTTACTGGCGGTAAAGTGATTGGATAGTTCAGCGTTTACTTCCTAAGGGGTTTGGTTAAGTTTGATTGTTTGCTGTAGAATATGTTTAAGAAAAAACTAGTAACTCTAAGAGAACATGGTTAAGCTGCAATACGGCAGGTATACAGGTGGTGAGAAGGTAAATAGTGAAAAGAATTACAGTTATTGTTGATTTGGATGGCACCTTATTCCCCAACCATATCTGGAAACCCCTGGCCAAGCACTACCTGAAGTACCTGAAGGGGGCTCTCTTTTTAGTCAAGTTCTACATTACCCACTAC
>JAUXIO010000065.1 GCA_030620975.1 Dehalococcoidia bacterium | reverse complement strand
ACATCCCCCGCTATCGCAAATTCGGCATCGATGTCATCACATGGCTCTGCAACCTCGGCTCAAAAGTAAAGGTATCCGATTCCCGGAGCTGCTTTCGAGCTCATAGCCGCCGCCTAATCAATGCCATAAACGTTACTGAAAATGGCTTTGGCTTCAGCGTTCAGGTATTAATCCAAGCTAGAAAGAAAGGCTTCGTCATCAAAGAAGTCCTCATTTCCTGCCTCTACCATTCACCGGACTCCAGCCTCAATCCAATGACTCATGGCCTTGGCGTTGCCCTTAGTGTCACCAGACTCAGATTCCTGAATAGATGAGGTGCAAATCAGAAAGGACTGATGCCAAAGTCTTGCCCTCCACAAAGGCATTCATGAAGAATCCTCCAGAAAAGACACCGCTTCGCGAAAGACAAGGCTGCGGACCTAATTTCGGAGCGCAGTCCAATGACTATTTCACAGTCACTGATTTAGCCAGGTTGCGCGGCTTGTCAGGGTCTTTGCCACGCTTCACGGCGAGGTGATAGGCGAGGAGATGAAGTGGAGCAATGGACACCAGGGGGTAAAAAAGATTGTCAACCTGGGGAATCTCTATCCAGAAATCATAAAGCTCGTCCCTTTTATCTGATACGCCGATGATAAAGGCTCCCCTCGACTTGGCTTCCATGCCGTTGCTCAGGGTCTCGTGAAAGGTATAATCATTGGGGCAGATGGCAACCACTGGAGTCCCCTTTTCCATAAGCGCCAGCGTCCCGTGCTTCAGTTCGCCGGCGGGCAATCCCTCGGCATGTATGTAGGAGATTTCCTTCAGCTTCAGCGCCGCTTCAGAGGCTACGGGAAAGTTAATTCCCCTGGCTATGTAATAGAAATCCCTTTTGTCTTTAAATCTCTGGGCGAGTTCCTCTAATTTCGTTCCATTCTGCCCAAGTGTTTTAGTTAATTCTCGAGATATATCTTTAAGGTTATTAACTGCCTCGTCAAATTGGTTGACCATGCTGAAAGACAGCAGATAGAAAATTGCAAGCTGGCTTACCAGAGATTTTGTGGCGGCTACCGCTATCTCAGGTCCACAGTTGAGGTATATAACATCGTCGCTCATCCTGGAAAGTATTGAGCCTGGCTTATTTATTATGGAGATGACCTGCGCTCCATTGGCTCTAGCTCTCTTTACTCCCTCGGTGACATCGGCAGTCTCGCCGCTCTGGGAGACGGCAATAACCAGGGTATTCTTGTCAATAGACTCAGAGAAATATTGAAACTCGGAAGCCATGACCACATCGCAGAACTTCTTGGCCACTTCGGAGAATAAGTATCTGCCCACGAGCGCAGCATACCTTGAGCTGCCGCAGGCTGTAATAACCACCTGCCTGGCTCTCAGTATGTCCATGGCTAACTGGGTGAACGACTGCTTATCCTGTATTATAGCCTGTCTGAGCGCCTGAGGCTCCTCCATAATTTCCTTGAGCATGAAGTGTTCATAACCGCCCCTGTCGGAAGCCTGCTTCTCCAAGTTCAAGCTGCTTATTTCCTTTTCAACCTGCTTCCCTTCCACATCAAGAAAAGTCACCCCTTTGCTACCCAGTATGACTACCTCACCATCATCGGGGAAAATCACCTTATCGTAATTCGGAAGGGAAAGGATATCGCTGGTGGCGAAGGAGCCCCTGTCTCCCATGCCAATAACTAAAGAATTATCCTTCCTGGTGGCTACCATCTTCCCCGGTTCTTGTGTCCAAATAACAATGAAGGCGTAAGAGCCCTCCAGCCCTTGGCAAACCTTAAGGACAGCTTCTTCCAGCGTGCCGCCTTCCTTCAAATATTCCTCTATGAGGTGGGGAATGACCTCGGTATCCGTCTCCGATGTGAAGATATGCCCTTTGCCTTTAAGCATCTGGCGCAGCTCCTGGTAGTTCTCCACAATTCCATTGTGGACTACAGCTACCTGGTTGGTGCAGTCAATATGGGGGTGGGCATTTTCCCGGCTCACGCCGCCGTGAGTTGCCCACCTGGTATGAGCTATGGCTGTGTTGCCGGGGAGCTCCCCCAATTTATGCCTTTGATTTATCTCCTCAATTCTGCCCGCATCCTTCTTAAGGTGCAGCTTACCGTCTTTGATGCTGGCCATGCCCGCCGAGTCGTAGCCGCGATATTCCAGCTTTCGCAGTCCCTCAAGCACAATCGGTGCCGCCGCCTTATTGCCCACAAAGCCAATTATCCCGCACATGTTAATCCCTTATCTTTCTCTTTCTCCATATCATTGCCAGCCTCTTCCCATCACTGCGAGCCGAAGGCGCGGCAATCCCATCCCCCAGATTGCTTCGGGGCTAAAGCCCCTCGCAATGACAAAAGGCTGTATCATTGCAAGCCTCTCTTTTTTCCTGTCATTGCGAGCC
>JAUXIO010000058.1 GCA_030620975.1 Dehalococcoidia bacterium | reverse complement strand
GAGAGTAGTTAAGGAAGCCTATGAGCTCATAAACTTCATCGAGATACTTGTGTGCGAGGTTGCAGGACAAGGGGAGAGAGAGAAAAGGAGGATGATATGAAGCAGAAAAAATACCTTTTCTATGTATTACTTGGTGCGTTATACCCGGTGGTCAAAGTGATTTACTATCTCAACGATCTCGTTTACGCACGGGGAATAATATACGGACTGATTGCGGGTATTTTGACAGTTGGCATGGGGATTCTCGCTCTCAAAGAACATAAGAGAGCAGCTAAGCCTGTTGGGCATTGGTTGGCTGCCTTGATGCCGCTGCTCATTATTCCGCTTACCCCCATCACTATGATGATTCATCTGGGCTCTGAGATGGGCCAGATAGAGAAACTGACTGTACTTATCATATTCGAAGCTCTGGCAATCGCTCAATTTGTTTTAGCTATTCTGATGTTCCGGGGCTTGATTTTCGAGCGTGGCGAAGACAGGCTGATGATGCCCACTCCTGGCTTTATGATAATGAGGACAGTGCTCTCGGTGCGTAACATATTCAGGAAGCCGGAAAGAACTTTGCATGAAATTGGACTACAGAAAGGGCAGGCTATTCTGGATTACGGATGCGGCATCGGCAGTTTTGCCATACCGGCGGCAAAGATTGTCGGAGATGACGGCATGATATACGCCCTGGATATTCATCCTCTGGCAATAAGGGTAGTTGAGAAAGAGGCTAGAAAGAGAAAAATCTCTAACCTCAAGGCAATTCTCTCCAGCTGCGATACCGGGCTACCGGATGAGTGCGTAGATACTGTTTTATTGTACGACGTGCTTCAAATGATAAGGGACAAGGGCAAACTACTGGAGGAATTGCACCGGGTGTTAAAACCAAGCGGCTGCCTTTTCGCCACCTCAGAGCATCTTGAGGTGGGTGAATTTTTGAATACTTTAACCAGTGAGAAGCTATTCATCTTAATTGGTCAAAAGGGGAAGCTATTCCAATTCAGGAAGGAGCAAATTTAACATGTTAGGTCTTTATAATTTGTGGCTCTTCTTTGTTCCCGGATACGGGATAATCTGGGCATTGATGATATGGGCTGACCGGAAGCGGGGTAAGCCCATTGAAGACACTGAATTTTACCAGGTGCCCGGCGGCAAAAAATGTATGGCTCTCGGCTGGATATGGCTTATAGTATTGCTCGTGATTTGCCTCTTCACTCCCATTAATTTCGGGGGTCTATTCTGGATTGGTCTGCCTATTTTCGTTCTCGGAATAATGGTTAATGCTATTGCCATGTATTCATTTGCCTGCTTCAATGGTGGAGTAAACGCCACCGGGATTTATTGCCAGTCAAGAAACCCGATGTATATCGGCGGATTCCTCTTTCTGCTGGGGCTGTGCCTGATGGGCTGGTCTACCTCGGCGTGGAGTATTGTCCTACTTATTTTTCTCATCATCTCTATACCTTACTATCACTGGACGGTCCGGTTGGAGGAGGCTTTCCTGGAGCATAAGTATGGAGAGACATACCGTGAATATATGGAGAAAGTTCCGAGATATCTAGGAAGGAGCAAAATATGATACCCCCGGAAGCAATCTGGAATCTGGTTGAGACCTACAATAATGCCATCTTTCCTATGCAAATAGTTACCCTGTCAGTAGCCGTTATACTGACCTGCTTTTTGTTTGCCAAACCCGGTCCTGTTGTAAATAAACCAATGAAAGCATACTTAGCCTTTACCTATTAGTTATATTAATAAAGAACTGGCAAACAATTAGCCAAGGTAATAGATTAGCCAAAATATGGTAAACGACATAAGCGGAGGTTAAAAATGCCAGGAAGCGAAAATGAATATAAATATTGGGGCAGATGCTCAAGTACCCATGACAGCGATGTCGCTTACATAGTTGGGCACAGGGTTCAGCAGGAAATAAAGGACTGGCTTATAAATCAATTCAGGGACACTGATGTCGTTTTAGAGTTTGGTTGCGGAACCGGTTTCTACTCTGAGGTGATTGCGGATAGAGTAAAACGCTTGACGGCAACCGATTTGGCTCAAGAAATGATTGAGCAGGCTGAGGAGAGGTTAAGTCAATACAGCAATGTAGATGTCCAGATGGGAGACAGCTATGACACCTTGTTCAAGGACAGCCTTTCTGATGCCGTTCTAATGACGAACCTGCTCCATATTGTGAAAGACCCGATCGTGGTTCTAAGGGAAAGCCACCGAGTTCTAAAGAGCGACGGGAGGATTGTGATAGCCGATTATACTGGGTATGGGATGCCCTTCTTGAGAAAGATGGGGCTGGGGATTAGATATATGAGAAAATTTGGTAAACCGGCGCCATATAATAAGTCCTTTAATCCAGATGAACTCGCCGGAATTGTCAGACAGGCTGGTTTTGTGGTTGAGGAATCAAGGCTAGTGGGGACAGAGACGAAAGCGGTCTGCTTGAGAGGTAAAAAGGTAGGATGAAAAACGCCTCTTGGAAATCTATGGGGAGGGATATGACAAATATGCAATATGGTAGGAATAGTTTCTCCCTAAAGTGAAGGCCAAAGGGTATTGAGGGCGTCTAACATGAAGAGTGGGCCAAGCCGGGGGTAGTGCGGGAGAGAAGGTATAAGCGGGAAAACGCCGGGAGCTCCCGAGTCGTGCTTGGCTGGCTCATTGGAGTATTGAGCTTGAATTCATTCCTCCCTCCAGCTATGCTAGAAACCATACGCAAAGTTTGGAGGTTGAAATGAATTTCTACGGCGTCATAATGGGTAGCGTTATGATACTGGCGGTGGGGCTTGGTCATATGCTCGTTATTAAATGGGAATATTACTGGGGAAGCAGGTCTTGGCCAGGGCTGCTTGCACTCGGACTTCTTGTAGTTATAAGCTCAACCTTGGTGGATAACGTGCTTCTCTCAGGTTGTTTTGGCATTTTGGGAGCTACTCTACTATGGGGTGTTCACGAACTCTTCAGGCAGAAAAAGCGGGTTGAGAAAGGGTGGTTCCCCAGAAAT
>JAUXIO010000011.1 GCA_030620975.1 Dehalococcoidia bacterium | reverse complement strand
CCCGCAACGACAGCGAAGAGGAAAATTCACAATGACATCCCCTTTGGCCATTGCGAGGCACAAAGTGCCCAAGCAATCTCGGAGGAAAGATGCGATGTGCCGCTAACCATATGGACAAGTATATCTCATTGCGCTCAGTGCCGCACTATGATATCATAATTTATTACATCAAAGCGGCGGGGTGTAGCGCAGCCTGGTAGCGCACCTGAATGGGGTTCAGGGGGTCGGAGGTTCAAATCCTCTCACCCCGACCATGTGTTAGAGAAATAAGCCCAATAACCCCAACGAACCGAAGAGACAAAAACGAACTAAAAAATTGTTAAAGCCTAGCCCGCCTAATGCTGAATACTCAGAATCTGATACTGCAGCACGCCAGCCGGCGCTTTCACCTCAACTGTACTGCCTTGCTCCCGCCCAAGCAATGCTTTGCCTATCGGCGAAGCTACCGAAATTTTGCCCTTGCTTAGGTCCGCCTCACTGGGGTCAACCAGCATATGAGCAAGCTCTTCGCCAGAGGTCAAGTCCTTAACCACCACCCTATCGCCAAAGCCAACTTTAAGGCTATCTGCCGCCCCCTGCTCAATGACCACCGCCGATTTAAGCTTAAGCTCGAGCTCCCTAATTCGCGCCTCCAAATAACCCTGCTCTTCCTTAAGAGCATCTAATGGAGCGTTCTCGCGAAAATCCTTATCGGCAGCGGCATTGCGTAACTCCTCAGCCATATGACGCCGTCCACTCTTAAGCGCAGCAAGCTCAGCTTCCAAATCAGCATAACCCTCAACAGTTAGCCTGGCTCGGCTTGAGTTCGATTTCGCGGCCGTCTCAACCCTCAGCAAGTTCTTTCTTGCCCGAAGCTGAGCAGCCAGACTGGCTTTAGTTAATCCATTCCTCTTAGCGTAAATCAGAAATGCTCTAACCGGCTCCAGCACCGAAGCCACATCGGCGCCGGATGCAGCTAGCTGCTCGGCATAATTAGCTACCTCTAGTACAGTGAGCTCATTAAAAGCCCGCCTCCAGCCATACCAACGAACAAAACGATATATTTCCTGACGACTCATCTCCCTGGCCTCGGGAGTTAAACCAGACAAGAACTGAATCGCCGCTTCACCTAAGCTCACGCTTGCGCCAGAAGCATCATCATCCATCTCAGCCTTAAAAAATTACACCCTCCGCTGCATGTAGCCCTTGCCCCAATAATAGGTTAGGGCGCCACCTATCACCATCTCAGCCAAAATCCCGATGACTACCACCCAGCCCCACGCCATACCAAGGATAATTCCCGCCACTATCCAGCCAATTACCAATATAGTCAGCCCGATAAGGCTCCATTGAAAAATACCCTCACTCATAAATAGCTACCTCCTTCACCACTGCGAATCAAATCGCCGCTGCCAAAAAGCCTTAGCCTGCAGCGGCGAAATAGTCAAAACAAAATTAGCCTCACCATACCCAGATAAAACCTATCCTCAGCCCAACCACCTCTTCCTTCTCTTATAATGCTTTACATCACGGTAAGAGCGCCTCTCACCGGCAGCTGCGGTACTCATGCCAAGGTAAAATTCCTTCACGTCCTCATTAGTCTTTAATGCCTCAGCAGTGCCGTCAAGGACCATCCTTCCACTCTCCATAACATAGCCATACGTGGCTAACTCAAGGGCAATCCGGGCATTTTGCTCCACAAGTAAAACCGCTACCTTCTCCTCCTTATTAATCTTGGCTACAACGTCGGCAATTTCCTGTACCAGCAGCGGTGCCAATCCCAGAGAAGGCTCATCAAGAAGCATGACGTTAGGGTGCCCCATTAAACACCGCCCCACCAACATCATCTGCTGCTCGCCGCCCGAGCAGTAACCAGCAGTAGCTCCTTTAAGCAGCTTGAGCTTGGGGAAATAATCAAAGACCAAATCCAGGTCTCGCTTGAGTCGAGCGCCATTGCCGGGCACGATTAAGGAACCAGCTCGCAAATTCTCCTCCACGGTGAGGTGCTCCGCCATGCGCCTTCCTTCCACTACCTGCAGGATACCCATCCTGGATACATCCTCAGGGTAGCGGTTATGTATCATCTTACCATTGTACTCAATGGTGCCATCAGTAACATAACCTTCTTCCGTCCTCAACAAGCCCGATATAGCTTTAAGAGTGGTCGTCTTCCCGGCGCCATTAGCCCCGAGTATGCAAATGAAACCGCCCTCGTCCAGCTCCAGACTGACACCCCTCAGCACCAGAATAACATTCAAATACTTAACTTCAACATTATTCAATATCAGCATTTAACCAATCCTCCCTAGGGGGGGGCTCTGGGTTTAATAGAGCCCCCCCTCCAGTGCTCAGTCTATAGTGGAATCCGTCTATAGTGGAGTCCGAGTATACTTTACTTCCTCATCGGGGAAGTAGCCCTGCGCCTTCATCTCCTCGGGGATGAGGCGAGGTACCTTATACCACCCCGACAACACCACTACCTTGCCATCTTTAACGCCAACGACTCGGTCGGTATCTGCCAGACGCCGGTCGTCTTTACCTGCCGGTGCTCCCATTAATGGGCAAAGGTCGTAGCACTCATAGCCAGCCAATGTCTGCAGACCCATTTCCTTGACATCCTTGCCAGTTACCCTGTCGCAGGCAGCTGCCAGGTCGCAGCCATCTCTGTCCATAACGCCCACCAAGGCTCGGCGCACCGACTCTGTCATGTTTGCCTTCATGCGCACGCCGCGCATGTACTGGATATTGGGCAGCCAGGCTTCACCACGACCGTAAGTATCCTGCAGCATTTTGGCAAACTTGACGCCTGCCTGGTCGGGGTCACATGCCGGAACATAAACCGGCTGCGGACAGAAGTAGCCCTCTGAAGTTGTCGGACCATTAATCTGCAGCAGCTGGTCTGCCGGTGCCCATAGATTAGCGCCGTGAACCATCTCGGGATACAAATCCAGCTTGTGTAGACCCTTCATGATAACTGCCGGCGTATTCACGATGGTATTGGACCACACCATGTCCACGCCCATGCCCTCAAATGAGGTGAGGTATGCCATCACCTCTGGGTCTGTGGGATGCGTGAGACAGTGCTCGCAAGCCACAACTTCCCATTTACCGTTGTTCTCACCAGCTCTGGTGCTCGGTTCCTCGCCAGCTCGCCCGTAAGCAGAAGACCAGGTGAGGTGAGCCACCTGCATCTTTTCACCGGGATGCGCTGGTTCAAATACCTCATCATAGTACCACTCAATGGCACCTGCGCACGACTCGCCATAGCTCCAGCAGTCCATGTAATTCCATGCCGGCGGGTACAACTGCGGGTCGCTGAAGCCAATTCCGTACATCGGAATCTCGTCTCTCTCACATATCGGCTTCAGCATCTCCTGGTTGGGCGATGACCACATCTCCATGATGAGTGGTTTCTCCAGCCTGAACCGCTTGTAAGACGCCATGAACCGGGAATCAACGTTGCCGAACTCGGCCCAGTGATAGTCAACTATGACATCACCCACGCCATCGCCATCCACATCCAGTCCACCCTGTTCAGCCATCCAGGCCAAGAAATGCTTACCGCCCTTCTCGCTGGGAATGGCAATCGGTGCATAGGCACCTGTCAGGTCAATGATGTTGTGAATGGTGACGTGAGGCTTCGCGGCAACTGGCGGTCCCTCCGTTGGTGGCGCCGCTGCCGGTGCACAGGCCGAAGCCAAAGGCAAAGCCATCATGACTAGAGCCACCATCACAAAGGTCACCTTACTCCAAAGTTTCACTTTCAAACCTTATACCTCCTTTCACCCCTACATACTTGACTCTCGAGTGATTGTTTTTAACATTAAGCACACCTTTTTACTATATGCATCACCCCCTTAGCTAAACAACCTGCTATTTTTATATTTACTCACATCTCTCTCAACCTCAGTAAGCAAATGGATGCAAGCGATACGACGCCTTAATAATGTTCCAGCGGTGATTTATCCCCCTCGGTTCCAGCACCAGGAAGATAACAATGATAAGGGTATACATTATTAGAGAAAATGATGCCGTAACATAAAAAGCCAAGCCTGGGAGAATCTGCGAAAAGACAGGGGTCATGAGAGTAGCCATCTCATCTAAGCATTTCCACAACACCGCCGCGCAAATAGCCCCAAAAATGCTGCCGAACCCCCCAACTACCAGAAAGCCCAAGAACCATATTGAGTCCATAAGCGGGAAGAACTCAACATTCACATACTCATTGTAGCCAGCATACATGGCACCGCCGATGCCGGCAAAGAAGCCGCCGATACCAAAGGCGAGAAGTTTGGTGCTAAAGATGTTGATGCCCATAACTTCAGCAGCTATATCATTGTCTCTAACCGCAACGAAAGCCCGCCCCAATTTGGTCCTGGCTAAATTCTTAGCCAGATAAATCATAGCTATACATAAGGTCAATGCCAACAAGTAGTAATTGTGCTCCACCATGAAGTCAATGCCCAGAAGTGGCTCGGGGCGGCTCAGCCAGATGCCATCAACGCCCCCAGTCATTGACTCCCAGTTGCTGATCACGTAGACAATAATGAAGTGTGCCGCCAGCGTGGCAAAAGCCAAATACAGCTCCTTCAACCTCCCCGAGGGGCTGCCAAAAAACATTGATATCAGCCCCGCCCCTATGCCCGCCAGGGGCATACCTACCCACCACGACCAGCCCAGATGCGCTTCAACGCATGCCAGCACGTACATGCCCACGCCCACAAAGGCGGCATGACCGATGGTAATCTGCCCCGCATAGCCGGTAATTATCTGTATACCGAGCATGGCAACGATGAAAGAGAAAATGACGATGCTTAGTCCCAACAGATAATCATTCATCACAAAAGCAATACCGTAAAGAGCCAGAATGAGGGCAGTGATCATCCCCCACTGAAGGCGTGTTCTGAAAATCGCCTTAGCTTCGTAATAAGTCCTGTCAAAAGTGCCACAAGGCCGGTGAATCGCCATCGCCTACAACCTTTCTATCCTTACCAGTCCAAATAGACCGTAAGGCTTAAAGATTAATATGAGAAGCATAAAAGCAAACGGTACCATCATGATTGGCTCGCCGGGCATGAGAGGAGCTAGATAACCTATAGTTAGCATCTGCAACACGCCTAGGGTAAGCCCGCCAACGATAGCGCCGCCAATTGATTCCAGGCCGCCAAAAAGTATCGCGGCAATAGCCATGAGACCGGTCACATCCAGTTCCACGCAGCAACCTTGAATATTGCCCAGAAGCATGCCCGATATGACGCCAAGCACGCAGGCAATAACCCAGCTGTACTGGAACACGCGCTTAACATTTATTCCCAGATTCTGGGCAACCACATGGTCTTCATGGGTTACCCTCATAGCCAATCCCATTCTGGTCCGATTATAGAACTGGATTAATGCAAATATAGCCACCATGGAAATGATAAAGGCATAAACCTGAATCATGGGTAAGGTCACGAAGCCCACGTGCCAGGCACCTAAAGGCAGGAAATGCTCACCATAACCATAAACCTGACCGCCAAAAATCATGAGAATTACGCCCCGAAGCAGCAGCATCAAGCCCAGGGTCACCACTATAGGCGCCAGAATGGGCTGACCAATCAGGGGGCGCATCAGCAACCGCTCTACCAGAAGACCAAGTGCCACTCCCACGGCAAGCGTAAACAGCACGGCAGCCCAGATTGGCAGCGACCAGACAATTAGAGCTTGGTAAAGTGCATAAGCACCAACAGTTATCATCGCCGCCTGGGCAAAATTAAACACCTTGGTGGACTTGTAAACCACCACATAGCCAACTGCCACCAGCGCATAAATGCCACCCATGCACAAGCCAAGTACTATAAGCTTAATAATTTGTTCCATATCACCACCTTATACTCCAGCATATTCAGTGCCCAGATAAGCCGAAATCACCTTGGGATTAACCGTGATTTCATCGGGTGTACCCTCAGCAATCTGCTTGCCAAAGTCAAACACCATAATCCTGTCCGCAACATCCATAACCACGCCCATATCGTGCTCAATGAGGACGACCGGAATCTTAAGAAATTCGTAAATATCCAGTATGAACCGAGCCATGTCTTCCTTCTCATCCCGGTTCATGCCCGCCATGGGCTCATCAAGAAGCAGAATCCTGGGCTCTAAGGCCAGGGCTCTCCCCAACTCCGTGCGCTTGCGCAACCCGTAAGCCAGGGAACCAACTACATGGTTCCTTACCGCGTCCATTTCCAAGAAATCAACGATGTCTTCGCAAATCGCCCGCTGCCTCACTTCCTCATCGCTCGCCCATGGGAAGTAAAGCATGCCACTCAAAAAATTGTACTTTATATGGGGGTGCCGCGCTGCCATCAGATTCTCAATAACCGTCAACCCGGTATACAGAGCAATATTCTGAAAAGTGCGACATAAGCCCAGCTCAGCAATTCCGTGAGATGACATGTGCGTAATTTTTCTATCTCTGTAATAGATCTCGCCCTCCTGAGCGCGATAAAAGCCGCTGACAACATTGAGCAGGCATGTCTTGCCCGCTCCGTTAGGTCCAATTATAGCCAGAAGCTCGCCCTCCTTGAGCTCAAAATTGATGTCCATCAAAGCTTGTAAGCCGCCAAAGGCTAGATTTATGCCCTCGCCCTTGAGTACCACCTTCTTCCCTACATCCTCCTCCTTGGGCATGGGATACTTTTTCTCCATCTCCTCCCGCAGAAGCGTCAAGCCATAGCTATAACGCTGCTCTCTGTGCTTGGTTATATTTCTAATGCTCGTCGTCATTTATCTATCACCACCTTCCAGCTTTTAACTCACCACATGGTGTTTACCCTTACCGGGACTCTCATTACTGACGAATGTCCATCGCGGTAAGTAATAGTTGACTCAACATTCACGGTATCCTCTTCACTATACAGCCCGTTAACCAGGTAATCATAACGCTTCTCCAAGAATGACCGCCTTAATTTCCTGGTTCTAGTAAGCTCAGACTCATCGGGGTCAAAGTCTTTATGCAACACCAGAAATCTTTTCACCCTAACCTTTTCCGGCAAAGTGCGGTTAACCCGCTCAACTTCCTTAGCCATCAATTCCGCCACTCGTTCCTTCTGCGATAGGTCAGGGTGAGAAGTATAGACTAAGTGATTCATCTCCGCCCATCTACCCGTATTCTCAAAATCCATGTTGAGCACCGCAGTAACATAATCTTTGTCACCGCCGCCAATCGCCCAAGCATCTTTAATATATGGGCTGAACTTGAGCTTTCCCTCAATATAGGTAGGCGAGAATTTTTCACCGCTTCTCAGTGTCATCATATCCTTAACCCTGTCAATGATGTATAACTCGCCCTCATCGTCCATAGAGCCACCATCACCGGTATAGAAATAGCCATCCTTGAAGGCTTCCGCAGTCTTATCTGGACGCTTATAATAACCGTGAACTACGCCCACACCACCCAGAAGTATCTCACCTTCTTCATTTATGCGCACTTCCACACCGGCAAAAGGCTGCCCCGAACCTTCATATCTGAAGTACTCTGGATGCAGCTGCACAACATCAAGACCCGATACCTCAGTTGCTCCATAACCCTGAGCTACTGGTATGCCAATGGCACGCAGAAAGGCGAAATTATCTGGAGCCAGGGCGGCGCCAGCGGTAATGGGAACTCTGGTCTTGGAAAAACCAACTTTGTCCACCAACGCCCGGAAGACGGCGTGATAACCAATCTTGTAAAGCAGCCGCCAGAGCCAGCCTACCTTCTTCCTTTCCTGCTCAAAGTCAGACACCCTGTAGCCCACAGGTAAAAACATATTGTAAATCAGCTTCTTCATGGCTGAGGAATCTATCATCTTCGCCATGACCAGGGAGCAATACATCTCCCAGTTCCTGGCACCAAATAGCATCACTCGCGGAGCTACCTCCCTGATGTCCTCACGCACTGTCTCCGGCTCCTCAATAAAGTTAACCACCACGCCCTTTGCCAGGTTGGGGGCTACCGTGAATATCTGCTCGCCAATCCAGGCTGGCGGCAGGAAGGACAGGTTTTCATCTGTGCCATACCAAGGCAAAGTAGCATCCCAGCCATTGTAGAGGCTGAGCAAATTATCGTAACTAACTAACGGGCCCTTGGGCAGTCCGGTGGTTCCTGAGGTATAGAGGACTACACCAACATCATCGCCCCTCGTTTTATCAATGAGCTCTTCAAAAAAGCCGGGATGCTCCTTCTCATATTGCTGCCCCATCTCCATAACGTCATCAAAGGCCTGTAGCCATTCATCGTCATAATCCCACATCCCCCTGGCATCCCAGAAGACCACCTTCTTTACTTTAGGTAATTGCTCTCTGATAGATAATATCTTATCCACCTGCTCCTGGTCATCAGCCATGACGATTACTGAATCAGAATGGTCAATTACAAACTGAAGCTCAGAGGGGGTTGAATCAGTATACAGCCCCACTGAGGCACCACCGGCGGATTGAGCTGCCAGCTGCCCCCAGAACCACTCCGGGGCATTCTCGCCAACTATAGACACCCTGTCACCGGGCTTGAAGCCCATGCTGATAAAGCCGCCACAGAGCCACTTGACCCGCTCATAATAATCCTTCCAGGTGAACTCCAACCAATAGCCATAATCCTTGTGCCGATAGGCAACCCTTTTATCTCCCCACTTCAGATAATTGCGCTTCATCAACTTGGGAAAGGTATCCGCATCAGGCGGCATCTGCAGTCCAGCCCATTGCTCAGCAGTGATCGATTTAGCCATAACTTATCAACCCCCTTTAGCTGTTTAACTAACCCTTTCAACTACCAAATATAATCACTTGCGCCATAACTGTCAAGCTCACCTACATATGCTTTTACATATGCTTTACACTATGTAAGCACTAACTTTTAATCGGGTCTTAAATAGCCCCTTCTCAAAACCGTATTTAATTTTAAACGGCAAATCAGCCCCTAAAATTACTCCAGAGGCGGAGCCTCATAAGTATAACTCACGCTGAGGCTACTATATTTACTCCCCGCATCGGGAAATTCAGGAAGCCAGCAGCTGGCACTCGCCTCTACAGCATAGACATACTCCTGAGCCTCTAACTTATCAAACAAGTCAATCGCTGCCGCAATTGACCCATTATCTACGGCTTTGCTGATTTTCCCGAAAAATCCCGGCTCTACTCTCTCTCCACACGTATCATATCCCGGGATATCAGGACCACACCAGCCGCGCGTCAGGTAGGACTTAACAGCATTGCCATACCAATCTATGGTAGAAGTATACTCGGTAACAAGCACACCACCAGCCGGAATATAGAATGTGGGCACTGACCCCGTAATTAATATTGTGCCTCCCGGACCTCCTCCAGACCCCGTGCTGCCGTCCTCGGCTCTAACTTCAACGGTCAGATTGTCCACTTCCACCCACTCATCATTGGGGTTGGAAACCTCCACTACTACCTTATACACGGCAGTATCCTGTGGTTCATACAGCGAATGTTTTATCGTGTTCAGCTTCTCCAGCGCGTACAGCGATATCGTAACCGGTTTAACCTCCGTGGGCCCCGTTGGCGCCGCCGGCGCCGCCGGTGCCGCGCAACCAGTCATCGCCATTACTAAAACTAAGCTGAGAAGAATTCCCATCAGACTGATTAATTTCTTTGACACTTCTCCCTCCTCATTATTTTTTGGTCAAACTCAATCTTTATTAATTTACTGTCTTGCAGCTCACCCCCTTTTCCAATTTACTTTTTGTCAAACAATTTACTTCAACTAAACCAAACCTATCTACATAACAAAAAGCGGCTTTGGCTTTTAAGCCTTAGCCGCTTCAGCATCCCGACGGGAAACATCTTCTTTGTAGGCATTGCACACATCACAGTCGGGACCATTACATTCTAATCTCTTGTCTCCCACTTTTCTACTCACTTTACCATACCTGGTCCAGTGTCCACAACCCTTCTTGCCATCTGGATACACCATAACAGTCACCCAATCATTTACCGCGTCGCAGAACAGTGTAGTAGCTGTAACTCGCCACCCCATTAAGACCTCCTTTATCAGTTATGCTAATATAACACTAAGGGGTAATCTACGTATAATTATCCATGCCTCACTATACGTCCTGGGCATTATAAGACGAGCTTTCAGCGATGTCAATAGCTCACCAAATATTTTTGGTTACATGCCCAGTTCAGCACGGGTGCGCCAGAAGCGAATTAAACTATCTCGGGCCACCATGCCAATAACCCTTCCCGACTCCACAACCGGCATCTGGTCTATACCCACCTCATCCATCTGCTGCAATAAACTCAAAACATCTTGCCCGGGATGGGCTATTTTTAATCTATCAACTGGAGTCATTATCTCAGCAACTAAGGTAACATCCCAGCGGCTGCGAGCCACCGCCTTTACATTGCGCAAGGTAACGATTCCCTCCAGCTTACCTCTATCAACTACCGCAATGTAACTGTGCCCCCTACTTAAAATATGGTCTCGGACCAACTCCCCCAAGCTAAGCTGCCCGGAGACAACGGGACACTCCGAACCCATCACATCGCGAGCGCTAAAACCAGCCAGAGCATCCCGCAGCAGAGCCTGCTGATAGCTGGCTCGAGCTGCATTTTCCAGAAACCAGCCAATCAAAACTAACCACAAGCCGGAAAGCCAGTCACGGGTAATAAATGCCCCGGCTATGCCGCCAACGATGAGCAGATAAGCAACTGCTCGACCAACTAATGAGGCAACCCTGGTCGCCTTTATGTAACTGCCCGTGCCCCGCCACACAATGGCGCGAAATACCCTTCCCCCGTCTAAGGGAAGCCCGGGGATTAAATTAAATAAGGCCAAAACTAGATTAAAGACAGCCAGTAACTGAAATAGCTCCACAGCTAATCCAGCCCCCGCCAGCAAAAGTGAAAAACTGTAAAAGATGCCAGCTACCATTAAGCTGCACAGCGGACCAACCACAGCTATTAGCAGCTCGGTAACTGGTCGAGTCGCCTCCCTGGTTATCTGAGCCACGCCGCCGAAAACGAAAAGGGTAATGCTCTTCACCGGAATATTATTTCTAATGGCAACGATGCTGTGCGCCAGTTCATGGGCGATTATTGAGGCAAAAAAGAGAATGCTGCCTAATATGCCAAGAGATATCCGCTGCCATAGAGAATAGCCCGGAAAGAAGGCTATCAGCGAAATTACAACCAAGCCAAAGATAATAAACCAGGTGTAATGAAGCCGTAACGGCACACCGAGAACCCTGCCTATGCTAAGTGACCCCTTCATTTCTCCGGCGTTGGTTTGACCGGCGCCACCTCCCAGTTTCGGTTAACCAAATAGCTTCTTAATTTTATTAACTGAAATTTGTCTTGTATGTCTTTGATAGCTCGCTCTACATCAAAATCTCTGCATGAGAAGACATCAATATTAACATAGCCGCGCTCGGCAAAAGTATGCACGCTAATGTGGCTTTCGGCGATAAAGACAAACCCCGATATCCCCCGGTCCTCGGCTTCACCACCTTCATATCTAACTACAAAGGGCTCCGAAATTTTACTCATGCCAATCTGAGCTGGATATGAATCCAGCAATTGATAAAGAAAGGCCTCGTCCCACAAAATGTCGGGAGTCTTTACATAGCCATCAACAATTAAATGCATCAACCCCCTCCGAAACAAATTTTTAATTTAATTTTAGCTGCTGCGCCAAGCAACGGGTCAAAATGAATCTTCAAATTTGACGTCTGGCCGCTGAAATGCCCAAATACCTCTCCACCAGCATCATGGCACAATAATCGCCGCACATACTGCAGGCCGGTCCCGAAGAGACATGCTTGCCGTGAACTTTCGCCACCAGCTCCGGGTCTAAGGATAGCTTAACCTGAGCTTCCCAATCAAGATTTTTGCGAGCCACAGACATCTTTTCATCCCGTTCTCTGGCGCCCTTGACACCTTTAACAATATCAGCGGCGTGAGCTGCCAGGCAAGAGGCAATCACCCCCAGTTTCACATCTTCAACATCGGGAAGTGATAGATGTTCTGCCGGGGTGACATAGCATAGGAAATCGGCACCGGCAGCACCGGCTACAGCGCCGCCGATGGCACCGGTAATGTGGTCATAGCCAGCACCAATATCGGTCACTAGAGGTCCCAGAACATAAAAGGGGGCGCCAGAACAGAGACTTTTCTCCAATTGCACATTGGCAGCAATCTGGTCCAAGGGCAAATGCCCAGGCCCCTCCACCATAACCTGAATTCCAGCCTCTCTCGCTCGCTCTACCAATTCACCAAGAATAACCAGCTCCTCAATCTGCGCTCTGTCAGTGGCATCAGCCAAGCTTCCCGGACGCAGCCCGTCACCCAGGCTTAAAGTCACATCATACTTATGGGCTATATCTAACAAACGTTCATAGTGCTCATAAAGGGGGTTTTCACGCCCATTATGCAACATCCAACCGATGAGGAAAGCACCGCCTCGGGACACAACATTAGTTATTCGCCCCTGCCGCCTCAGTCTGTCAACGGCTAACTGAGTCACTCCACAATGCACCGTCATGAAATCAACGCCGTCCTCAGCTTGCTGCTCAACTGTGCTAAAAAGCTCATCAACAGTCATGTCCACTATTGCCCCGTGCCTCCCAATAGCTTCAATCCCAACTTGATAAATGGGCACGGTGCCCACGGCCAAAGTGCTGGCTTTGATAATAGCTCGACGAGCACCTGCAATATTATCTCCCGTGCTCAAGTCCATGACCGTATCAGCCCCAGACTCCATAGCTGCGCTTAACTTGTCAAGCTCAGTCTCCACAGTGCCAAAATCGGAAGAGGTTCCTATATTAGCATTAACTTTAGTTCGCAGCCCTTTACCTATCCCACAGGGAACTAAATTACTATGATTGACATTTGCCGGGACAACAATCTTGCCCTCGGCTACGCCCTGCCTAACAGATTCCACATCTAGCCCCTCTCGCTGCGCCACCAGCTTCATCTGCGGTGAAGCTGTGCCCCGCCGCGCCATCTCCAGTTGAGTCACCTTCACCTCCTAAAAAGAAAACCAAAGAGCCGTAGTAAAAACAGCATTAAGACTCTTTGGTCTTAGACTACCGCTTCCCTACGCTCGCATTACCGAGATCAGGTTCACAGGGTTCCCCACATCAGCGGGGTCTCAGCCTCCGACCTTATCTGAGCACCCCCAGCGGCTAAACAATTCGCTTAACTAAATATACTATGAAAGAATTATGAAGGCAAGTGTACTCGCCCAGATGACAAAAAGAGATGTTGCTGTGAGCTGTTCTTCCTTATCATTACGGCATTCCTCCTTCCTCATCATTGCGAGCCGAAGGCGTGGCAATCTCTCACAATTGTCCCCAAACTTAAAAATGTTTATAATTTAAATGATATGGAAAGGCTTATCCAAGGAGCCAAAAGACTCGGGGTAGAACTCACTCCGCGACAACTGGAGCAATTTCACAGCTACTATCGTGAAATAGTAAGCTGGAACAAACAAATAAACCTCACAGCTATAGTAAACTACGAAAAAGTGCAAATAAAGCATTTCCTCGATTCATTAACTGTGACTTTGGCTATTGATAAAGCGGCAATAAAAAACGAGGCCAATCTCAGCGTCATTGACGTTGGCACTGGAGCCGGCCTGCCCGGCATCCCCCTTAGAATCCTGTTCCCTCAAATAAAACTGGCGCTCCTTGATTCCACAAGCAAGAAAACAGCCTTCCTCTGTCATGTTACCAAGCAACTAGGCCTAGATGGAGTAGAAATAATAACCGGGCGAGCTGAAGAAGTGGCTCATCAACCCCAATATCGGGAGCAATTCCAATTAGTACTCTCTCGAGCACTGGCCCAATTACCTACGCTCGCCGAACTAACCTTGCCCTTCTGCCAAATAGGTGGCACAGTTATAGCTCAGAAAAAGGGGGAGCTCAGCAGGGAACTAACTAATGCCGCCAATGCCATTAATACCTTAGGTGGTAAACTGCGCGAATTAAAGAAAATAGACCTTGAAGAATTTAAGGACGAACGTTATTTGGTAATCATTGACAAAACCCATCCCACACCACAAGAGTATCCCCGCCGCCCCGGCGTGCCAGCGCGGCGTCCAATCCAGTAGCAGGAGATGAACAAGATGTGGTATAGAGCTAGAGACAGAACTAAAACAGGTGGAGAGAGAGATTGAAGAACTGAGGGCCAACCCTTAGCTCAGTTGCTCTCGTTCAGATAGATTAACGACATCTGCTACTTAGAATGTGACATACCGTATCCCTTCTTCCACGTCATTGCCAGCTCTTCTTCCACGTCATTGCGAGCCGAAGGCATGGCAATCTCTCGCAATGACAGAAGAGAACGCCCATTTGCTTAATTAAGCTAAACCATAGTAAAATGCATTAAGCTGGAAATGCCCAGCTGAAGGTATCAATGAGGGCTGTGCCACATGGAAATCGAGGAAAAAATGGGAAAGGGTAACTGGAGAGTTAAGACTGGATTAGCTCAAACGCTGAAGGGTGGGGTAATTATGGATGTGGTTACCCCGGAGCAAGCGGAAATTGCCGAAGAGGCTGGGGCCTGCGCCGTCATGGCGTTAGAGCGAGTTCCAGCAGACATCCGAGCCAGCGGGGGCATAGCTCGCATGGCTGACCCAGCAGTAATTCTAGCCATAATGGAAGCGGTGAGCATACCGGTAATGGCTAAATGCCGCATTGGGCATTTTGTTGAAGCTCAGATATTAGAGGCACTGGGCATCGATTTTATTGACGAATCTGAGGTGCTTACTCCGGCCGATGAAAGTCACCACGTTTGGAAACACGATTTCAAAACCCCCTTTGTCTGCGGTTGCCTCGACTTAGGTGAGGCACTGCGACGCCTTGCCGAAGGCGCAGCCATGATTCGGACCAAGGGGGAAGCTGGTACGGGCAACATCGTTGAAGCTGTAAGGCACATGCGCGCAGTTCAAGGCGGCATTCGCAAGCTTCAAGCTACAGCCGTAGAAGAGCTCGCTGCCCAAGCTAAAGCATTAGCCGCCTCCCTTGAGTTAGTAACGGAGGTGCATAATACGGGAAAATTACCCGTAGTTAATTTCGCCGCTGGTGGAATAGCTACTCCAGCGGACGCCGCTTTAATGATGCAGTTGGGCGCCGAAGGCGTCTTCGTCGGCTCTGGTATCTTTAAATCAAGCAACCCCGAGTCAAGAGCTAAGGCAATCGTCGAGGCAACTACCCACTATCACGACCCGGCCATAATTGCCGAGGTGTCTAAAGCCTTGGGGAAAGCCATGCCCGGGCTGGATATAAAAGCTATACCTCCGGAGGAAATATTAGCCAACAGAGGCTGGTGAGCGGAATTTCATATTTTGGCTATCCAAGATGCGCCTACAAGCCTGTGAGTGGAATGCACTCGCTTGAAGTTGCTTTGAAACAGACATTTGATAAAATAAAAAAGGCCGCAAAATAACTGCAAAAGAGGTAGAAAAGCTACCGGGGAGCAAAAATTCAAGGAGGTAACGGAATGGAAGTAGATGAAAGAAAATTAAAAGAGGAGCTTAGATATCATCCTAAAAAATTAAAGGAGCAGTTTAAAAATAATCCTGAAGCGGTAATGAGCGTGCTGGTCAATGAACTCAAAATGTACGGCTGCCCTCAGTCAAAGGAATGGGTTAAAGATGAAATGGAAAGGCTTCTTGCTGGCGGCAAGCCAGGAGATACAGCGTCTTCATTTCTGAGCCTGTGGCTGGAGAGAGGGATTTTATAGCAGTTATCGGATAGAATCGGAGAGCTAGCCATGGAGCATATTGCTCCCTTGTTAGTTGGACAGGGTGGTTCAAGCCCTTATGGAGGCTCGGTTTGGTAAGGAGTGCGCTATTATGCTGATTGAAGCTTTGAAGAGGGGAGATGCTCCTTGCAGAAAGTAACCGCTGACGATCTGAGTCTACTTCTGGATATACTGCCACCACATATTCGCGAGCCACTTTACCAGCAAATCAACTATAGTGAATTGCTAGAGGTAGTTTTAGACCTGGGGCGTACCCCTGAAGCCCGCTACCCTCACCAGGAGGTTGTCCTCAGCCCCAAAGAAGTACGTAAAGCAGATATTGAATACGTAGTTTCCCGCCTTGGCAGCTTCAGTGGTGACAACCGCGCTGGAATTGAGCGCACTCTGCATCGCATTTCAGCCGTACGCAACCGGAACGGGCAAATCATTGGCCTAACCTGCCGCGTTGGCAGAGCCATATTTGGCACCGTGCGAATTATTCAGGACCTCGTTGAGTCGGGCAAAAGTGTATTGCTTTTAGGTCGACCCGGCGTTGGCAAAACTACCATACTGCGAGAAGTAGCCCGAGTCCTAGCTGATGACTTCAAGAAAAGAGTAATCGTCGTTGATACCTCTAATGAGATCGCAGGTGATGGCGATATCCCCCACCCAGCTATTGGTCATGCTCGGCGGATGCAGGTGCCCACCCCCTCCATGCAGCACGCGGTAATGATTGAAGCGGTAGAAAATCACATGCCTCAGGTCATTATTGTTGATGAGATAGGCACCGAGCTCGAAGCTCAAGCAGCTCGAACCATTGCCGAACGCGGAGTACAACTGGTAGGTACCGCCCACGGAAATACCTTGAACAACTTGGTACTGAACCCCACATTGTGTGACCTTGTTGGCGGTATCCAGACAGTAACCCTGGGAGATGAAGAGGCACGACGCCGCGGTACCCAAAAAACAATTCTGGAACGCAAGGCTCCTCCAACCTTTGAGATAGTAGTTGAAATTCAGGATTGGAGCAGGGTAAGTATTCACCCCGATGTGGGCGAAGCCGTAGATGCCATCCTGCATGGGCAAACTCCCCAAGCTGAGGTCCGCTGGCTGGATGAAACTGGAGAGATAAGAAGGCAAAAGGTAACATCGGGCTACACATTAAGAAATAAGGAAGAGCATCAAGGGGAAAAATCGCTGCAACTTTATCTCTTTGGCGTTAATCGGTTTCGCTTGGAGGAAGTCGCCAAGGAAAAGCAAATGCCACTGCAAATTGTCACTGACCTCAAGCAAGCTAAACTGCTATTAACCACGCGCAATTATTACCTGCGAAAGCCTCAAAAAATAAGAGACGCCGAAACAATTAATATGCCAATCTACGTACTCAAAAGCAACAGCCCGCCTCAGATGAGACAGTGTTTGGATAATCTCTACGCTGAACAAAGGGATGAAGTGGCTGGTTCAGCATTAGGGGAAGTCGAAACGGCAGTTACACAAGTGAAAAATGGACGGCAACAAGCAGTAGAGCTTAGCCCCCAGAATGCCTATATTCGCCGTCTGCAGCACCTTCTAGCTGAACGCCATAACCTTGCCTCACGCAGTTTGGGTAAAGAACCGCAAAGAAGGGTGAAAATTTCCAAGGAGGGCTAGAACCATTAAAAATAGCAACGGCGGCCTTATTTATTACATATACTATATATAATGTAAGCACAAGATTTGAAAATGGAAAATTCTCGACTAGCCCCAATCCTCACCTGTTAAATGCCGAGGATCAAGCCATTACTTAAAGACAATGAGTCTAAATTGGTATGGCAAAGAAAGCAGAAGCAATTTTGAATCCATTTATTACCTTTGAAGGCGGTGAGGGCTGTGGCAAAAGTACTCAGGCCAAAGCCCTGTGGCAAAAACTTCAGCAGCAAGGCACCCCAGCAATATTAACTCACGAACCCGGTGGTACAATTTTAGGCGATAAAATAAGGTATCTATTAAAGAAAAAAGGGGGGGTGCCAATTTCAGCTCAAGCTGAATTGTTGCTGTTTGCTTCTGCCCGCGCCCAGCTGGTGAATGAAATAATTCTCCCCAGTTTAAAAAGAGGGGAAGTAGTTATCTGTGACCGCTTTGCTGATTCCACCACTGCCTATCAAGGTTACGGACGCGGAATAGACTCGACAACTATAGAGACAATTAATAGCTCAGTAACTCAAAATTTGAAACCCAGCCTTACTATCCTTCTAGACATTCCCGCCGAAAAAGGATTAGCTCGGAAACAAAGTGATGCAAAAGACCGCTTTGAAGCAGAAGAGTTGGTCTTCCATCAATGGGTAAGAGAAGGCTACCTTAAGATGGTAGCTGCCGAGCCCGAGCGATGGCTAGTAATAGATGCCAGCTTACCTCAAGCAAAGATTGCTAAAATTATCTGGCAAAGGGTGAACTCACTGCTATCTCTCCAGAGGGGAATAAACTTAAGGCATGACTAGGGGAAAAGTAGCCGTGGCAATGAGCGGCGGCGTAGATTCCTGCATGGCTGCTTTCCTGCTCAAACAAGCTGGCTATGAAGTTTTGGGGGTAAACATGGAGTTGGGGCAAGCTTCCACGGGAAGTACCCACGATGTTAAGCACATTTGCCATATTCTAGACATCCCCTTTTACGCCTTTAATTTCAAAACGGAATTTCAGCAGCATGTAGTTAACTACTTTTGCCAAGAATATAAACGGGGGCGAACTCCCAACCCCTGCATCGCCTGCAATCAGCATATAAAGTTTGACCTGCTGCTCCAAAGAGCGCTTTCTTTAAACGCCGATTATTTAGCCACTGGCCACTATGCCAAAATTAAACACTTCAACGGCAATTATCACCTGCTTAAAGCCGCTGACACCAATAAAGACCAATCTTACTTCCTCTGCACCTTAAGCCAGAAGGAGCTTAAACACCTCCTTTTCCCTTTGGGCAATTACTCTAAAAGCGAAGTGCGGCAATTAGCCAAAGAGGAGGCATTGCCCGTCATCAACAAGCCCGATAGTCAAGATGCCTGCTTTATCTCCAATAACAACTATCGCGCCTTCCTGGCTCAGCACTTCACCCCAGTCCCCGGAGACATCGTAGATACAGGTGGCAAGCTGGTAGGCCAACATCAGGGCATAGCCTTTTATACTATTGGGCAAAGACGCAACTTAGGCCTTACCTCAAACAAACCTCTCTATGTGATAAGAATAGAAACTGAGAGCAACAAAATCGTGGTCGGAAGCAAAGAAGAGCTTTACAGCCAAAAGCTCATTGCCCAGAAGGTAAACTGGGTGACTGGAAATTCACCAAGTAAGCTCATATTCACCACCGTCAAGATACGTTATAAATCGCCTGAGGCCCCCGCTACCCTCTCCCCCAAACGGGATTCCGCTGAGGTTCGGTTCCAGAAACCACAATGGGCAATCACCCCGGGGCAAGCTGTCGTCTTCTATAAGCATGATGAGGTTCTGGGTGGTGGCATCATTGGAAATCGTGAGCAGTAAAGCATGCCAATATTGCCCACTTTTAGCGAAGAAAATGAACTCTACTCGCAGAATTACCAACTTATCGCTGGCATTGATGAAGTGGGGCGGGGAGCTCTGGCCGGCCCGGTAGTAGCCAGCGCCGTAATCTTACCTTGCCATGCCCATTTCCCCTGGCTCAGTTTAGTTCAAGATAGCAAACAGCTCAGCCCCAAGAGACGTGAGCTACTTTATGACCTGATTCAGAAAGAAGCTACAGCTACCAGCACTGGCATTGTGCCATCACAGGCCATTGACAATATAGGCATCCTTAAAGCAACCAAGCTGGCTATGCAACAAGCAATAGAGCAATTACCACACTTACCTCACTTCCTCCTCATTGACAGGATAACCCTGCCCCAGCTTGCTATTCCTCAAAAGGGCATAACTAGAGGTGACAAATTATGTCTTTCCATTGCCTGTGCCTCCATTATTGCCAAGGTGACCAGGGACCATATCATGGTAGAGTTTGATAAAATCTATCCTGGCTATGGGCTGGCTAATCATAAAGGTTACGGAACGGCCGAGCATCTTTCCTGCCTTCGCCAGCTAGGTCCCTCAACCATTCATCGGCGCTCTTTCGCCCCGGTTAGAGAGTTAATAAAGCAAAATGAAGCGTAAACAGCTTGGTGACCTGGGAGAAAAATTAGCCAAAAACTTCCTTAAGAAGAAGGGCTACCGTATCCTAGAAACCAACTTCCGCTGTCCCCAAGGTGAAATCGATATCGTCGCTCAGCAAAATGACTACTTAGTCTTTGCTGAAGTACGCACCAAGAGTAGCACCAACTTCGGCAGTCCCGAAGAATCAATAACGCGCGCCAAAAGGGATAAACTCATTACTTTGGCCCTTTGCTATTTGAGCAGCCACAAAGGGTTAGCTTCCTTATGGCGCATTGATGTTGTGGCAGTAGAATTAGACCAAGCAGGCAAAGCCAGCAATATCGAGCTTATTGAAAATGCCGTTAGCTAAACTTCTCTTAACCTTTATGCTATAATTTCCAAAAGGATTTCTGCTATGCCTATTTACGAGTTCCTGTGTCAAGCATGCCATAAAAAAACAACTCTTCTAGCAAAAAGTGTTTCCACCCCTTTAACTCCCAAATGTTCATTTTGCGGCAGTACCGACTTGGTACGCGCCGTATCTAGTTTCGCCTACCACAAATCAATGCAAACTGTATGGGAAGAATCTGGTGAACCCTCAACATCCTCTAGCCTGAACTTCTATAAAGACCCCCGCAATATCGGTAGATGGGCAGAAAAGAGATTCAAGGAAATGGGGCAGGAAATGCCCCCTCACCTCCAGGAAACCATCAAAGCAGCTAGAGAAGGTGAACTGCCCAGCGAAATGAAAGACCTTAAGAAAAGCATTCCAGATGCTACGTATCATTGATGCCAACGCCAATCGCCTCGGAGAGAGCTTGCGTCTCCTTGAAGATATTGCCCGCTTTCTTCTTGATGATGCTCACCTCAGTCAACAATTTAGAGAAATACGCCATGATTTAGCTCAAAATATCAGTCCGCTCAGCATAAAGCTCTTAACCAAAAGAAACTCAGAGCAAGATATAGGGGTTAACACCGAAGCTGCCCGCTGGCAAGATTTATCAACCCTAGCCAGCGCCAATGCCAAAAGGATAGAAGAAGCGTTGCGCGTGATGGAAGAGCTAGCCAAGCTTCCAAAGCTAAGCCAGCAACTTGATTCTTCTAAGTTCAAACGGGCACGATTTGCCGTTTACACTCTGGAACAAAAGCTGCTTTCCAAAATACTGCGCAGAGACAAACTAAATCAATTGGCTGGACTTTATGTCATTCTGGACACTCAAGCCCTGGGCGATAGAGACGAAATTGAAGTAGCTAGCCAGGTTATCCAAGGTGGAGCTAAAATTATCCAGTTTCGCGATAAGCAATCTAATAAAGTAAAAGGGCTTGCCACAGCCCAGAAACTAAAACAGCTATGCAGTGAGTCAAATGTTTTATTTATAGTAAACGACCACCTCGATTTAGCTTTGGCTGCTGACGCCGACGGGCTTCACATCGGTCAAAGTGATTTGCCTTTACCTGCAGCTCGACAAAATCTAGCTATAGATAAAATCATCGGCTATTCAGCTTCCACCTTAACCCAAGCCCGAAAAGCAGAAGCAGAGGGCGCCGATTATATAGCTGTGGGCTCAGTCTTCCCCTCCACCTCCAAACAAAATGCTGCCGTAGTTGGCCTAGAGATACTGCGCCAGATTAAACAGGCAGTGTCCTTACCCATAGTAGCTATTGGCGGCATCAACGAAGGCAACATTGACCAGGTTGTCGCCACTGGCGTTGATTCAGTAGCAGTAATCAGCGCCATTTTAAATAAAGAAGATATCAAGAAGGCTACCCAGCAGCTAATTGCAAAAATTGCCAAGGAGGATAATAGATGATTTTACGGGATATAATTATTCGAAATTCTCGTAGATACCCCGATAAACTGGCCTTCACCTCCGCAGACATCAAATATACCTTTGCTCAATTCAATAATCGGGTAAACAAAGTGGTGAATGCCCTGGCTCACCTAGGGGTAAACAAGGGTGATAGAATAGCTGTCTTAGCTGGTGACTGCCCCTTTTACCCAGAGATATGGTGGGCGGCCGCCAAGAGCGGCATAGTCATGGTCCCGCTAATCCGCACCTTGATTGGTGAAGACCTCATCTACATAATCAATAATTCGCAACCAAACACATTATTCTACGGAGATAACTACTCGGAGTTAGTCAATTCCATCCGCCCTCAACTAGAAACAGTTCATAACTTTATTGACGGAGCAAAAAGTTATGAAAACTTGATTTCATCCCAGCCACCAGAAGAGCCTAAAACTGAACTGAATGAGGATGACCTCTTCTGTATCACATATACCGGCGGAACTACCGGCTTACCCAAGGGAGTGATGCTGACTCATAAGAATATTCTGGCTAATGCTCTCGGCCAGATATTGGAAAACCGAATGAGCCACGAGGACATCCTATTAACTATTTATCCTTACTGCCATGCCGGCTTTATTTATTCCACCTTCCCACCTTTCTACATAGGAGCAACCGTGGTGGGCACAGAGAAGTTCGATGCCGAGACAATCTTGAAAACTATAGAGACCAACAAGGTAACCATCTTTTACTCATCAACTGACTTACTTGCCCCAATCATTACATGCCCTCATATTGACCGCTACAACCTGAGCAGCTTACGCCGCATAATTTATGCCGGCGCCCCCATACCGGTGGAAATATTAAAGAGGGGACTTAAGCACTTTGGTAAGATATTCGCCCAATCTTATGGCTTGAGCGAATGTTTCGTTTTGACCTATCTGTTACCTGAGGAGTATGCGGTAGATGCTCCGCTGGAGAAAATGAAAAGATTGGGTTCATGTGGCAGAGAGGCAATAAATACCAAGGTAAAGGTGGTTAACGAGAGCGGCGAGGATGTTGCCCCAGGCGAAGTTGGTGAAATAATAGGCAGGGGTGATGAGGTAATGAAGGGCTACTGGAGAATGCCCGAAGCCACATCTCAAGCCATAAAGAATGGCTATATATACACTGGAGATATGGCCACCGTGGATGAGGCGGGCTATATTTACATGACTGGCAGAAAGAAAGATATGATTATCACTGGCGGGAAGACAATTTTCCCCCGCGAAATAGAAGAGGTAATTTATCGCCACCCCTGCGTATCCGAGGCAGCCGTTATAGGCATGCCCAGCAAAGAACTTGGCGAATCAGTCAAAGCCTTTGTAGTCTCAAAGAAGAAAAAGAGCGCCACAGCAGAGGAAATTATTAAATTCTGCCGGCAGAATCTCGTCGACTATGCCGTTCCCCAATCGGTAGAATTTGTAAATCAATTACCCAGAAATCCCATGGGGAAGGTTTTAAGAAGAGTGTTAAGAGAAGAGTATAGTGAGCAGAAAAAACAAGATTGAGACAAATAGATCATCCCAAAATATGCAAGAACTAGAAGCTATCGGCGAAGAGATTCAATTATATCTTTCAGTTAAAGACGCCGCCCGAGAAAAGGCTTTGCGCCTCTGCCGTGAAGTAATTCGTTACAGCGCCAACGCTATCCACAGCATACATCACCAACAAAAAGCTCAAGCCGAGCAACTGTTGAACTCAGCTAGTAAATCGCTCAACGAAATGAGCCACATCCTCAATGGGCACGATGACTTGCTCTACAGCCGCTTCGTTCACGATGCCCAGAAGGAGCTTGCCGAGGGATATATTACTCTGGCTTTGATTAATGATGAAGCCATTCCTGAGCCCAAAGCATTGGGAGTTAACTATCCAGCTTACCTCAACGGATTGGGAGAAGCTGTAGGTGAATTGAGGCGCTATCTGCTAGATAGTCTGAGGCGAGATGACCTTTCTCGGTGTGAAGAGCTGCTAACCACAATGGACAACATCTATACAATGTTAATGACTATGGATTTTCCCGAAGCTATTACCTATGGCTTGAGACGAACCAGCGACGCAGTCCGGGGTATTTTGGAAAGAACTCGGGGAGATTTAACCATGGCCTTAAGACAAAAGCAGTTTCAAACTAGACTGGAAACTCTCGTGAAACAAGCTGACCATGAAGCCAACTAAGCCACTTTTAAATTATCCTAGCTGGCGGAGAGGGGTGGTCTTCTTACATAGCTTGACCTGGCTATTTAGGTGTGTTAGAGTTTCTAATTTGGTATAAGAATTTTTAGTAATGTGAAAGGAGGCCCAAATGGATTTAGCCTTTGTGCCATTGATAGCAGGCATTGTTGGTATACTTTTTGCTGTATATCTGGCGATGTTCGTGCTGAGGCAGGACAAAGGAACTGCCAAGATGCAGGAAATCTCTGGTGCAATTCAGGAAGGTGCAGTTGCTTTCCTGAATCGGGAATACAAAGTGGTGGCTATCTTCAGCGTCATCATCGCCCTGATTTTGAGTTTTGCCATAAACTGGAATTCTGGAGTGGGCTTTATCGTTGGAGCCATATTCTCAGGGGCGGCTGGCTATATTGGAATGAGCGTCACTACCAGAGCAAACACCCGCGTAGCCAGCATAGCCAGTGAGGGTACACCGAAGGCGTTGTCGCTGGCGTTTAGATCTGGGGCGGTGACCGGGATGTGCGTTGCCGGGCTATCGCTACTTGGTTTAGGTATATTCTACGTCTGGTTTAGAGACCCAACGCTAATGGTTGGATTTGGCTTTGGCGCTTGCTTGATGAGTTTATTTGCCAGAATAGGCGGTGGCATATATACCAAAGCCGCTGATGTGGGCGCTGACCTGGTGGGAAAAATTGAAAAAGGCATACCTGAAGATGACCCACGAAACCCAGCAGTCATCGCCGACCAGGTAGGTGATAACGTCGGTGATTGCGCCGGCATGGGTGCGGATTTATTTGAGACCTATGCCGTTACTGCCATAGCAGCCATGCTTCTGGGCTGGTTCCTGTATGACCAGAATGTCTCATATATAATATACCCCCTGATGCTGGGCGCAGTAGCTATCTTAGCCACAATCATTGGTGCTTTCTTTGTCCGGATAAAAGAAGGGCAGGGAATCACGTCTGGACTATACAAAGGCGTATACGCTACTGCCATTGTGGCAGCCATATGTTTCTTCTTTATCACTAAATACATCGTAAACGACATGGGCCTATTCTATTGCTCACTAATAGGCCTAGCTATAGCACCGCTACTCTTCATGATCACCGAGTACTATACTGCAACGAGGTTCAGTCCAGTAAAAAATATTGCCAAGGCATCACAGAGTGGACCGGCGATCAATATAATTACTGGGCTGGCTAATAGCTTAGTTGCTCCCGCTTTCCCAGCGCTGGTAATCTGTGCTGCAATAATAGGCTCCTTCGCTGTAGCTGGAGGTGCAGCTTTCTTCGCTGATACCAGCAATATTGCTGCTTTTAACAGTGGTTTATATGGCATGGGAATAACCGTGATGGGCATGATTTCGCTCACCGGCATGATCATCGCCCTAGACTCCTATGGACCGGCTACCGACAATGCTGGTGGCATTGCTGAGATGGCGGGCCTAGACCCAAAGACCAGAAAAGTAACCGATGCCCTAGATGCGGTAGGAAATACCACTAAGGCAGTTACCAAGGCATTTGCCATCGGCTCTGCTGCTCTGGCAGCACTTACTCTATTCGCCGCTTACATACAAGAGGTAAAAATACCACTTTCCGCCTTTAACCTCGGCGACCCAAGAATAATAGTCGGCCTACTTATTGGTGGCTTGATACCATTCGTCTTCAGCTCCAGCTGCATGATGGCGGTGGGTAAAGCTGGCGATAGCATAATCGAGGAAGTTAGAAGGCAATTTAGAGAAATAAAGGGAATAATGGAAGGGACTGGCAGGCCAGAATACGGCAAGTGCGTTAGCATAGTCACTGGCGCCGCCCTTAAAGGTATGATATTCCCAGCGCTTCTCGCAGTATTGTCCCCTCTTTTAGTTGGTTTCTTGCTCGGACCTTTAGCGCTGGGTGGTCTTTTGATGGGCAGCATAATAACTGGCCTATTCCTGGCACTACAAATGACCACTGGAGGCGCTGCCTGGGATAATGCCAAAAAATACATTGAGGATGGCAACCTAGGCGGTAAGGGCTCTCCAGCCCATGCCGCAGCCGTTGTTGGTGATACAGTTGGCGACCCATGTAAAGATACAGCCGGTCCAGCAATCAACCCGCTAATTAAGGTAATGAATACCTTAGCTATTCTATTTGCTGCTGCTATAGTTGCTGGCTCCCTGCTGTAATACAAAGAGATAAGACTAAATTATAGTGGCTACCAAAAGAAGCCCCGTCATCAATGACGGGGCTTCTTCTATTCAATCTCAAAAGTTAACCAAGCAAAAATGAGTTCATCCGACGTTCGTCACCTATTGTAGTCCACGGTCCATGGCCAGGCAGAACGATGGTTTCATCAGGCAATACCATGAGCTTACTCTGAATGCTGCTTATTAACTGGTTATGGCTGCAGCCGGGAAGGTCTGTTCTACCAATACCCAGCTTGAAAAGCGTGTCACCACAGAAAACAACTCCGTGTCCCAAAAGACTAATGCCGCCGGGGCTGTGACCTGGAGTATGCAAAACTAGAAAATGCAAATCGCCAATATCTATCGTGTCCCCATCCTTCAATAATCTATCCGGTTGAGGCAAGCGGCTAATTACTTGAGCTATTCCCCTTCCCTCCGCCTCATGAAGGGCAAAGTCAGCGTTGGTCTCCCGCTTAATCTCACGAACAGCACCGATATGGTCAATATGAGTATGAGTAACCACAATCAATGATATCGATATCCCTAGCTGATGCACTGCATCTAAAATAGCCTTAGCCTCAGCAGCCGGGTCAATAATCATTCCCTGCTTAGCCGGCTCTGAGCCTACAACGTAACAGTTGGTAGCAAAAGGGCCAACAACAAGAACCTTCAAAATCATTTCTGTGCCCAAATCAAAGCTCCATTACTATTTTTATATTAAGAAATCATAGCACAGATACATGCCTCAGGAGAAATGCTAAGTTAGCTTTTTTCTTGTTGCACATTTAGCGCCGTGCTACAATAAATTAGCTCGACCGACCAAAATTTCATCCAAAGAAGATACATATGCCGCCAAATGCCATAATTGTTAAAGGGGCAAGAGAGCACAACCTTAGAAATATAGATGTCATCATCCCCCGCGATAAACTAGTAGTTATCACCGGCGTCTCTGGCTCAGGTAAAAGCTCCTTGGCCTTCGACACTATATATGCTGAAGGCCGACGCCGCTACATGGAATCGCTATCTGCTTACGCTCGCCAATTCTTGGGTCAGATAGAAAAGCCGGATGTTGATTATATTGAAGGGCTCAGCCCTGCCATATCCATTGACCAAAAGGGCCCATCCCACAACCCTCGTTCCACCGTGGGCACGGTAACCGAGATTTATGACTATTTGCGTCTTCTCTTCGCCCGCGTCGGTCACCCCCACTGCCCCGAATGTGGACGTAGAGTCTCCCGCCAGACAGTCCAGCAAATTGTTGACGCCGTGCAAGAAATACCCAGCGGAAGACGAATCATGATTCTGGCACCGCTAGTTAGAGACCGCAAAGGAGAACACCAGGCAATATTTGATAACTTACGCAGGGCGGGATTCGTCCGAGTCCGGGTCAATAGGCACATTTATGACCTCTCCGAAGAACTTGAATTGGACAAGAATAAAAAACACACCATAGAAGTTGTAATTGACCGGCTGCAAATGGGTCAAGGCGAAAATATCAGCCGCACCGCAGATTCTATAGAAACGGCGTTGAAGCTTGGAGGTGGAACAGCACTCATCTCCATTATCAATGGGGATGAATTACTCTTCTCTGAGCATTTTGCCTGCGTCTACTGCAATATTAATCTTGGTGAAATTACCCCTAGAACTTTCAGCTTCAATAGCCCTTATGGTGCCTGTCCAGCTTGCAGCGGTCTTGGCCGTAAACTAGAGGTCAACCCTGATCTAGTCATCCCCAATAAAGACCTGAGTATAGCTAGGGGAGCTATTCAGCCTTGGACGCGAAATGGTATGATGGCTACTTGGTATAGTAGTATTCTTGAATCTTTAGCCCGGCGCTACGGCTTCTCCCTATCTATGCCAGTTAAAAACCTGGGCAGCCATCACCTCCACCTAATACTCTTTGGCAACGGCGGTAATATGCTCCCAACCAGATACGAAGACCGCTATGGCAGAATTCGTGAGTATTACACTAACTTTGAAGGGGTAATCCCTTATTTGGAACGCCGCTATCGAGAAACCGAATCTGACAGCATTCGCGCTGACATCGAGCGCTATATGTCCTCCAGCCCCTGCCCAGTCTGCCACGGAAAGCGACTCAAACCAGAATTTCTAGCAGTCACCATTGCCGCCAAGAATATTATGGATATAGCCGCATTATCTATCACAGAAGCATTAAACTGGGCAAGGCGACTAATTGGAGACAACAATAATAAACCCATACTCACTACTCGAGAACTTATGATAGGTCAACAGATTATCAAGGAAATTCATGCCCGCCTCGGTTTCCTCAAAGACATAGGTTTAGGCTATCTCAGTTTAGATCGACCTTCAGCAACGCTAAGTGGTGGTGAAGCACAAAGGATCCACTTGGCCACTCAGATTGGCAGTGGGCTCACCGGAGTGCTTTATATCTGTGATGAGCCCACGGTAGGCCTACACTCCGCCGATGAGTTCCGCCTCATAAAAACGCTGAAGCGCTTAAGAGACCTAGGCAATACTATACTCATCGTTGAACACGACGAGGCTATGATGCGAGCTGCTGACTACATCATCGATATGGGGCCCGGGGCTGGCGAGCGTGGAGGGGAAATTGTCGCCACCGGAACGCTAAAAGACATCGTAAATTGTCCCGATTCAATAACCGGACAATATCTCAAGGGAACCAAACGGATTCCCCTACCTCAGCATCGGCGTCCTGGCTCAGGCAAGGAGTTAATAATTAAAGGTGCTCGTGAAAATAACCTGAAAAATATTGATGTTCATATTCCATTGGGCAAGTTCATATGTGTTACCGGTGTCTCGGGCAGCGGCAAGAGCACCCTCATCAATGAGCTACTGTACAAGAGATTGGCTCAGACATTTTATCGGGCAAAGGATAGGCCCGGAGAATGCGATGACATCATCGGCATCGAGCACATCGATAAAGTGGTTAATATTGACCAGTCCCCCATCGGACGGACTCCACGCAGTAACCCGGCTACTTACACCGGGGCATTCACTCCCATTCGTGAACTCTTTGCTGCTGTACCCGAAGCTCGAATGCGCGGGTACCCACCGGGACGTTTCTCCTTCAACGTAAGAGGCGGACGCTGTGAGGCTTGTCAGGGACAAGGGTATGTTCAAATTGAGATGCAATTTCTACCCGACGTTACCGTCCCCTGCGAAATATGCAAGGGGAAACGCTACAATCGGGAAGCTCTAGAAATTCGCTTTAAAGGGAAGAGCATCGCCGAAATCCTGGACATGAACGTGGATGAGGCTCTAACTTTCTTTGTACATTTTCCGCGGGTTAAAAACAAATTAGAAACCTTGCGGGATGTTGGACTGGGATACATCCAGCTGGGACAACCGGCACCTACCCTCTCTGGCGGCGAAGCCCAGCGAGTAAAACTCGCCACTGAACTATCGCGACGCGCTACAAGCCAAACCCTTTATATCCTTGACGAACCCACTACAGGCCTTTCCTTTGAAGACATTGCCTACCTACTGCGCGTACTTCAGCGTCTGGTGGATGCCGCTAATACGGTAATTATCATTGAGCACCATCTTGATGTAATAAAGAATACCGATTATATCATTGACCTCGGCCCCGGTGCCGGCGATGAGGGTGGCTACATTATGGCTACCGGTACTCCCGAAGAATTGGCAAAAATGGAAAATTCTCTCACCGGGCAATATCTGCAGCGCTACTTTATGTCAAATAAAGCTCACCTGCCCTGCGGCAAGCAAAATCGCGCGAAACCCTAGCCCCAAAGGCAATGAAAAGTATCACCCACAGAGCTAGGGCTTCAAATAAGTTTCGCTAAATATCAAAGATCGCGAGCAATCACTATCCGCATAACTTCCGAAGTTCCCTCACCGATAGCTAGCAAAGGAGCATCTCGATAATATCGCTCAAGCGGATAATCCTTGACGTAACCATAACCGCCATGTATCTGAACCGCATCTGCAGCCACTGTCTTGCACATTTCAGCGGCAAAGTACTTAGCCATAGCCACTTCTTTAGTGAACTCCTTAAGCTTACCTTGATCCTCAAGCACCGCTGACTTGTAAGTTAACAGCCGAGCCATCTCTACATTTACAGCCATATCCACCAACTTATATTGAATTCCTTGGTAACTGAATATGGGCTGTCCAAATGCAACTCTTTCCTTAGAATAGGCTAAAGATAACTCAAGGCAGCGTTGAGACATTCCCACAGCCATGGCAGCAATAGTAAGCCGCCCCTCATCCAGCGTAGACATAAATTGGCTAAGTCCCTTCCCCACCACTCCAACAACATTATCTTTAGGTACTCGAACATTATCAAAGGACAAGTCATTAGTAACAGAAGTTCGAAAACCGAGCTTATTCAAATGTGGCTCTACGGTAAAACCAGGAGTACCTATAGGAACAAGAATCTGACTGATGCCTCTCTTGCCATCGGCGCGAATACCAGTAAACGCGGCCACGTTACAAAAGCCACAATTGGGAGCGCCAGCATTAGTTATAAATGATTTGCTGCCGTTGATAACCCATTCATCATCCTTCAAAACGGCTGTCGTCAGTGTGTTAGAATAAGTATCAGAGCCACCACCGGGCTCAGTCAAACCCTGACATCCCAATATCTTGCCCTGAGCCAGCGGAACCAGCCATTTCTGCTTCAGTTCCTCACTGCCAAAAGTGTAAATAGGAAAACCGCCCAAAGTAGAGTCGGCATCTACAGTTAGAGCTGTCCCCAAATCAACTCTGCCTAACTCCTCAAATAAAATAGCATAAGATAAGTGGTCAGCCCCACTACCACCATACTTCTCGGGAAAAGATAAACCCAGCAACCCCAATTCCCCCATTTTCTGAACAACCTCTGCGGGAAATTTATTAGCCTCATCGCACTCAGCAACTACTGGCTCCAATTCCTTCTCGGCAAAATCCCTCACCATTGTCCTTAGTGCTAAATGCTGCTCACTTAGCTCAAAATCCATTTTCTCTTATCTACCTCCTTTACA